>MGCP01000001.1:0-12382 GCA_001790455.1 Candidatus Saccharibacteria bacterium RIFCSPHIGHO2_02_FULL_47_12
ACGGCTTGGTTATCCGTCCGACGTTCTACCTCTTGGCACACCTGCAGAATACTTGCGCAACAACTACTCTGCGATCATTATTTCCGGAAGTCCAGCAAGTTCGCATAACGAAGATGCCCCCTTGCCTGATCCAAGGCTATGGGAAGAGAACATTCCTGTGCTTGGCATTTGCTATGGTATGCAAGCAATGGCCCAAGCATACGGCGGGCGTGTAGCAAAGAACGGTGTCCGTGAAGACGGCAGAGTCACAACCGAGATTTCTGTAGAACACGCTCTGTTCCGCGGCATCAGGAAGTCATTTACAGGCTTGTTCACACATGGGGATTTTGTTGTGGAGTCTCCACTCGGCTTTGAAGTTATTGGCAGCCATGAACTTACTGATGGCACTAAGGCATTTTCTGCCATAGCAAAAGGCAATAAAGTCGGCGTACAGTTCCACCCTGAAGTTTTTGACGATACACCACAAGGTTATGAATTATTTAAAAACTTCTTTGTTAATATTGCCGAACTTGAACCCGATGAAACATTCTTGCACGAAAGGCTAACCAGTCAGATTGAACAAAAACGAGCAGAAATAAGAAAGAAAGCAAATGGCAGGCAAATTGTTGCTTTCATGAGCGGCGGTGTTGATTCCAGCGTTGCTGGTACGTTGGCACAGCCTGACCATGCATTTTACATTGATAACGGATATATGCGTGATGAAGACGAGGGGATCATAGAATATCTAGCCACAATCGGACTGAACGTTGAAAAAATAGATGCAGCAGAAAAATTTGCTGAGGCTACAGTCACCATTGACGGTATTACCTATGGACCACTTAAAGACGTGTCAGATCCGCAAATAAAGCGCCGTCTTATTGGTAAAACCTTTGTTGACGTCCAGAACGATCTTGTTGCCCGGCTTGGCCTTCGAGCTGACGAAGCAGTACTTTTACAAGGCACAAACGCGGCAGATCGTATTGAAAGCGGCTACAGCAAGGGCGATTCCCATACCGCTGTTATAAAAACCCATCACAACCTCGTACCCGAGGCCAGGGACCTTGACCCAATTGAACCATTGGATGATCTATTTAAAGACGAGATCCGTGCTCTTGGCTACGCTTTGGGATTGCCCACTGATGTGCTTGAGCGCCAACCTTTTCCCGGCCCAGGTTTAGCAATCCGTATTCTCCACGCAAAGTCAGACGAATACGAAATTCCTGCAACAGAAAAAGGGACAGAGATTCAAGCACTTCTAAAAAACACACCTTTTGATGCGCGTTTATTACCAGTGCGTAGCGTTGGTGTTGGCGGTGATGAGCGCTCTCATCTTTCAGCAGTTGCACTTGCAGGTCCTGACGATTGGGACAACCTTGCCTGGCTAGCTACTGAACTCCCGGGCAGGTTCAAAGGATCCATCAATCGCGTGATCTATGCGCTAACTGACGAGTCGTTAGGTAATCTTTCTGTAACACCTACTGATGCAAGCCAGCAAGTTATTGATACTCTAAAACACGCTGACAGGATAGTGTTTGAAGAAATGCGCGCATTTGAACTTATCCAACATATTAAACAGTGTCCTGTGGTATTGTTGCCGCTTTCGTTCGGCAAACCTGGTGAGCGCTCAATTGTTTTGAGGCCAGTTACCACTAGTACTTTTATGACCGTTCAAGCTATGTTGCCCAAGCGTGACCTACCAGAAAGTTTTATATGGCAATCGGCCTCCCGCATTGCCAGAGAGGTTCCAGGCGTCAGCCAAGTATTCTTAGACCTTACCAATAAACCCCCCGCAACAACAGAGTGGGAGTAGAATAGTTACTTATGAAGAGACTGTATTTTATGCGCCATGGTGAAACAGAAATGAACGTGCAGAATATTTGGTCTGGTACAACCGAAACTCCACTAACCAGCAAGGGACGCGAACAAGCCAAAAAAGCAGGTAAAAAAGCAAAAACCTTTGGCATTGACTATATTGTCAGCTCGCCACTTTCCCGCGCCCACGAAACTGCCAAACTTATTGCCAAAGAGATTGGCTACCCAGCCGATAAAATTCACACCAATAGCTTGTTTATAGAGAGGCACTTTGGCGAAATAGAAGGAACGGTCTGGGATTTCGATACCGACCTAGATGGAATAATAGACATTGAGACATTCAACGAGACATTAGAGCGGTCCAGGTTGGCTCTTCAGTGGTTGCACGGTCTCGATGCGCAAAATATCTTGGTGGTAAGCCACGGGTCATTTGGTCGGGCCTTGCGCCACCATATTCTCGAAGATTATCCATACACCAACAGGCGCAGCGACCAAATAAATAGAATCCACAACGCCCAAATTGAACGTTGGTTATAATTAACCTATGGCAAAGCCGAGTTTTAGTGATATAGAAAAGCTGCTTCAAGGGTTAGTGTTGCCCTTTTACGAGATCATTAGAGACATCTCCGTACCCACCCACAGGAGACGCCACGAAAACGACGCCGAACACTCCTGGGCCCTGGCGTTTATGGCCAGTGCCTTAGCACCACAGATTGACCCTAAACTGGACGTTGGAAAAGTTTGTATGTTTGCAATTGTGCATGATGTGGTAGAGATCCATGCTGGCGATACGTCTGTTTGGTCACATCAAAAGCACCTAGATAGCAAACAAACTAGAGAGGTAAAAGCTATAGCAAAAATAGACAAAGAATATGCTGCTTTTCCCTGGATTGCTGAAACCATAAAATCCTACGAGCGAAAGGATTCAAATGAAGCCAAGTTTGTATATAGCTTAGACAAGTTTCTGAACTTGCTGTTAACCTACGTGGACAAAAACGTGCACAATATAGAAAATCACCAACTTACCAAACAAAGGTTTGACGAGTTCATAGTGTCTCACCGCTCAAAGGCACATAGCCATAAGGCCGTTGGGAAATATTACGATGATCTACTAGAAGCCTTTGACGCCCACCCAGAATATTTTTACCATAAGTAGTTAGCGGCCTTCGGCCTGGGCAGGAGCCAGATAAGTTCAAGAATTTTAACTGGCATACTCTAGATCTCTTACCATCTCCACTGTTTCAACCTTGTTGGGTAAATCTGCTAAAACAACCTATTGATCTTTCTATATAGACAAAAAGGCCTCTTGATTGTATAATACCATTCTATGTCTAGGCTTCTCTTTGCACTTGCAGGTGATCCAGGATCTGGAAAATCAGAGGGCGCACGCTATTTAACAAATGCGCATGGATTTTATGAATTTACCGGCAGCAAGTATTTAAAGTCAGAGGCAGCCCAACAAGGGTTGGTACTGCACGAAAGAGTAGATTATGGCAACTTCCAACGCAAGCTTCGTGTTTGCCGTAGTGTGTCTTTCATTACAGACGCGATAGTACAGATTGATTCAGACCGTGTGTGTAACGTTGGTATACGCAACCGACAGGATGTAAATGCACATATTAAAGCCGGTGGGATTATTGTTGCATTTTATTGTCCCGACTATGTCAGGTTTGCAAGGGTTGCCGGCACCGACCCCAAATACCCTACTGACTTTGAGGAGTTTAGACTTGCGGAAGCAGTGGAATACGACGATCCAGATCCTTTGGGCCAGCATACTCACTACGCAATGGCAAATGCCACGCATTGGATTGACACTAGAAAACCCCTAGAAGACACTCGCAGGGCACTCGACGAAATTGTGGCAATTCATTCCAGCTAGTTTTCCCGAATAACAGGGCACTGCTGATGAAATTAGAACCTTACCAATCTAATAGTGCTCTGGGTTTTCTAGCTGTAGCAACGCCATTGTGAACGCTAATTCATTTAGCTTAACACGATTGATTTTACCCTTTGTCAGCACGTAAATGCCGCCTTCTGCAACCCCAATTTTATCGTGGTTAGTAAGCCCCAATTTTTTAAAGGCTTGGCTACCGTCCAGACCCCCCAGTATCATCTTCACCATGCTGGTCGGCCATTCAAAAGAGGGACCTAATCCTATATGGTGGTTCTTGCCATCAAATATCGAACAGGCCGTAGTCTCAAAATAACCAGATTTCGTTCCTGCGGCAACAAATAGCCCACTCTCCAGACCTACGCTATAAGAGCAATTTACGAAAGCCTTTTCAGCTCTCTGTTGGGCGCCAACTATAGTTTCTTGGAGTGATTTGGGGTGCCCAAACTCCTCAACCTCAACTTCTACACCCACAACTTCTACATCTTTGAATAGTCCATGTTTGGCCGCTATATTGCGTACAGCGGATACCTTTGTGGGATTCGTTGAGCCAACGTTGATTTTCATAATGCTTATGGTACCGGGGGCGAGACTTGAACTCGCGACCTCAGGCTTATGAGTCCTGCGCTCTAACCAGCTGAGCTACCCCGGCTTAACAACAGGGGTAAATATAGCATGTTTGCGCTGTATTTTCTAGCACTAGGACCAGAATAGACGCAATTGTTGCACATATTGTGATTGCCGCGGCCTTTGCGCGGGCAAAAGCGCAGTAAACCCAATCGCATGTACCATCCTGTATCGTTCCTCTATTTGCTTTTTAAACTCTTTTGGACCTAATCTGACGCGGATAGTTAGCATCTCTGCATTTTTACGCTCGTCAAAATGTCGTGCAACAGCCTTTTCTTTCTTAGACGTGTGGTCGGCCTGCGTGCTGTACTCAATCTCCCCATCAAGCGCAAACTGCGCCAGGTTTTCTCTTTGCCTTTCCTTTGTTCCCCTCAGTGCATCTTTACTTTCCACTGCACCAGTAGAATTAATTACGGCTGTTATATCCTCCCAGGCACTCACACACCCATCTTCATCAAGTTCCAATACTGATACTAGAAGTCCATTGCTACGATATTGAGCTTCCCAGCCGCCCAAAGAACCATCCTTCTGCGGCGCTATCTGCCTGAGTACCGTTCCCCCGTGCTGCTGGGCAACAGTATGCTGCCAGGTATAGCCTCTCTGGCCATCACGAGCATCAAATATAACAGTATGTCCTGCACCCTGCTCGTCTTTTATATGTGCAACAACCCCAAATTTGTCGGGCAAAAGATCCGTGTTCTCAAGGTGAAAGATAAATGATTCTGTACCAATAGACCGGCCAGATGGCCGGTCTATTGGTAATTCTATAGCGTGCGGGTCTCTGTCAGTTTGGTGTTCTATCGTCGCAACCATACTGAGATTTAACTATAACATAATCGTTTACAGCTCTGCCAGTATTGCGTCTACCTTTGCAATTCGCTCATCACCGCTTGGGGATAGTTCAAATGCCATGGTTGTTTCGCTCATTTTGTTTTCCTTCTTTGTTTTTAGCTTTTTGTTTTAATTTATTGTACTTACCATTATACACATTTTTGCCATTTTGTCAACTTAATTGTTGTTTTTCCCTTGCGTTTGTGCTTTAATACGCCTTGCAGGTTCTTAACTGTTCTTAGCACGAGGTCAACGTAACGTTTCTTGATCGATTAAACACAAGCAACCGTTCGGGGGTAGTTCGGCAAGAAAGATTAAGTAAGAAGGTCGACTTGCGTTTAAAAATTAAGGAACAATTACATGTTTAAACTATTTGTAGGTGGCTTGCCTTTTAGCACCACCGATGAAGAGCTAGGGCAGCTGTTTGCTGCTCATGGCACTGTAGCTTCTGCCGTAGTCATAAAAGACCGCGACACTGGCCGCAGTAAAGGCTTTGGCTTTGTCGAATACGAAAACGACGAAGAAGGCAAAGCAGCCCAAAAAGCTCTAGATGGCAGCGATCTTGGTGGCCGTAGCATTACGGTCAACGAGGCTCGCCCCAAAGAAGACCGCCCACGTCGAGATTTCAACGGCGGCGGCAACCGCAGCTGGTAATTTACTAGCATGCAACTAAAAAGCTCCCCGAATGGGGAGCTTTTTTAATATTCACTTGGTAGCGTGCATAGTGCCGCAATGGAACTTGATCGGTAAAGAGACTGTCCGCTGGCAAGGGGTTATGAGGTTAGCCAAGGATATATCTTACTCTAAGGTATATCAGTGGAACCTTATTGGGCTACAGGAGTCAGTCTAAAGGTAAAGTAGCTGACCGCAATATCGTCCTTAGCCAAATCTCTTTGGGCTATTGTTTCTTTATGTAAGCCCGATTTACCAATAAGTTGGTCCAGATAACCTATATCACCGGACGACCCAAAGCATAGTAGTATCCGACCACCAGGTTTTAGGTATTCATGTACATTAGCAAAAAATCGTGTGAGTGCTTGATAGTTCTCATCAGTAGTACTGGACTCACTGACACTTCTAGGTTTAAACCACCTAAAAGGCGGGTCAAAGATTATTAAATCAAACTTGCCCTCAACACTTTCAAAAACGTCGCTTTCTGCAAAATCAATCCTGGAATCTACGTGATTAGTCCTCGCGTTCTTTTTGGCGGCCTCAATCGAATGTGGATTTATATCTACAGCTACGACATCCTTTGACTTTGATGCAGCAAGAATAGCGTTCACTCCGCACCCTGTACCCATATCAAGTACCTTATCGGCTTCCTTGACTTCGTTGAGCACTGAATTACCTAGCAAATCAGACATTGGGTTAATGGGATGAACTTCTGGCGGAACTACGAAAGTCTTTCTCAAGAATTCTATATTCTTTGTAGTCTTTGTTTTTGATTCTTCATAAATGTTATCTTGCCACTGTTTTAGTTTCCCAGCATATTCATCTGAGACTGTAGGTTTGTAGGGCCCATTGGTTCTACTGTCCGTCATCCTTTTATCATAACAAAAAGAGGCCATTTGACCTCTTTAAAATGCTTATGCTTGGTAGCGTGCGTACAATCGCAATGGAACCTAATCTGTGAGGAGATAGTACGCTGGAAGTCGCTAATCAGATCAGACAATCAGTTAGCTTCCTCTAGCAGCTAGGAGTGGAACTAAAGTGTTATCACAGTACGTATATCAATGTAGTGGCCGTCTTTACGACCATCGTCGTTCATCCAGGCTTTCTTAGGAATTGCTTTGTACAGTCTTATGGGGCCGTTTCCAGATAATGCCTCAATGTCCCAGAAGTGATTATCGTGTCTGGGCATGAGGATTTCGTGGTATAGGCGCTTAATCTCATCAAGGTCATTGATTTGCTCAACAGCAGCTTGTATGTAAACCCCCTCTCCAGTACCGGGTGGTACTGTTGAGTCATAGATAGCGATAAATACATTAGGGTTATTTTTGATGTTTTTAGCCTTTTGACTACCTGTATGAGTTCCAAAGTAGAAGTTGTAATCCTTATCATAGGCAGCAAAAACTGGAGAGTTCCAGGGCATACCATCTTCTGTCACACTAGCGATAGTTATATACCTAATTTGCTCAATGATTTCTTTGGCTCGTTTGTCTAGGTCTTTCATTTCTTAACAATTGCTATCACTTCAATTTCAACCTTTGCGCCCACCCTGGTCATTCCGTTGACTTCAACAAGTGTGCTGACTGGCATTGCATTTTTGAAGTACTCACCTCGTATGGCTGAGATTTTGTCAAAGTCATTCATATCAGTAATGTAAATTACGGCCTTTACGACATCATCTATAATGGCGTCTGCTTGTCCTAATATCTTGATAATATCCGCAAAAACTAACTTTGTTTGTTGCTCCACGTCATCAGTTACAACTCTGTGGTTATCGTCCTTTGGAGCTTGTACGCCAGACACAAAGATAAGGTAGTAACCACCCATATCTATTTTCTTCGCTGGACTGTAGCTACCTCTTGTTTTGTAGTCTCCGGGGACGATGTCCTTAATGAAATCTTTGCTCATGGCTTAAGTCTTTCGTACTGGGCTTTATCAAATTTTACTTTAGGATCGGTTCCGTGAGGCTCGACTATATTCGCAGCATTAAAACTAGGCGTATTGATAACTACCATCACCAAGTCTTCCTCTGGGATAGTAAAGTGAGTTGTGTCCGGCGGCGTAACTACTGTTGAACCCTTCTGGATAGGAATTTCTTCGCCACCTACGACAGTTAAGCCCGAGCCTTGAATTATGAAGTAAATTTCTGTCTCACCATTTTTGTGATAGTGAGGATATGCAACTTGGACATCGCGCATATCACTAACTGCAAAAGTTTCGGTTCGTTCAGGTAGCGGCGAAGGCGGCTCGTAAACCGGTCCACACTGCGTTTGTTTTGGGACTACTCCTTTGACGACTGCTTGCCAGTCATCTAGATTATCGACATAATTCTGCCACGCCTTAATCAACTCATCCATGGCTACATCATAGCAAAAAATAATAGAACCCTTTTGTTAAATCACCCATCGACGAGTAGAATGATTTCAGATAGAATGCAGTTATGCTTAAGTCAAACAAAAACATAAAAGTAATAGATTTATTTTCAGGAATTGGCGGCTTAACGTATGGGTTTAAATCTGCTGGCTTAAATGTAGTCGCCGGTATTGATAATGACTCCACCTGTAAATATGGCTATGAAACGAGTAATAAGACAAGGTTTATTCTTAAAGACATTAACGATGTATCATCTGAAGAACTTGAGGAATTGTATAAAGATAGCGATATAAAGGTTCTTGCTGGCTGTGCACCTTGTCAGCCCTACTCTAAACTTAATCAAAAGGGTGCCACTGACCAAAAAATGATGCCACTCAAGAAGTTTGCTCTGCTCATTCGTGAGATTAAACCTGACATTGTTTCAATGGAAAACGTGGGCGGTCTAGTGAATAAGGATAAGTATCCTGTATTTGCTGACTTTTTAGCGGTATTGGATGAATTGGGCTACTACTACGACTATAAGGTCATTAATACTGCTGACTATGGCGTACCGCAAAGTCGAAAAAGACTTGTGCTTTTAGCTTCTAGGCTAGGTCCAATCTCTGTTCCTAAACCCACTCATGAAAAGCACATTACACTCAGGGAAATAATCGGTGACCTACCAAAAATTGAGGATGGAATTATATATTCAGATCCGCTTCACTATGCACGCAAACTTAGTCCCTTAAATAAGAAAAGAATCGAAGCTACGCCAAAAGACGGTGGTACTCAAAAAAGTTGGCCTGATGAGCTCATACTTGATTGTCATAAAAAAGAGAGTGGCAAATCGTTTGGAAGTGTATACGGCAGAATGTGGTGGGATAAGCCTGCCTCAACTATGACAACTCAGTGCATCGGAATAGGTAATGGCAGGTTTGGTCATCCCGAGCAAGACAGGGCTATTTCCTTACGGGAAGCAGCAAGAATTCAAACTTTCCCTGATGACTACGTTTTCTTTGATGACAATGAAGAAATGACCATCGGTGCCATTGCAAAGTTTATAGGTAATGCCGTGCCGGTCCGCCTCGGTGAAGTACTTGGGACAACTATACAAGAACATGTAAACTGTAGGTTATGAACAATGAGGACAGGTTCTCGTTCGCTATATCTCTGAGCGTATTGAACCACTTAGGAAGAAACTTATATCGCAGCTTTGCTACTGTGCTCGGTGAAGCAATATCAAACGCCTGGGATGCTGATGCGAAAAATGTATGGATATACATTGATCGTGATAATTCGGCGATGATGGTAAAAGACGATGGGCTTGGGATGACGCGCGAAGATTTCCAAGATAAGTTTTTAAAGATTGGCTATTCCAAAAGACGCAATGGTAATAGTACCTCACCTGCTGGCAGACCTTACATAGGCAGAAAAGGTATTGGGAAGTTAGCCATGCTTTCTTGCGCTGATAAAGTGGCCGTAATTTCAAAAACAAGTGGCTCCGAATACGTGGGCGGTGTTATAGATAACTCCGGTCTTGATGAAGCAATTGACGATGATCTAGTTCCGAGTGATTATTCACTTGAAACTGTTGACCTCTCAAAGTTTTCAGATCACACACAGAATCACGAGCAAGGTACGATAATTTACTTTGACAATCTAAAAGACGGAATTAGGAATACAGTCGACCACTTAAAAAAGATCATTGCGCTATACTTCCGCTTTTCCCTAATTGATGACGACTTTAATATTTACGTTGATGACGAACTGGTAACGATTGATTGTCTTCAGGACCTCATAGGTAAGACACAATTTCTTTGGGAGCTCAATGCAATCGAAGACCCATTCATCACAAAAATAAAGGCTGCTTTCACTGACGAAAAAAATGAACAAAAGACGCTGGATATTGACAGTAGAGTAAAAGGCTTTATAGCTTCCACAGAGAAACCAAGCGACCTAAAGATTATGGGTACCGGTGAGAAAGTTACAGTCGACTTGTTC
Organism: Candidatus Saccharibacteria bacterium RIFCSPHIGHO2_02_FULL_47_12; assembly: GCA_001790455.1. Lineage (GTDB taxonomy): Bacteria > Patescibacteriota > Saccharimonadia > Saccharimonadales > JANWIN01 > 2-02-FULL-47-12. The sequence goes on from MGCP01000001.1 coordinate 10,163, forward strand.
GTAAATGGCAGGTTACGCGAGAGGGATATTCTTAAACATATTCCGTCAGCAAGAGTTGTCGAAAGCTACGTATATGGGCAAATACACTTTGACACGCTTGATGACGGCACCGATAATGATAGATTTACCAGCAGTCGTGAGAGTGTAGTTGCGAACGATACTCTTTTTCAAGAACTATTAGACATTATTCAGTCCCCAGTTATGAGCACAATCATCAAGGACTGGGATGTATGGCGTAGGAAGCATAAAAAAGACGGGGACTCCGAAGATACAAGCATTACTCCAAAGGAAAGAAAATCTGGAGAATTGTACAATGCGGTTGCTGCACAATACGAAGCTGGGGCTGGCGCATCAGACCAGGCAAAAAAAGTTGATGGTTGGGTAAATGATTTAAGCGATGATGCAAGTTTTAGTTTTGGATCATTTGCCGAATGCTACATTGCTGAAAACCTGGTGAGAAAGTACATCACTGATAAAAGCATCACACTTACTCAACCAGCAAACGACGAAGTAACTAAATGGCGCACAACTGAAACAACTAGTAAAACCAGTGGAAATATCAACATTGATATCCGCAAAGATGATAATGATTTGAACTACCTAGACATGATGACTTTAGCAAAAGTTGTTGATAACAGTTCTGGCGTCAATAACATGCCGAATGACGCAAAACAGTACAAGCCAATGAGAGACGCATTAATGCACACTTCTTTACTTTCAAGCGAGGCCAAGACAAAGTTAACGTCAGTTTTTGATAACATAAAAGCTAGAGTAAAAAACTTGCTATCTAACCCCTAAATGGGGCAATAAAGTGGCCAATACGCCCGGGCGCGCCTAGGTCCGGTGGGAGTGGTTGTGCTAAATAAAAAAGCCCCTTATTCCAAGTTTTCGAGGCCATGCAGCAGCTTCTAAGCGACGAAGAAGCTCAAAAGGCTGATTTGGCAATCATGCGCTTTGTATACGCACAAGTTTTACAAAAAATAACCACTGAGCAAAAACCCAAATATAAAGACATCACGTCAGACATGCTGATCTACCTTAAGAACTGCTTCAGTACCTTTTCCATGACTGTTAATCGGCGACAGATTTCCTCGTTCAACTCAGCATAGTTATTTGAATTCTCAAAAGAGAAGCCACTGATATATGAGTTTATGCTCGCCGCTTTAATGTCATCTTTTCTTTCCCAGTCTAGTTTGAAATCAAGTAGTGAATCAATTTCATCTCTATGCTCGAAAAGCTTATCGTAAATATCCTTGTTATCTGGTATCCATAACAGCACACGTATTTGGCTAGTTCGATCAAGCAGATGAACGCTGAGGTGGTACTTTGAAGAACCCATCTTAAAGTCATACCAATGATCATAGCCTGGTTTGCGTACACGTAGTTTATAACTACTCGTCTGTATATAATCGTTTAGCTGCGACCAAAACTCGTACCGTCCAAGCTGGCTTCGAGTGAGTTCCTTATCTGCATTGGCCTTCGTGGCTTTCATGTAATCATTTGGTTGCTGAATAATTTTAAACTGTGGAGCTGGTTTGCTGTCACCAATTTTGATGGCATGTATCTCTATAAGAAAGAACCCGATGTCACTGTCAGAATGCTCATTAAGCCACTCAATAGCACTCGCATGCTCTGGTCGAGCCTCCTTAACTATCCATATAATAATTGACGCATCTAAGCCGCTGGCATACACAATAGCCTTACCCAAATGGTCATGATTTGATCCTTCAATTTGATTCTCAATAACTACGATACGATTATCTGGGCTAGTCTTGCAGCGTATATCACTACTGTATGCACCTACGCCAACTTCCATATCCGGCTCTACAAGTGATAAACCAAGCATTTCACCAAGTAAGCTCAGGTTTTCTTCCTCTGCAAGCCACGGCGTGAAGTCGTATGCTTCATTTGGCCATATTTTACGAAGACCTACTTCTTCAATTCTTCCTAATGGAGGTATACTCATGAATTAATACTAGCAAAGTTCATAATAATTAGTTTGGTTATGGATTTTCGGGGTCGCACCTTTAACTGGAGCGTGAATTACGGATTATTTATTTATGGCGGGGCGAGGGCTGCCTTTGGCACATTTCCTCAAGTGCTCAAAACAAGTTTTTGCGCGCGTTCGTCATGAACGCACCTGCGACTACGATATCCGCCTATGGCGGATCTCTGTCGCAGAACCGAATCTTGCACCAAAACCAAAATAAAACCCCCACC
>MGCP01000001.1:12492-12728 GCA_001790455.1 Candidatus Saccharibacteria bacterium RIFCSPHIGHO2_02_FULL_47_12
TAGGCCTAGCAGTACCAGCAGCGTCATGACCGCTGCGCCGGTAAAGGCTGCAATGGCAGCGTATTGTGCCAGTTGGCCAAACGTCCAGTAAGCGTAGCCGTCACCCAGCAGCAACCCGCGCAATGTTTCGCCCTGAAACAGCGATGCTTTTTGGGCTTGAAGCTTGGTGTTGGTAGGATCTTTTAGAGCCTCGGTGCTAACCTCTGCATAGGTTTTGCCGCCAGCAATCCCTTCTA
>MGCP01000001.1:12813-14895 GCA_001790455.1 Candidatus Saccharibacteria bacterium RIFCSPHIGHO2_02_FULL_47_12
GTATTTGGCCGGGTCAAGTGCCGGGCTGCCTTTTTCCGGAAAGTAGATTTTCTGAGCCGAAAGTTCGCTTTTAACTGTTGTGGTGGCAAAGTCGTACCCCCACCAAGCCAAGCCGCCAATTACCAAAAGCACAGCAATCGCCACTACTCCCAGAAGCACAAACACTTTATCTATTATTTTTCTGTCTGATTTAGCCATTTTATTCCTTAAATTAATTGTTCTTATGCTTATTTTAGCACCTGCCTACTTGTTTAAGAAAAAGCCTAGCCAAGATTCTAGGTTTTTTTGGTAGGCGGGTTTTGGAGTTTGCGCCTGGGTTTCAGCCTTTGCTGCCGGGCTAAACTCTACGGTATGAGCCAGTGCCACGCTTTTGGGCACAACCAGCACCTTTTCTCCTGGGGCGGCCAAACCAAACTGCCGCCTAGCTGCCAGACCCAGGAACTCGTCTGTCTTGTAATATTCGTTTTTTAGCTTTAGGTTTTCGTTTTCTAAACGCTCTACTTCGTTTTGCTGCTCTAGTTTGGCAATTTGTTTTTGCAGCTCGTAGTTTGCCTGCACAGCCCCTATGCCGCTCCAGGTCACCATGATTGCCACTGCGCCAAAGGCAAGCAAGCCCAGCGCACGCGGATTGCTGAGAATCTTTATGTATTTGCTAATTTTAGGGTTTTTGATTTTTGCTAGCATTAGCCCGTATATTATATAACTTTCGGTATAATCTGCTATACTCTCATCTGTTCCGGCTTGTAAAAGCTAGGGAATGTTAGGGGGCGGTAGCTCAGTGGTTAGAGCAGTCGGCTCAATTGACAATTTGGCTAAGTCTAGGTTAGGGTTGTGCACTTCAGCATGGCAGTTATGGCATAGGAGTTTGCACTTTGCAACTTCATCAATAATTGGGTCAATTTTGCGGTTTGATAGCGAGCGAGCGTCTAGCTGGAACTCTTTGCCACCAAGGTGGTGAAAAGCCAGCGCTGCAAGGTTGGCAGCATATCCGCACCTAGAACACTTCCCGCCAAGCTTCTCAACAAAATAAAGCTTGCGAGCTAAACCTCGCTTTTTCTGAGTTGGGTACGACTGGTGCGTTGTGTTCTTGCACCTTACCGAACAAAACAGCGTTTGTTTCCCGCTAAGGGATTTACCACAAACGCTGCAGTTAGACCCTTTATTCATAACTGCAATTTTATCCTAGATATGCCAAAAAGTTAAGGGCTGCTTACCAGGGTAACCGGTAAGTATATCCTGTCAAATTCGGGGAAACCTTTTATATGGCAATCCCGAGCCAAGGTCGCTGTGGCGACAAGGTGTAGAGACTGTATGGCAGGTATCCGCGTAAGTGGATAAAGAGACAGTCCAGACCACAAACCCGAAAGAGGCAACGAAAGTTGTAGTGGTACGCATAACCGATTGGTCGCAGGTTCAAATCCTGCCCGCCCCACCAAAATTGTTATAATGGTTTTGCTAACTAGGAGGGTTTATGAAATACAACATTGCTACGGGAATTCAGAAGAAAAAGAATCAATTTAAGAAAATGGTTGCTGGCTCTGTTGCCAGCCTGATTGTGGTTGGTGCAGCTGCCGTGCCGGTTCTGGCAGCTGGCAACTCAACCCCTGGCGGCAATCGTTACGACGCCAATCCTGGGCGCCGGCAAGCCACCGAAGTAGGTGCTCAATGCGGAAGTGGCGCTGGTTCGGGAGCCTTCGGCTATCTCGGGAAAGATCTTAACCCTGGCCAGCCAACGTGGGATGGTGGCAACGGAGACAAACCCGGTACAACCGCACAAACAGGTGTAAATAACTCTGCTGTCTGTGGCAACCGCCAGGGCAATCTCTAGTCTAAAGTTTCGGTAAAGCTGTAGCTATTGTGTAGATGGCAGGGCAGTGAAGTTTACGTCTGTGGGCACCGCTAGCATAGCCTCGTCAACATTCCACGATTTGCAGTTTAGGCTGAAGTTCTTGCCCGCTGTCTGGCTGCTACTGTCGGTGGGCGAACCAGCTGCATTGGGCTGTATGGTGCTAGCGTCTGCCACAAAGCCTATGGCTGCGCCTTCAGTGACGGTCCAGCTATAGACTTTGCCGCCAGAAACAA
>MGCP01000001.1:14918-16354 GCA_001790455.1 Candidatus Saccharibacteria bacterium RIFCSPHIGHO2_02_FULL_47_12
GGTATACATTTTGCCTGTGCCTTGGCCGTTGCTGTCAGAATAACTCATGCTGCATTCTTGGGCTTTGCCCCCGCCAGATAGTGTCAAAAGGTTACCATCGCTGGTAGTTTCTGACTGCGTGTCTGCTGAGTCATTGTTTGCCTGCGTGCTAGATTGGTCAGACGTGGCTGGCGAATCGTCCTTGCCCATGACTAAAAAGGCCGCTGCCGCACCAATGACCACCAAGGCTGCACCTACTGCTAGCAAAATTTTCTTATTCATAACTCTCCCCTCTCTTTATAAGCAAAACTATACCACCATTTTATAAATTGTAAAGTTGTGGCGCCTGCGCCAATATCAGTTCAAACGACTATCTGTGGAGTTTTTGGGCGGACGCCCGCGCGGGCGTCTGTTTTTTATAATTTTACCTCTTTCTAGCTCTTCTCCGCCCCAGACTCCCCAGGGTTCCCGGCGTGCAATTGCCTTTTCTAAACACCGCTCCCGCACATCACACAGTGCGCATATAGCCGCTGCCCTAGAGACGCGCTGTGCTCTAGCCTCGTCAGTTTCTCCTACCCGGCCAAAAAACAGCTCACTCATCCCATAGCAAGGTGTTGCTCTATCTGGAAGACTTCTGTTTAGAATAGAATCCTTATCAAATTTCGTGAGCTTTGGGACAACAAGCGGCTCTAGCTCTGCAACAAGAGCAGGTCCTGATTCTAGGACAAGGTGCGGAACAGCTCCATCTGCAGAAGATTGGTGTGCGCCTGCTTCGGGACCGGGCAGTGAAGGCAAAAATACACCATCTTCACCACAAAAGTCTGCGTGAAGTTGAACAACCTTTGCCTCTCTGCCACTATTCATTACCTAATTAATGACATATTTATGCATGTGGTGCAATGGCAATTATTGCCCTTGATCAAGCAGGCTCAGCAGTTCGTCTGTGCTCTTAGCCGCCATGAGTTTTTCGCGCAGCTCTTTGGCGCCGTTGAAGCCGTTTATGTAGACTTTGCAGAATTTATTCAAAGTATGGACTTTGCGTTCATTGTTTTGCCAAGTTTCTGCAAATAGTTCTACGTGCCGGCGGTAAAGGGCAATTTTTTGGTCTTTGGTGTGGCCAGCCCACGGGCTGGTCTGTCCGCCAGCTGGCGGAGCAAACACAAACGGATCGTCAAATATGCCGCGGCCAATCATAATGCCGTCTAGCTGGTACTTTTTGGCAAGCTCCAACCCTGATATTTTGTCCTTTACGTCGCCATTGCCAACTATAAGTGTAGTGGGGGATAGCTTGTCGCGCAGTTTCCGAACCTCGCCTATATGCTCCCAATTGGCAGGCACTTTTGACATTTGCTTGGCTGTGCGCCCATGAACAGTTAACATGTTAAGTTTCTGCCCCAGCAAAAATTCGTGCCAGGTAAAGTCAACTTGTTGTAATCCTAACCTCGTTTTTACAGAGA
>MGCP01000001.1:16421-21002 GCA_001790455.1 Candidatus Saccharibacteria bacterium RIFCSPHIGHO2_02_FULL_47_12
TTTGACTGCTTGTATAATCTCCCCTGCCAGTGGGCGGTTGTTTACCATGGCTATGCAGAGGCCGTTTTTTACCACTGCCTTTTCGGGGCACCCAAAATTCAGATCCACCCCTGCGAAGCTAAGGCCCGCGCTGCCCTGCTGTCCGGCAAAGCCGGACATACCGGCGCGCTTGGGGCGCATTGCTGTGTCAGCTGGCGTCTGTCGCTCGTTCACCGTACCATTTGTACGACTCGCTCGCTCCTCCTTGCTTCCTTGCACTGCATTCCCAGCCTTAGCTCGCAACCAGTTTATTTCATCTATCAAACTACCATCGGCAATTTGCTGGGCGGCTTTATAAAAATTCTCTGGGTCCTTGCCCCAGATCTGCGCTATTATAGGCCGTTCTTTATCTGTAAACCGCAGTCTGGGCAAAGTCTTTTCCCTGCCCTTGCTCTGCAGCGCCTCTACGTTTACAAATTCTGTGAAATATAGATCTGGCGGAGCGGTAGAGGCAACAACTTGGCGAAACACCGTGTCTGTCACGTCATCCATGGGCGCCAATACAAAGAACGGCTTGGGTAGTGAGTCAAATAAGTTCATGTTTACATAGCTTACACGAAAAGATTAAGCCACAAGGGAGGCTTCTACTATATCAAAGACGCTACGAAACAAGTGGTGGCCCGGCAAAGACCTTACGTCTTTGAGCCTAGCCGTCATAAAAGCGGACCTTTTCTCTTCATTGCTTAGGGCTTCTAGGATAATTTTTCTGGCCTGGCCAATGGTGACGTTCTTTGGCAAGTTTGCAATTCGTTCTGCGAATTCCGGCTTTGGTTCTTTGGCTGTGTATTGGTCTTCAACTGTTTTATGTTTGCCAGGTCCCTCACGCGTCTTACGGTCTTCACGCGTGCGCATAGCTTCTTTATTAAGCCCGTTTACCCTCCCAGTTTTAGCGTATTCGCTGATATCCATAAATCGAGCCAGTGCAGGATATGCAGGGTGGACTTCGCCAATCTCTTCAGCTAGAGCCACGTTTGGATTAGGACAGTCGTCTACAAGTTGCTGCAAGTCGGCAAGTGCCGAGTGAGAATTGATGGCATTTGTTAGGTAGTCGCCCATCTCATACACAATGCTTTCTATGGCTCGGTGCCCGTCGCGCCAGCTCATTCCCTTGCCCTTTTGCTGATGCGCAAAGACTTCTAGCAGCTGGTCGCTAATGCCCCGCGTATATGAGGGGTTGTTTATGTAATCAAGAAAGGTTAATGCTAGGCTTGTCTCACGAGCCGTGGCAGGCAAAAATCCAGCCCTAGAGTCTTCTAAAATAGCAGTAACCCGTTCAACTCTTTCAAGTTTAGGTGGTTCTGATGCCGTTTTTTGTTCCGTGGCTGGCACAGCAGTATCAACAATTCTCTCGCCAACAGCGGTTTTACCCTGTATATAGTCAACATTTTGGGCCAAATGGCGCCTAAATGCCTGCGCCCTAACATAGTTTCTTGGGCCACCATACAGCTTGAGAAAATCGGAGAACATTGAGCGCGTCATACTTTTAGTTTCTTGCTTGGCTTGCCCAGCATCGAGCATAGTGTAATGGCCCACAGCTTGCGCGAATTCAACTTTGGCAGTTCGGGTAAGCTCTGCCACTTTCTTTTCAACGTTGTCGCGCACAGTTTGCGCACGTTCACCATATGAGCGCACTGACGGCTCGTCAAAAGATAGAAACCCCCGGCGCATACTGATGCCAGCCAGGCACGTTATAACGTTTTGCAGGTGAAGATCCCGCTCTAGAATTGATACAGCAGGGTCTTGATCTGCCACTGATAAATCTCTAGGTACAAGCTGCCCAGTCTGCTCACTGACAACAATCAGTGGCTCCTGGCTAACAAACGGCTGATTTGGCATGGTTAGGGCCTGTCGTATATTTGCTTGACGGTTCTTTTGTAATGCTCGCGCTCGTAGCGACGCGCATTGGCACGTTGTTCAGCTGCAGTAGGAACGGGTGTAGTAGAAACCTCTGCCCCAGTTAGCCCCACAGGACCTACCATAGAAGGATGTCGCATTTTAGAACCTTCTACTGCCACTTGGCGGTTAGCTTCTTCTATAATCTGCCGCGTATCTTCGTGGGTAGAATAGCCAAGATCACTGGCCACTTCGGGAGAAATGCCATCAGTCTCGCCGCCAATCTGATTGGCTCGGACATTGTCATGATAAACGCGTTCTAGTTCGTGAACTATTCTATTCATGTAACGTACTATATCACACTTATGCTAATTTGGCAATGCTTGGACATAAAAACACCCAGGCGTAAACCTGGGTGTTTTTAAAATCTCTAAAGAGATTATTTGCGCTTTACGGTCAAAAAGCCGTTGCGTGGGTTTTCGTTTACTACGAAACCGTCTGGAAGCTCGGAGGCCTCTGGGCGCTCGTCCTTGCTAAAGTAATAGATTGTTTGTTGTTTGCCACCGCGAAGCGTAACATCCTTGCTATTTAGGTAGTATGTTACACCCTTAGAGTTAGTGTGCTTGTAAGCCATAGCTACAATGTCTCCCTCTCTTATGATTAGTAATGTACCCCTAAAATACTCCGTATTTAATACAGGGTCAACCCTGTAGCCAGTTTTTTACAGCGTTTGCCTCTGTTTCGTATCTGTTAAACCTTTGTTGCAAATACTATTTGCAACCCAAGCTGCTTATGTATTAAACTAGCCCCTAGACAATAAGAACTTAAAAGTGGAGAGACTTTATGGATTTTACACCCCAAAACAACCAAGCTGGCTCACCAGTACACCACGTTTCGCAGAGTAAAAAGAAGTTAAAAAAGCTGGGCGGCTTAAAGGTTATATCTGTTATTTTGCTTGGCGCGGCATCAATTTTGATCCTTGCGCTGGTAGCGCTTAGCGTATTTGGCGGACCAGTACACCAGTCTAAATACTTAGATAAGAGTAAGTTGCAGGCAGTGTTTCTAAATAACGGCCAAGTATACTTTGGCAACATTACTAACCTCAGCAAAGATTACATGCGCCTGGCAAACATCTATTACCTACGCCAGTCACAGTCACCCCAGCCAGCAGACAACAAACAGGAATCTTCAGACAACCTGGCTTTGGTCAAGCTAGGCTGTGAGGTACACGGACCTGTAGATGAGATGATAGTAAACAGAGACCAGGTTAACTTTTGGGAGAACCTAAAGTCTGACGGCCAGGTGGCAAAAGCTGTAGAGCAATTTGTCCAACAAAACCCAGAAGGCCAAAAGTGCCAGGCCAACACCTAGTTTCTTAGAAAATAGTGCGCAACAGAGTTGCGCTGCGCAGACCGCCCAACGGGCGGTTTGTTTCTAGTTTGGCAAGAGTCTGTGGTTTATTTAGGCACTGTGCCTGCGGCTGGCGCGCTTTAGGCTAAATCGGATTATAAAAAGTGACATAAATATGGCCGACGCCACCAGGCTCCAGCCGGCCAAATCTGGCGACCAGTGCGGGCTAACAAAGTCAAACTTGTACAGCGCGTCTGGTATAGGCTGTACCTCTACCCCGTGGTTAATAACGTAATCTTGTATGCAAGGCACGCGTGGGCCGCCTGAAAAGCTCTCTGGATAGAGCTTTTCGCAGTAAGCCTGGGCGTCGGTGTAGATTTTGGCATTTTGGACAGACAGTTGCTCTTGCTGGGCTTTTACCAGCCGCTCGTAACGGTATTTTAGCTGGATGGGTGGTCTCACTTGGTTGCCGGATGCTAGGTCGGTGTTCATGTGGCTGTAGACGAATCCGCGAAGGTCGCGAAGGGCTGCTTCTACATCGCCGTCTGCTTGGTCGGCCGCAGTCACCGCGTCGCGAAGCTTGATCATGGTCAGGTTATTTTGCCGCAGCGCGTAAATGCCTACAATGAGGCTTATAGCGAAAAGGGCTAAAAAATACCATGGGCTAATTGATTTAACTTTGTCCCACAAAGGACTAGGTTTTTTGCTAACCATCTTGGTAATGATTATACCCGCCCTTTAGACTTTTTACTTTTAACTTTATACTTAAGCACATGCATGTATTCTTTAGCGGGATTGGCGGTACAGCCATTGGCCCGCTGGCACAAATAGCTAAAGAAGCCGGTTACGAAGTGTCTGGTTCGGACAAGCAAGATTCGCAGTATATACAGTATCTTAAAAAACGCGGGGTCACCGACATTCATATTGGGCAAAGCTACGAGCAGATTGCCAAAGTTCACGATAAAAAGCCGATTGATTGGTTTGTGTACACGTCTGCGCTGCCGCTAGAAAACCCCGATGCAGATGAACTGCGGTTTTGCCGCGAGCAAAACATAAAGACCAGCAAACGCGACGAGCTGCTAAACCAGATTCTGAAAGACAAAAAACTGAAGCTCATAGCCGTAGCTGGCACCCATGGCAAAACCACCACCACGGCAATGATTGTGTGGCTGTTTAAGCAGCTAAATGAACCCATGAGTTACTCTGTGGGAGCCAAAATAAGTTTTGGCGATATGGGGATATTTGAGCCAAAAAGCGAATACTTTGTATATGAGGCAGACGAGTTTGACCGCAACTTTTTGGCTTACGAGCCATTTATAAGCGTTATAACTGGCGTTAGCTGGGACCACCACGAGATCT
>MGCP01000001.1:21012-21170 GCA_001790455.1 Candidatus Saccharibacteria bacterium RIFCSPHIGHO2_02_FULL_47_12
CGAAGATTACCAGCAGGCTTTTAAGGAGTTTATCTCTCAGAGCAAGTACACAGTAATCTGGCAAGAAGATGTTGATTATCTGAGCCTGGAGCGTTCGGTGGACGTGTCATTACAAGACTCTTCAGACCCACACATAGCCAAACTAACCCTGCCCGGCC
>MGCP01000001.1:21252-22319 GCA_001790455.1 Candidatus Saccharibacteria bacterium RIFCSPHIGHO2_02_FULL_47_12
GATTAATAAGTTTCCCGGGCTGTCGCGGCGCATGGAAGAGATTTCGCCAAACCTTTATAGCGACTACGCCCACACGCCAGAGAAAATCCAAGGCGCCATGAGCGTGGCACTAGAAATGGCGGAAAAGAATAAACAACGTGTGGTAGTGGTTTATGAACCCTTGACCAATAGACGGCAGCACTACATGCTGGACGATTACAAAGATTGCTTTGCCGGCGCCAAAAAGGTGTACTGGATACCCAGCTACCTGGCGCGCGAAGACCCTAAACAACGTGTGATTCCACCTGAAGAGTTAATATCTCACCTTGCCGACCCGAGCATTGCCGAACCAAAAGAGAGAAACGACGAATTAAAGCAAATTATTGCAACCCATTTGCAAAAAGGCGACATGGTGGTAGCCATGGCCGGTGGTGGAGGCGATAGCCTAGACGACTGGATCCGCAAGGAATTTGGCTAGCGGTTGTCGCCTTTGCTTTTGATGACACCGCGTGCCTTTCGGTCAAAAAGTTTTTCTAAATTATCCGATGCCACTTTATCAAGGGGTTCATTGAGATAATGCGAAATGGCGCTGAGATACCACAAAACATCACCCAGCTCTTTTAGCAGTTCGTGGCGATCTTTGACTGTCAGTTTTCCGCTTTGGTTCCGCTGTAGTTTCTTGACCTTCTCAGCCACTTCACCTGCTTCGCCAACTAACCCCAAAACTTTATTGATAAAAGCTATGGAAAGAAAATCGCCTTTGCCACCAAACGCATCAGTTGTGATTGCCTTTTTTTGGTATTCGTCAAACGTCATGCAGCTATATTAGCACGCGATCTACAGGCCCAGGGCGCTGTCGGTGAGGTCGCTACTGCTAATGTCGCTGGTTTGGTCGGCTGAACTGATGGCGCTGTCTATTTCCTCAGAAGCTGTATCTACATCTGTAGTTTTTGCGGGCGTGGCTGCAGCTGTTTGTGTAGTGTTGTTGTTTGAGCCAGACGGGTTTGAGCTGTCTTTGTTTAAATACAGGTAGGCGGCGACTGCAATTAGAACAGCAGCTAAGATGATGGCTAAAACAATAGGTAGTG
>MGCP01000002.1:0-1536 GCA_001790455.1 Candidatus Saccharibacteria bacterium RIFCSPHIGHO2_02_FULL_47_12
ATTCTGGGCATTGCAGTTGTGCAGATGTTTGTCCAGATATTTTTCTTTTTGCATTTGGGGCGTGGACCAAAACCGCTTTATAACGTGGTTTTCTTCTTTGCTACGGCTGGCATTATTGTGATTGTAGTCGGTGCCTCCTTGCTTATCATGGACAACTTATACCGCAACATGTCGTCTGTAGAGGTGACCAAGAGACAGGCTCAGGACGAAGGCATATCTGAGGTTGGGGGCCAAAAGACCGGTGCGTGTAAAGAGATTAAAAACAACCATATAGTTACTATCAAAAACGGCAAGGTTAGCCCCGCCTATACAGAGGCGCAGCTCTGCGACACCATAACCTTTGTTAACAAAGACAAAAAGGAGCGAGAGATGGCATTTGGTTCACACCCCAACCATGATGGCTACGGAGGAATATATGATGTGCTTGTAAACAATAGGCGCCCAGAGACCATTACACTTAACCAGTCTGGGGATTATATTTTTCATGACCACCTAGACCCGAGCGTATCTGGTTACTTTTCTGTAGAAAATAAATAAATCTACAGATCGTGGTAAAGTTGAATAAATATGAAAAATTTTAAGACAACTGAACTTAGGCCAAAGGTGGTTTTGGGCGTGGCAGCACACCCAGACGATCTAGACTTTGGTGCGTCCGGATCCATGGCCAAGTGGGTGGCAGAGGGCGCAGATGTTTACTACTTGATCTTGACCGATGGCAGCAAGGGTACAGACGACCGCCAGCTATCGCCAGCAGAGCTTATAAATACTCGCCGCGAAGAGCAGAAAAATGCAGGGAAGGTCTTGGGCCTAGCCGAAGTGTTGTTTTTAGACTACGAAGACGGCAGCCTAGAATGTAACTATGATGTAAAGCGCGACATTGCTCGTGTGATCAGGCAGGTTAAACCAGACGTGCTGGTGACTTTTGATCCAAGCGTAATTTATTCTGCCTCTCGTGGGTTTATAAACCACCCAGACCACCGTGCGGCAGGTCAGGCGGCCTTAGATGCAGCCTATCCCCTGGCACGCGATCATTTGAGCCTGCCGGAACTAATGGCAGAGGGGCTAGAGCCGCACAAAACCAGCACAATTTTGCTAATGAATTTTGACGATGCTAATTATTATGTAGATATAACTGGCACGTTTGATAAAAAGTGTCAGACCCTGGCTGAGCACAAAAGCCAGCAAATGGACGGGGAAGCACAAAAGTTTGTAAAAGAGTTAGCCCTCGAGGCTGGCAAAGCCATGGGTGTAGATTATGCAGAAGGCTTTGTCCGGATTGAACTAAAATAAAAAGACCCACCATTTGGCGGTCTTTTATAAAGTTTTACAGAGGGGTTCTACAACTTTTCAATTCGTCCACAGGCCAGGCGCGGACCACCGCTGTGTCCTGAGCCAGATTCGCCAGCTGTGTACGGGTCTGGACCTGCGTGGACCATTAATGATGTGCCTTGTTTTGGCTCTAGTATAGATACAGGACCATCAGAAAGTGTGACGCGAGTGGTTATGGCCTCTAGCTCACCATGGCCATTTTCACCA
>MGCP01000002.1:1552-11457 GCA_001790455.1 Candidatus Saccharibacteria bacterium RIFCSPHIGHO2_02_FULL_47_12
GGTCGCCAGCATGGTAGCCGTGGTTGGCGTCTGGGTCACTGTTGCCGCTTGGTCCAGGGTCAAAGTGTCCGCCGGCGCATTTGAACCCCTCACATTCGCAGTCTCCTGTTTCGTGGATATGTACGGCGTGTTTGCCAGGCTTCAATGTTTTTGGATCGCCATTTAGCACTAGTCTTATGTGTACATACTTCCAGCCCTCAACGTCATACTCTGTAATATCTGCTTTGCCTTTTATACCTGGTCCCCCAACTACTGCTTTTGCACGAGCAGTAATCTTTTTGTCTGATGTTTGCAGGCCAACCCTCATTTGTTAACCCTCCTGGCTGTGATTGCCACTAAAACAATCAAAAACATTGTTATAAAAACAGGCAGGTTCATACTGGCTGTATGTTCCGCTGCGTGATGTGCAAATAGTTCCATATGCCCTTCTTTAGACAGGCATATTGTAGCACTGCCGTCAGTACATAGGTTTGTGCTTTCGCAAAAGTTTATAGAACCATGTACTATAAAAGTGTCGGAGGTTTATAGTTGAGAGAAATTATAAAGAATATGTTTCGCCGCAAGGGCCGCACTGTGCTGACAGTGTTTGGTATTACCATAGGCATTTTTGCATTTACGGTTATGGGCTCCATGGCGGAAAAAATCAGTTTGCTGGTAAGCGGCGGTACAGAGTTCTATTCAGACAAAGTAACCATTAGCCAGAGCGACTCGCTGTTTTTGTCTGGACCTATGAACGTAAACAAGGCGGCAGAAATAGAAAAAGTAGATGGGGTAAAGGCGGTCTCTGCCAGCGTGTTTACCTCACTCTCTAAAACGTTTGATGCGGTCAGCTTTGGGCCGCCTGCCAGCATAACTGGCGAGCAGCTTGAAAACCGAGAGCTAGAGAGCTTTAAGATAACCTACTCCTCTGGGCGCCAGATAGAAGAGGGTGACCGTGGCAAAGTAGTTATAGGTGCCGACTTAGTTAAAAAGCTCGACGCCAAAGTTGGTAGTAACGTAAAGATCAGAGACAAAGACTACGAGGTGGTAGGTATTATGGAAAAAACGCTCACCGCACCTGACAACTCGGTAGTCATGACTCTGCCCGATGTCCAAGAAATATATTTTGGCGAACTGCCAGAAATAGTCCAGTCCCAGTCCAAACCATCAGAGGTTGTCAATGGTTTTACTGTTTATCCAAATGAAGGTGTTGACCCTAATCAGTTGGCTGCAAAGATCGACAATGAGGTTTCAGACATCAGTGCGTTTGGTCCGCAGGACTTTCAGGACCAGATTGCCAGTGCCACGGGCATATTTAACGCCATTTTGTTTGGGGTTGCTCTCATATCCTTAATAGTAGGCGGGCTGTCTGTTATAAACACAATGACCATGAGCATTTCAGAACGAACCAAAGAAATTGGTATAAAAAAGGCGGTAGGAGCCAAAACCAAAAACATCCTGGGTGAGTATTTGGCCGAGGCAGGGCTAATAGGGCTATTTGGAGGCCTTTTGGGTTGGGGGTTGGGCGCTCTCACTGTGTTTTTTGTAAACAGCGCCACGGAAAGCAGTGGCAACCAGATATTTCTGCTAAGCGCCCGCATATCTGTTTTTGCCATAATATTTGCCACCGTTTTGGGTGTTTTGGCCGGATTTTATCCGGCTTATCGGGCAACCAGAATTAATATTGTGAAGGCACTGAGGGAGGAATAGCTATGGCTGACACAATGCTCAAGATGAAAGACGTTTCTAAAATCTACGTTTTAGGCAACCAAAAAAACGCACGCAAAGCTCAAAAGGCTATTCATAATCTTAGTAAAAAATACATACGATTTACCAAGAAAGGTAACAAAACAGAGGCAGCAAAGGCCGAAAAATTTATAGCCAAAGCGCAGCGGCTTTTTACAGAAGAGAAATATGAGCAAAGTTATCAGTCAATAACTGGCCGAAAAATAAAGCCAAAAAGCGGCAAGGGTTCTGTAGTACATGCCCTGAATGGAGTCAGCCTAGAAATAAAAGCCGGCGAGCTAGTGGCAATTATGGGTCCGTCTGGCAGCGGCAAGTCTACGTTGCTAAACATGCTGGGCATATTAGACCAACCAACCTCAGGACAGATACACATTGACAGTTCTGACGTTACCGCTACCAAAGGCCGCAACTTGCCAGGTTTGCGTTCTAAGAAACTCGGTTTTGTGTTTCAGTCCTTTAACCTAGTGCCTACATTGACTGCGTTAGAAAACGTTATGTTGCCTCTAAAGTACAAAGGTCTTCATTTGCGCACCCGCAAAAAACAAGCCCGAGATGCGCTGGAAACGGTGGGCCTGGGCGACCGTCTGGACCACAAGCCAGCCGAGCTTTCGGGTGGCCAGCAGCAGCGCGTGGCCATTGCCCGCTCAATTGTAAGCAATCCAGCAATCATACTGGCAGATGAGCTAACCGGAGAGCTAGACAGCAAAATGACCGAAGAGGTTATGCGGCTAGTCCTAAAACTAAACAAAGCCGGTCAAACCTTTATAATTGTGACCCACAACCCAGACGTGGCTAAACTATGCAGACGCATAATCTACATGAAAGACGGTCGCATAGAAAAAGAAACAAAAAACTCCCGGTAGCCTATATGTTTAAAAGTTCTAGGGCACGGTGAATCACAAATACTGGCCAAACTACTGCCTTTAGAAAAGCCAGCACAATGTTCCAAAACCCGTCACTGGTTTGGATAAAGTAAATAACACTGGCCACCATACCAAGAAAGTAAACCCATCCTGTGGGTCCGCCCTTGTTTATAACATTGGTTTTCTGATACTTAAACAGTGTCTTATCGCCTTCTTTTTTAGATTTTGCCATAGTTCCTCCTGGACCCATTATAAATCACAAAAGGTATTAGCTACTCTAAATTTTCCTAAGGGCTTTTTAGTTAAAGCAGTCCGAAACCGCGCTGTTTACTAACCAACAGGGCCACGTCGGCGGAACAGCCAGGTAGCAAGTGGCACACTGACAACTATGATCCCAACAGACCAAATAACTGCCATCCAGGCTGCATTGTCCATGGGCGTGCCAACCAGCCACGAGCGCATAGCGTTGATAACTTGGGTAAGAGGCTGGTTTTCGGCAAAAATCTGCAGGGCCGGGGGCATAGTGTCAGTGGGTACAAAGGCGCTAGAAATGAAGGTCAAGGGAAAGATAAACACAAAGCCAATCCATTGGGCAGCCTCCAGGCTCTTTACAAACAGGCCCAATATTGCTGAGGCCCAGGAAATAGCCAAGCTAAATAGCATGGCCAGTCCAACCACAAACAACCATTCTTTGGCGCTGGCAGTTGGTCGAAAACCCACACCCAGACCTACCAAAACAATTATGACACCAGAAATAACGTTTCGAACCATATCGGACACAATATGGCCGATTAAGAGCGCGCTGCTAGCCATGGGCAAGCTGCGGAACCGGTCAACAATGCCTTCTTTTAGGTCAACGGCCAGGTTTATGGTGGTGTAGTTGGCGCCAAATGCCAGAACCTGCACAAATATGCCGGCAAACAAATAGTTAGCGTAGGTAACATTGCCGGTGTCTATGGCTCCGCCTAGTACATAGCGGTTAAGCAACATAAACATTATGGGGAAGAGGAGCAGTGACATGACCTGGTCAAAGCTTCTGATAATATGGCGTATACTGCGCCCTGCCATAAGCCAGGTGTTGCTGAGTAGCCAAAACAGCTCTGTCCGGTCTTCTGGTTTCAGGGTAGCAGGTGACCGGTCTTGCATTACTTCTTGCCTTTCTTTGTACTACTTGTTTCTTCTTTTGTGGCCTTATGGCCTGTTAGCTTCAGAAACACGTCATCTAAAGATGGCCTGTGCAGAGAAAAACTTTCTACGGGAATTTTTGCTTTTTCGAGCTCTTCTAGAATTTGCCTGAACTGTTTGGTGCCGTTCTTGCTAGACACGCTTAGGCTCAGAGAAGTCTCGTCTATTTGCAGCGACTGGCCATCAATAATATCTTTGGCTTTGTCTAAATCTTTGGCACTAACTAGCACAATCTCTGAACGGTCAGAGCCAGCACGGGCCTTTAGCGCGTTTGGTGTGCCTTCGGCAATCACTTTACCGTCGTCAATTACCACAATGTTGTCGGCCAAGTGGTCGGCTTCTTCCATGTACTGGGTTGTTAGCAAAATGGTTGTACCGCTAGCCGCTAGTTTTTTAATAATCTCCCACATGGTTTGGCGACTTCTGGGGTCAAGCCCGGTGGTTGGCTCGTCTAAAAATATAATTGGCGGCGCGGCAATGAGGCTCATGGCTAGGTCCAACCGGCGCCGCATGCCTCCTGAATACGTCCGTACTGGGCGTTTTGAGGCTTCTACCAGGTCAAATAATTTTATAAGTTCGCTAGTTCTGCGCTGCACATCTTGTTTGCTGAGCCTGTACAGCCGACCAATCATGAGCAGGTTTTCTTCGCCGCTTAGGTACTGGTCTACAGCGGCGTATTGTCCGGTAAGTCCCACCTTTTGTTTGACTTCAAACGGTTCTTCTACAACATCGTGGCCGGCCACATATGCCTTGCCGTCATCTGGTTGTAACAGCGTGCTGAGTATGCGAATGGTTGTTGTTTTACCGGCGCCGTTAGGACCAAGCAGGGCCAATATGCTGCCGGTCGGTACCTTAAAGTTAATGCCGTTTAGCACCTTTAGCTTGCCATAAGACTTACGCAGGCCTCTAACCTCTATTGCGTTGTGAGCAGTACCCCTTACCATATCCGATAAGTATAACAAACCGGCTTTTGTTTTTATAAATTTATACTCTGATCTTATAGGGTGTCGTCGTGAATGGGCGGGTGATCAGGAATGCCCATGTACTTTTCGTCCATCAGGCTGCTACGCAGCTTGCCTTCATGAGGGTTTAAATCTGCTGTAGAAAGCTGCCTTTTCACAAATCCAATACCAGCAATAAAACCACCCACGGCACGCTCTAGTATGTGTCGTCTTGGCGTTTCAGGGTCAAAATCAAATGAATCTTCCATGTCCCTATAATACCATAACCACAATAATTAATCAATACTTGGCTGGAGGTTAGTTCGCTATTACGGCGGTCTAGGCGTATACTTAAAGAGAAGAAAAGGTTTATGTACAAATACGTTATTCTTGAGCATGGTGCAGGTTATAAAGTTTATGTTAATCTCATTAGCTCTTCTGCTGGGCGTTATGCCAGCCGCCACCCGCAGGTTATAAACCTTATGAAGGAAGCCCTGGCATCTGTAAAGCTTAGCGGCGCAGCAGTTTCTGTAGAAAAAGACATGGGGCGGGTAATAGGCAACTCCGACATAGTAGAGACCACAGACAAAGACACTATTTATTACGCACAGCCCATCAAACAAACGGTTTTTTCGCGGATTGCCAGAAACCGTTTACCATCGCCAAGCCGCAAGCTAACCGTGCACTTAAAAAGAGACAAAGCCGGCAACTACGAGATTATAAACGCCTGGGTCGGCCCCAGCAGTCCGCCTTTCCCGGGTGATAAAGACGAGAAATCAAACAGCAAGGCATACTGGCAGACACATGCTTTGGTCCAAGACGCCCAAAAGGTACAGTCGCAGTCTATAACCAAGACCTGTCCATACTAAGCGCAATAATATTCGGGCTAGACTTATCTGGTGAATTATGCTAAAGTTAACGCATTGTTTAAATGAATCCGGGACTAGCGTTACATAACTCGATTTTCATTACAGGCAATCGACAAGTAACTAACCAAAGGATTCATTTTTTATGTCTTATACAAAATATCAAAAACCCAGTTCACGCCGATACAACGGTTCACCGCGGTATTCGCAGCCAAAAAGCCAAGGCCGCCGGCCAAAGAAAGACTACATACACCCCTCGCGCTTTATTGCTGGCGCCAAACCAGCAGACGAGCCAGACTACGTGCCTACGCACAAATTCACAGATTTTGACCTGCATCCGGTTTTGCAAAGCAACCTGGTGGCTATGGGGTTTGACACACCTTCGCCCATACAGGACCAAAGCATACCAGTGGGCCTAAGCGGCCAAAACGTTGTGGGTCTGGCAGACACAGGCACTGGCAAAACCGCTGCCTTTGCCATACCCCTGCTTCATAAACTTATGACAAATAGCAATGCCAAGGCACTCATACTAGCCCCCACCAGAGAGCTTGCCCAGCAGATAGAAGAAGCCTGCCGTAGTTTTGCAAAAGGCAGTGGACTGTCTGGTGCTTTGCTGATTGGCGGCGTGGCCATGGGGCCACAGCTACGGGACCTACGTGCTAAAGCTCGCATTGTGATCGGCACGCCCGGGCGGGTAAAAGACCACATAGAACAAGGCACTTTGAATATTGCTGGCTTCAACATAGTTGTACTAGACGAGGTTGACCGCATGCTAGACATGGGATTCATAAATGACATACGCCACATACTGGGCCAAACAGCCAGCGTCAAACAGTCGTTCTTCTTTTCTGCCACGCTTGACGCGCGGGTAAAGGGCATCATAGACGATTTTTGCACTAGCCCGGTCCACGTGGCTGTTAAAACTGGCGAGGCCAGCAGCAACGTAGAGCAAAACATAGTAAATTATGTGTCCCACCATGAAAAAATAGATAAACTCCACGACCTATTGCTGCAGGAAAAGGTTGCCAAAACCCTGGTATTTGACGACACGCACAGAAGTGTAGAAAAATTGTGCAAAGAATTGCAGGCACGGGGTTTTAGCTCCGACGCCATACACGGTGGCAAGTCGCAGTCTCAGCGCCAGCGGGCACTGAAGAGGTTTAAAGACAACCAAGTAAACGTGCTAGTGGCCACAGACGTAGCGGCACGGGGCATAGACGTTGCTGACATTACGCATGTGATCAACTACTCCACTCCACAGTCTTATAGCGACTACATTCACCGCATTGGTCGCGCTGGCCGCGCTGGCCGCACCGGCCACGCGTTGACGTTTATTGAGGGCTAGAAACTATTTCAGGGGCGATTTTTGATTAACTGAGTGTGTGGGTATTGTAGGCGAGGTTAGAACTATTCTTTTTGGTTCTACAATGCTCTAATGCTTGTTATTTAATCTGTTATAGGGTATAGTTATGCCATATACATTTCTCTTTGCGCAATAAAAGTACAAAGCGCATCGGCTGAGTATCAAACAAAAACCTGATTTATTAGCATTGTTTGCCGGTATATCACGGAGTCTATCCATTTAAATCAACAGCTTGAGCTGAGAAAGTGCTATATTTTATGAAACTCACATCTATCTTAGAGGGTGGTATCCAAGCCACCTTCCCCAAAAAGATTAATAAATACATTGAAATTGTTGGATCAACTAACCCACGGTTGAACGCCATGGCTCTAGACTCGCGTCTAACTATAGCGGCGACGCTTCGCAAGCACTATACAAAAGTTGGCATCACTATTGTAAACAACATGGATGACCTGCAGGCCCTAGTTGCCAAAAAGCCAGATCTGGTGGTGCTGGGAATGAAGTTAGTGCTATTAGACCCGGCGAAAAGTTACGACGATAGTCCAAAAGTGTGGCTCTCTACCTATCTGGAAGAAAACAGCATAGCTTATACCGGATCGGATACAATTGCTTTGGCCCTCGAGTTTAACAAGCATGAAGCCAAGCAAAAGACGATTGATGCTGGCCTGCGCAGCTCAGCGTTTTTTATATCTACCATTATCAAGCCGACGTTTAAACATAAGCTACAATTTCCACTGTTCGTAAAACCTACTAACCGAGGAGATAGCAAAGGCATAGACGAGCAATCAGTCGTATATACAAACGCTGAATTGAAAGCAAAAATAACAATCAATACACAATGACTGCAACTCAGACGCGCTTATAGAAGAGTATTTACCAGGAAGAGAATTTAGCGTTGCGGTAATTCGACAACCGCACTCAGACGATTTGTTGGCTATGCCAATAGAGATAACTACACCGGCCGATAAACGTGGCCATAGCTTTTTAAGCGAAGCTGTAAAAGATGCAGACACCGAAAAAGTTTTGGCAGTTGATGATTATAAACTAAAAAGTTTATTAAATACGTTAGCGGTCGGGGTTTTTAAGGCAATAGGCTCACGCGATTACGGACGGATTGATATGCGGCTAGACAGTTACGGGCAGCCAAGTTTTATAGAGGCTAATCTTATGCCTGGGTTGTCTGACCATGGCTACTTGGCAAGATGCTTCTATTTGAACCGGCGCAGCTCCTACCCAGACATGATATTGGCTATTGTTGCACTGGGATTCATGCGAAACCAGCCCGTATCTGTGATGACCTTGCCACAAGACTCAGTCGAAGTTTTAGCTACTGGGCTGGTAAATACTCTACCCGTGGCTTAACCAACCATTACCGTTGACTCCTGGCTGGGGAGGAGGGTTATCTTACAGGGTGCCACCCTGTAATACTTGTAATACTCTTGTTGATTTTTTCCCAAGGTTCGCCCTTGGAACATTAAGTGGGTCTATGCAGTTTTTTGCTCAAGTTTGGTGAGACGTTTTTCATGGTCTTGGACTTGTTCATCAACCGCAGATGTATAGTTAATCGCCGAATGCTGGACGGCAGTTTGTATGTCGTCAATCTTCTTTTCAACTCGCTCTAAATCCTTCTTTTTTGCCAAATGCTCCAAATCTTCTTTGGCAGCAACATTTGCCATTTGCTGGGAAATGGTGGCCGTAATAAACTGCTTCAAATCAGCGATTGTATCTTCATCCATGGCTATACTTTACCACCAATTGCTGAATGCAGGATAGAGCTCCGGTAATTACTAATATTTTGGTTGGGGAATAGGGATAAGTTTAGAATTATATTAACAACTAGGCCTAGTTGTTTGCGGCTAGTTCGGTAAGGCATATACCAGCCGCTTTTACGATGGTTTCGTCTGCACCACTTTCTGGATCCAGCACACCTAATAAGTAGTCAACATCCCTACCTACCCCAAGTGCAGAAACACGAAACACGAGATTTCCAACCTTTTCAACTTGTTCAGCACTCGGTTCATCTAATTCTGTTGCTAATCTTTCTGCAACTCGTCGTTTCTGAGTCTCGTTAAACATATCGCAATTTTGCAGCATTATGGTTTGAAAGGCAAGCATAAGCGTCATGGCTGGGGCTAGTGGACGTACTTCGCAACTTTTGCGCCCTCCATGAAGTACATGAGCTAAACAAAACTACCTGGTCTATAGTTTCCCGGGGGAGAAGCAAGGTCATTTAAGAAATGAACCCATCCTCCTTTTCTCTTTCTCTCAGCTATTTTAGTATTTATCATTCTCTCAGCTTGGACTCTTTTATGCTCAATAGTGCCCGCTTTTGTTCCTTTTTTGTGTAGGCTGATACATACAATCCTTTCAAGCTCATCGCAGATGGTGCGTACACTTTCGGGAGTTACTGTCCCACGCTCAACTTCATCGTTCAGCGCAAGCGAATAAGCTACACCACCTACAAACGTATAAAGCCGTCCTTCTTTGCGGGCAATATTTCCTTTCTCAATACACCAAATTTCATCAGGCGACTTGATGACATAGTCGCCTAGCTGCCAATTAGTTCTGTCAGTCATTAAAGTAGTTCTTGAACCATCAAAAAAAGCTTGCGCTACGGCATTTGGGTCAAATTCAAGTGCCTCCAGAGCATGAGTCATAAAACAAATAATACCATATTAGTTAATGACTGTAAAATATGGCTGGGGAGGTGATGGACGCACTTTGAACTTTGCCGTACATTTACCAATCGCTAAATAGTCTTATGCTCGAGTTTAGTAATACGGGCTTCGTGGCCTTTTAATTGAACTTCGGTTACTTCATTTGCTGTATCAATCGATTCTCCGACGGCAGATGATATCTCGTCAAGCTTTGTATCGAGCTTTTGCAAATCTTCTCGTAAATCGGAAGTTTGCTGAGAAATGGTAGCACCAATAAATTGTTTTAGGTCAGTAATCACATCATC
>MGCP01000002.1:11467-11748 GCA_001790455.1 Candidatus Saccharibacteria bacterium RIFCSPHIGHO2_02_FULL_47_12
ACATTCGAGCCTTTCTTCATAATAATGATGCTTGGCTGGGGCTAGTGGATGAGTTTAGGACTTTATTTCTAAATAACGAAAGCTTCTCAGAAGACCTTATTACGAGTTCTTAATTTGTTTGATAATTGAAGCCCCTAGGCTTCGTGCTCCATCTGCAAGCATTGCTCGTATTGCAATGTCTTGAGGGTGTCTTGGAAAATATTCAGTACTGCCATCCGTCATATGGGCAGCTACCACTAGTGTTGGAGAATCAGATTCGGCTACTACTTCTGCAGGCATAG
>MGCP01000003.1:0-19520 GCA_001790455.1 Candidatus Saccharibacteria bacterium RIFCSPHIGHO2_02_FULL_47_12
ATAGAAGGTTTGCAATACGGTGCTTACGAATTTGGCGTAGACACCGGCATTGTGGGGCCAAAGTTACTCTACCCAGACGGCAAAATCCAAAGTGCCGGCAGCTATCGTAACACCGAGGCTACAGAATGGTTTGACCACTACTATCGTTTTGCCGACGCCAACTATGGCCCGGCAAATGTGCCTCATTACGTGCAGGCCGCAACCGGCGCATGCATGTATATAAAGCGCGAGTTCATCAGAAACGTTGGCATACTAGACGACAAGTTCCAGTTTGCTTTTGAGGACGTAGATTGGTGCCTGCGCGGATGGGAGGCGGGCTACAGGACACTCTACTTCCCGTCTGCCACGCTCACGCACGTAGAGTCTGCCACTAGGCCAAAAAACAAAACACTCGCTCCCAAAGAAAAACAATCAGTAGAATATTTTTGGCAAAAATGGGGCGACTGGTTTGATAAGCGCAATGTAAAAACTCATGATGGCAAGACCAAAATTATCTTTGTGCTTCAAACCATGGGATTAAGCGGCGGCATAAAGATTGTGTTTGAGCACGCGGAGCGGTTGGCGGCCCGAGGGTTTGTGGTAGAGGTCTGGGGAATGGACCTTCACGGCGTGCCGTGGGACGTGTCAGACGGTGTAAAGATCCGAACGTTTAAAAATTATGACCGGCTAGGCGCGGCGCTTGAACCACAGGAAGCCATAAAGGTAGCCACGTGGTGGGAAACGGCATTCCCTGTTTGGCTAGCATCGGTGCGCAAAGGCATACCGGTTTACTTTATACAAGAGTTTGAAACTTGGTTTTATCCAAATGATGTAGTTGCACAAGCCTCGGTTGTCTCTTGCTACCGCAAAGAGTTCAAGAACATGACAACCTCACAGTACAACCTTGGTGAAATTAACGCCTTAGGGCTCAAGGCTACCGCCGTACCTTGCGGATATGATGACGTCACCTACAAGGTCTTGCCAAAAGTTGAACGAGAGAAAAGCGTGCTACTGGCGCTGGGTAGGCGGTTCTTCCAAAAAAACTTCACCATGACTCTTAAGGCTTGGCAGGCACTGGGCGACGGACGACCAGACATGTGGCTGTTTGGCATAGAGCCAGACATGGCCAAAATGGACAAAAAAATCAGATACATTACAAAGCCCAGCAACGAAGAGGTAAACAAACTCTACAACCAAGCTACCGTCATGGCCCAAACCTCGCGGCACGAAGGATTTAGCCTGCCCATATTAGAGGCTATGGCCGCCGGCTGCCCAGTGGTTTGTACAGACGCCCACGGCAACCGCGACTTTTGTGTAGACGGCCAAAACTGCCTGATGGTTGAACACGACGATATAGAGGGTATGAAAAAGGCAATCGCCAAGCTTTTTAAGGACAAAGCACTCAGAGACCGTCTATCTAAGGCTGGCATCCAAACGGCAAAAAACTACCGCTGGGATGTCATAATTGATAGGGTAGAGAAATTTTACAAAGAAGTAGCCAAGCAATGATAGACGCCCTAAACCGTATGTTTAAACCAAGCAACCGCAGTCTGGTTCGCGAGCTTGTAGTTAGCGACTTCAAGTTACGTTATCAAAAATCAGTGCTTGGTTATCTGTGGTCTCTGCTGCGACCTCTCATGATGTTTGGCATTTTGTACGTAGTTTTTACTCATATAATAAAAATTGGCAAAGGTGTGCCGTACTACCCGGCTTATCTGTTGCTAGGCTTGGTCTTATGGACGTTTTTTGTAGAAGCTACAGTAGCTGGTATGAACTCTATAACTGCGAGGGGCGACATGATCCGCAAGGTCAACGTTCCCAAATATGTAATTGTCGTTAGCACAACCCTATCTGCCTTAGTAAACTTCTTGCTCAACATGGTCGTGGTGTTTGTATTTATGCTACTGGGCGACGTGCCGTTTAGACCGACTATTTTACTGGCCCCAATCTTTATTGGCGAATTAGTTGTACTTAGTCTGGCCATATCGTTTTTGCTAGCCGCTCTGTACGTAAAGTTTCGCGACTTTAGCCATATCTGGGACGTGGTTTTACAAGTGTTGTTTTATGCTGTGCCAATTATTTACCCGCTTACCATTGTGCCAGCCAAAATCGTCAAGTGGGTAAGCATTAATCCCCTGACCCAAATATTTCAAGATGTACGTTCGCTAATGATCACTGCAGAAACGCTAACTACCAAAGAAGTGTTCCATAGCCAAATTGGACGCTTGCTGCCCATGGGCATAGTAGTTCTTATTGTAATATTGGCAAGCTGGTACTTTAGGCGGTCTTCTCGTAACTTTGCGGAGGAGCTATAAATGGACCCCACTGTCGTAAAAATTGAGCATCTATATAAAGATTTCAAGCTGCCTCATGAACGCAAAAATTCGCTGAAGGAGAGGGTTTTGCATGTAGGTCGCAAAAGCAGCTACGAAATGCTACATGCTTTGAAAGACATAGATTTAGAAATTAAAAAAGGTGAATTTTTTGGTATTGTTGGGCGCAACGGATCTGGCAAGAGCACTTTGCTGAAAATACTGGGTGGCATCTATCAGCCCACCAAGGGTAGAGTTACCATCAACGGCACGCTCACACCTTTTATAGAACTGGGCATAGGCTTTAACCCGGAACTAACCGGTCGTGAAAACGTGTATTTAAATGGGGCAATCCTGGGTCTAACGCGCAAAGAAATAGTGAAAAAGTACCAAGAAATTGTAGACTTTGCCGAGCTAGAGAGGTTTATGGACCAAAAGCTAAAAAACTACTCATCAGGCATGCAGGTACGCCTAGCCTTTTCCATAGCCATACAGGCGCACAATGATATTTTGCTAATAGACGAGGTGCTGGCTGTGGGTGACACCAGCTTTCAGCGCAAGTGTTACCAAGTCTTCAAAGAGATTAAACAAAGTGGCAAAACAGTTGTCTTTGTAACCCACGATATGGGCGCGGTCCAGGCTTATTGCGATCGGGCCATGATGATCCAAGACTCGGAAATTGTGGCCATTGGGCAGCCTCGTACCATTGCCCAAACCTATGAACGAGCAAACAGTTCACTTGCTGCCCAAAGTTCTGGTGAAAAGCTAGAAAGGCCAAAAGATCCTGACATAAGGATAGAGAGCATCAAATTATTAAACGGTACAAAAGAATCTAAGCAATTTAGTGTGGCAGAAGACATTACTGCAGAGGTAAAAATAAAAGTAAAGAGTCCTCAAGAAGTCCAAATCAACGCATTTGTTTTGAAGGCCGATGGCACTTATCTGGGCGGCATCAACTCCACAAAGCACTTAAAACAATTTACGCCCAGCAAGGGGGAGCACACTCTGCGCTGTACTTTTAAAGCAGGGCAACTCATCAGGGGTGACTACAATCTAGGTGTAGGCATATACACACCTGGTTATGTACCGGATATTATTGACGTAATCGATCGTGGGTATAGTCGCGACCTGCCGAGGTTTAGCATTATTGATGCTTCGCTCTACCAAGACGGGCAATTTTATATTGCTGGATCCTGGACTGAGCTAAACTAAACCTACTCTTTGACTTCACGTTTTTTGACTATTGCTGATGCTTGACGCAACGGCTTAGTTACCTTCCAGCTCTTTGAGCCCAGAAGTCCTGCCACTTCTTTATCCTTGGCAGTAATGGTTGCGTCTTTTTCAGCAATGGTTTGCTGCAGGTCTTTAATGGTTGCGTCTTTTTCAGCAATGGTTTGCTGCAGGTCTTTAATGGTTGCGTCTTTTTCAGCCAATTGAAGATCCCTGTCTTTTACTAGCAAGCCCGCCAGCCTTCTTATGCTATCCGTGCTTGGCAAGTAGGTGTACTTGCCTTTATAAAAGTCACCAACGTTATTTTGGTAGTTCTCAAAATTGTAGAGGCGGTTTATTTTGTCGAGGTTCTGCTGAACAACATTTTCATAGGCGGGCTTGCTGTCTAGTGCTCTCATGTCGTCAACAATCTTAACCAGCATTTCCTCATAGTTGGAGTACGTGTTTTTAAAACCGGCAAAGTCTTTGTCTGGGAAAAATTCGTCATTATATACAGCAAACGCGATGCCACCAGTAAAGAACCCCTCCACATAGTACCCGTCAAACCCTTCACCAAAAGTTATGGTAAATTTGGCACGACTAATAGTAGTCTTGTAGTCTTCGTAGCGCATATTTTTTATGATAAGGACTTTATAATTAGGCAACTCGTGACCTATTTTTGCTAAGACCTTTTCCTTTAATTCGGCATCATCAAGTGAGATTGTTATAAGTTTTTCTTTCTTTTCATAAGGTGTCCATTTGTATTGATTTTGATCAACGAAGGTAGACAAGTGATGCACAGGAATTGCGTACTTATCTGCCAGGGCTTGATCTGAATACCTATTGTGAGCCGTAGTTTGTGTAAGGTTAGGCGTGAGCTCGAACCAATTCGCTACTTCAAGTGGCGGCTGCATGAGCAAAATGTTTTGGTGCATAATGTTTACCCTAAAATCTGGAATAGACTGTAGATATTCAGAGTAGTTTTGTTTTAGTTCCTGGCAAACATCATAAGAAGCATATTCTGGCACGTGAACAAGTAGAGACTCTAGCCTGCCCATCTTTACAACTTCATCAAAATCATGGATTACCTCGTCGTTATCAAACAGATCGTTTTTTTTGTAGCTTTTGTGGCCTGGGTATACAGACAGCATGACATCTGATTTGTGAATATTCTTAAACTGCCGGCTAACTTTGCATATTGAAAAGATTGACAATATGCCACCATTGACAATTTTCTGAGGCGGAACAAGAAAGACTATCAGTCTTTTTTTGGCACTCATAATTACAACCATACTAACAGCATCTAATAAAAAGTGTTAGAGGCGTTCTATTTACAGTTCATAACCTGTAGAATAATGAGAGCAACGCACAGGAGTTTATGGAAAGAATCAACGTTACAAAAACATTTTTGCCACCCATTGAGGAATACCATCAATACGTACGGGAAATTTGGCAAAATGGCCAGATAACCAACCAAGGCCCGCTGCTAGTACAACTTGAAGATCGATTGGAACAGCACCTAGGTGTATCAAATCTGCACTTTGTAGCCAACGGAACTGTAGCATTGCAGCTGGCTATTAAGGCTTTGGGCATTGAGGACGGAGAAATTATAACCTCTCCATTTTCATATGTTGCTTCTACCTCGGCAATCTTGTGGGAAAAGTGCACGCCTGTATTTGTAGATATAGAGCCTGATACTTTTTGCATAGATCCAGATAAAATTGAAGCCGCAATTACAGATAAAACCAGGGCGATCTTAGCTGTACATGTATTTGGCTACCCGTGTGATATAGAAAAAATTGAAGAGATTGCTAAAAATCACAAGCTGAAAGTCATATATGACAGCGCGCATGCCTTTGGAGCAAGCTACAACGGCAAGTCGCTAATGAGCTACGGCGACATTTCTACTGGCAGCTTTCACGCTACAAAGCTATTCCACACTGTAGAGGGCGGCTGCGTGATTGTAAACGACAAGTTGGCCAGCGACAAAGTAGAACTAATGAAGAGGTTCGGCCATAACGGCGATGATCACATTATGCTTGGAATTAACGCTAAGTCATCAGAACTGCATGCCGCAATGGGGCTTTGTAACTTGAAATACGCTGACGAGATAATCCAAAAAAGAAAAGCTGTTTCAGAAAAATACGAGCAACTACTTGGCGACAAATTTCTGCGCCCTAAGGCCAAGGAAGGCCTAACCTATAACTACGCGTACTATCCAATTATATTTGAAAGTGAAGAGCAGCTGCTCTCTGCGGTCAAACAGCTCAACGACAACAACATATTTCCCAGGAGGTATTTTTTCCCATCACTTAACGAGTTATCTTACATTGAAAGCAGTAATAGTTGTCCAATATCAGAAGACATCTCGAGACGAATACTCTGTTTGCCACTTTATGATAGCCTGGATAATCAAAATATAGAGAAAATCTGTGAGGTTTTATCAAAATGAGGAAGAATGTTCTAGTTTTTCCTTGCGGGTCAGAAATCGGCCTAGAGATCTATCGGTCACTGCACTTATCTACGCATTTCCAAGTGTTTGGTGGCTCTTCTGTAGAAGATCACGGAGCTTTTGTTTACAAAAATTATATTGGCAACTTTCCATCTGTCATGGATCCTGACTTTGTCGACCGCATAAACAAAATAGTGGATGATCAGAAAATCGATTTTATCATTCCCGCCCACGACGATGTGGTACTCAAGCTAGCGCAAGCAAAAGCAGATGGGCGTCTAAACTGCGAACTAATTACCTCAGATCTCAAAACGTGCGAAATAGCACACTCCAAGCTTAAAACATACGAGATTTTCAAAGACATTATTCCCGTGCCAGAGGTCTATAAGTCGTCAAAAGATATACAATTGTTCCCAGTGTTTTTAAAGCCCGAAGTAGGCCAAGGAACCAAAGGCACTTTTAAGGCAAAAGACAAACAAGATGTTGAGTTCTACAAAGCAAAAGACCCGTCATTATTAATACTAGAATATTTGCCAGGCAAAGAATACACAGTCGATTGCTTTACTACCAAAGATGGCAAGCTCTTGTTTGCCGAAGGGCGTGAGCGAACTAGGATTCTAAATGGCATAAGTGTAAGCTCTAAAACCGTAAAAATCAGGCGCTTCAATGAGTTGGCGGAAGCCATCAATAACGAACTCAAATTTAGAGGTGTTTGGTTTTTCCAGGTTAAAGAAAACAAAGAAGGCGAACTAGTGCTCATGGAAATAGCACCAAGAATTGCTGGCACCATGGGACTGGTGCGGGCCCGGGGAGTAAACCTAGTACTTATGAGCTTGTTTGATGCCATGGGCATTGACGTCAGTGTAATTGAGAATAGCCACGAAACAATCATTGACCGTGCCTTAGAAAACACATTTAAACACGATATTAAGTATAACCACGTATATCTTGACTTTGATGACTTAGTAATCTTTGAAGATAAAGTTAATCCAGCCGTTATGGCCTTTGTATATCAATGCATAAACAAAGGTATAAAAGTCCATCTAATAACCAGGCACAAGGCTGTGCTGGACGAAACCCTAGCCAAATACCATCTTAAAGGGGTTTTTGACGAACAAATTTTAGTAAATGATGATGATCACAAGCATCGTTATATAAAAGAAAAAGACTCGATTTTTATTGATGATTCATTTGCTGAGAGAAAAGCAGTCCATGACAATTGCCATATCCCTGTATTTGATTCACATATGGTTGAAAGTCTGCTGGAAAAGTTTTAAGGAGAAGCTATGATCAAAGAAAGCCGGGAAGTATCCGAACTAGACAAAAAATATCACAAAATGTTGCGAAACAGCGTATCTGACTTTATAGGGCGCATGGGTGAGCGGTTTGATGGCGAGGGAGTGGAAGTGCTTGATATCGCACCTCAAGACTTTGAGGGTGCTAACCCGTATTTTAAAAAAGCTACAGTCGAGACATTTGATATTAACTCTGAGGCCGGCACTACCTATGTTGGTGACATCACAAAAAAGAATGACTCTATACCAGATGGACGTTTTGATGTAGTGGTGTGCACCGAAGTGCTTGAGCACACTCTCCAGCCCTTCGATGCAGTAGAAGAAATTAGAAGGATCCTAAAACCTGGCGGCGTTGCGCTGGTTTCTACACCGTTTAACTTCAGGATACATGGGCCATTACCTGATTGCTGGCGCTTTACCGAACATGGTCTGCGAGCACTGTTTAAGGATTTTGAAATATTGGAGCTGAATGCCCTAGAAGAACCAGCCCGTTTTTTAGCACCTATTCACTACACTCTAGTAGCTCGGAAAAAGAAATAAACCCAAAGGGTCTCCCCGATTTCTAAAAAGGGGTTGTGGAAAAGTTCCGCTTATGCTATAATTATATCTGTTAAACATATGCACAAAGTGCTAAAATAAACACCCCATGAAAAAATTAATTCGCAAGAAGCTCTTCATCGGTTTAGTGTTATCAGTTTTATTACTAGGAGCTTTAGGTAGTTATACGGTGCGAGGTAGGAGTAAGAGTACAGTAAAATCACCATCACCCGTGACATCAACGTCGAGCACCGATAGTATCAACTACGGCCCACCGACAGAAGAAGAAAAGGCACAAGCTGAGCAGCATAAAGATGATTTAGTACAGCAAGCTCAGCAAGGTACACAATCTAACTCTGGGCAGAAGAGACAAGGTACCCCAGTTATAACCAATGCCTCCCAAAACGGCCAGCAAATTATAATAAACACTTACGTCCAGGGCATAGTTGAGGACGCGGGCACCTGCACCTTAACAATAACCAAAGGCCCACTAAAAGTCTTCAAAACAAATCAAGCCTTTGCAAATGCCACCACTACAGACTGCAAACAGTTTACAATTGACCGATCTGAATTTTCAGAAGCTGGAAACTGGAATATAAATGTTGCTTATAGTTCACAAAAAGCTTCTGGCGTGTCAGAGACCAGAATCCTTAACATCCAATGATTATGAAGCTATTTACTATACCCAAAGTCACAATTTGTCTTATGGTTACTATTTTGGTGGCTTCTTTGGGCTTGGCTCAGAGTGCTTGGGCAGTTACGGGTAGTGACTTTAATGCTGCCTACATAATTGACGACAGCAAGTTCTTCAACCCTGCAACTATGGGCACAGCAGAGATTCAAAACTTTCTTAATGCAAAGGTTCCAGTCTGTGACACAAATGGCACACAGCTCTCAGGCCACGGTAGTTACAGTCGGGCTGAATGGGGCACAATTAACGGGGTGCCACCACCATATATTTGTCTAAAAAACTACAGCCAATCGTTTGGCTCTGTAACGGCAGATAGCTATTGCGCAGGTATTACTGGAGGCACCAAATCTGCAGCCAATATTATTTACGATGTAGCACAAGCTTGCGGTGTTAACCCTCAAGTACTAATTGTCCTACTTCAGAAAGAACAATCACTTGTTACAGACGAATGGCCCTGGCCTGTTCAGTACCAAAAAGCTACAGGTTATGGTTGTCCTGACACGGGAGGTTGTAATCCTGATCTAGCCGGTTTTTTTAACCAGGTCTATTACGCTGCCCGACAATTCCAGCGTTACGTAAAGCAACCACAATTGTTCAACTATGCAGTTAGCCGAACCAGCTACATCTTATATAACCCAAACACTGCGTGTGGCGGCACAAATGTAACGATCCAAAATGGAGCCACTGCAGCGCTGTATAACTATACGCCTTACCAACCAAACCAGGCGGCCTTAAATAATCTGTATGGAACAGGTGATAGCTGTAGCGCGTATGGTAATCGTAATTTCTGGCGGCTTTATAACGACTGGTTTGGACCAAGTACTGGTGAAGGGTATGTATTAGCCACATCGTTTAATGACAATGGCGATCCACGACAGTGGGTGATTTATCACAATATAAAGCGCCATGTTCCCGATGAAGAAACCATAAAGGCATGGGGCTTGGACCAGGTACCTCTAACACAAATGACTGGCCAGTATCTAGGCTCAATACCCTCTGCCTCTCATTTAACCAGATTAATGCGACCCACAGGAACGCTAGACGTTTATTTTGTTGATGGAGGCAAGTGTTTCAAGATTTTATCGCCAAATATGTATGCTGCATGGGGCATTAATACGTCAGACATACGGGATGTTAGTATAGATCTGGGCCGTGTACCTGTAAATTCTGGCTTACTTCAATATGCTGTTGACGACCCAAATACGTCTGACGTCTATATGGTGGATGGTCTAAATGGTAGCAATCAGCTTGTTCTGCGTAAATATCAAGGTCCGGATCTACTGTCTGCATGGGAAGGTGACGGTACAGTGCCTACACCAATATCTACGACCTACTTTAACTCTATGGATAACGCCATAGGATCTGTGATTGACACGACGAAGATTGTAGACGGCAGCCAGGAATACCAGGCTGTTGCGGGGCAGAAGTTATCAATGAGTTCCAGTGCTGCCCAACTGTATCCCGGAGTTGCAAAAAGCTATTCCTCAGCCACACTCAATCGTTTAGTTACCAGTGCGCCCGTTACGCACTTTATCAGGGCGGCAAACTCTTCGACAGTGTACTTAGTGGATGGTCTCAGTAAACATTCTGTTGGCTCACCAGATTTAGTACGAGCATGGGGGATCGGGCCAAACCCAGCGGTTAATATAGTGACGCAGGGCAGTGTAAATTTACTTAGTAGCGGAGCGGCACTCAATAGTTTTGAGGCCGATGTTGGCGGGCAGCTCTACCTGATGGATGGGCGTAAAATTACCGTTCCAAGCGCCTTAGATGGGGCATATAGGACAACCGGCAACGTATATTCGCCAAGTTCGGCGCTAATGAGCCTGCTTCCGTTAGGCGAAACTGCCACAGGCTTTATGAAGGGTTTTCAAAATCTGCCAATATACTTAATGGACGCTGGCAAAAAACGTCATGTTCGTACGCCAGAAGACTTGGCTTTACTCAGCAACGGTGGAACTATTACCTCTGTCTCTGATTATGTGCTTAACCAATTTTTAAATGGGGGATTTGTTGGGTCGTATGTAACTGACGGAACAACCGAATATCTAATTGAAACCGGTACTAAACATTCCATCAGCGCTTCGGCAAAGAGTAACTGGCAAATTAGTAACCCAGATATATTGGCAGTAGAAACACTGGGTCGCTTTCCGACCGGTTCCGCTCTGGGTAACCTGTTTAAGTATTCAGATAAATATTATCGCGTTCACGAGGGTGTGGCATTTATTACCGTTGATGCCAATATAGCCGAGATCTGGGGCGTTAAGGATGCTGCGACCATGAATAACCTTGTCGCAGACAAGTATCTGTCTACTTCCATGATGACGCGCTTTGCTAAGTCCAAGCTGAATGGCGACAGCAGGCAATTTGTTGTCGATAATGGGGTGTTATATCATTTGAGCCCGGAGCAAGCAGCAAACCTAGGCCTTACGGGTAACATGCTAAAAATGGCGATGAACCCAGAAGGCATAACAGGCAGCATTACATTGTGGAGTGGGATTGTCGTAAAAGATGCAGCAAACAAAGCTTACGTTATAGACGGGGGGACTAAACGGTTGCTCGCAGATGGAATTATTCGAAACTTTTGGACAAACAATGGGTCTATTTCTGTGCAACAAATGACCAACGGGTTTTTGAATCTGTTGCCTACTACTACAAACATTGAGCGTGCTGTGAAGGGTAGTGGTAGCAACATCTACGTGGGAGAAAACATTACAAAACGTTGGATCCAGTCCTGGAATACGTATGTCAACGAATATGCACCGTATGCTTCGGTAAACGACAGCCTATTGAATGTTTTGCCTAGCGGTAGCAATCTACCTTAGATTACCAGACAAGTGGTTTTGTGGTTGGGAATCCGAACTGGAACGTGGCACTGGTTGCGCCGCTGCTATTGCTGTTTCGTAGTGACCACGTTCCACCAGTACTTACTGAGCCTACAGTATCTGTGCCGTTTCCATCCCAATCGCCCACAACCGGATAGCTAGGCACAAAGCCAAAGTTAAATTCAGAAGTTGCAGGTCCGGCGCTGTTAGTATTGCGCTCAGACCAGCTATTATCTCCAAAGAAGACGCCTACATTATCATCACCATCGCCATCCCAATCGCCCACAACCGGAGTGGAAGGGAAAGGTCCGTATTGGAAAGATCCTGCATCAGCAGGTCCGATGCTATTGGAATCCCTTAGGTTCCAGGTACTGTCGGGGCTAACGACCCCGACAGTTTCGGTTCCGTCGCCGTTCCAGTCACCGCATACTGGTTTGGCATTTGATGCTCCGTAGCTAAAACTAAGATCTGCATTCCCAGTAGTATAGCTGGCACGCATAAACCAGCTACCAACGCTAAATATGACGGGCAGCTTAACGCCTGGTTGATTGGGATCCCAAGCACACATTAAGAAGTAGGAGGGGAAGCCATAGCCAAACGTTTGGTCAGCCGAACCGCTGGTCAAGTCGTTTTTTAAAAACCAGGTGGCACCATTTGTAAGTGCTGGCCTATCTATATTAACTAGTCTACAAAGAGAAAATTCTGATGTTTCAGCAGGAGTGGAGCCAATTTTTTTAGTTGCCGTGGCTGTGATGTACTGACCACCCGGCACGCTACTACCGGGCGTGAATGAAAAAGCGGTGTTTCCATAAACATCGGTAGTTACTGATGTAGAACCTATATAAGTTTGTCCCTCCCCATAGTTTAAAGTCACGCCTGCATTGCAACTGTTACTACTGAAGAATTCTAACTGAAAACTTGTGCTAGGAGCGCCGTTGAATTGGCCACCTACTTTGGTATTTGACCCCACTGTCTTGGCTGCGTATACATTGGGGAAGTTCTGGGTTCTATTCGCACCTCCATCACTATCGCCGCCATCATTTAGACTGACATTGTTATAGCCCAAGTCAATACCGAGCTTTACATTGTAGCCGATTCCGTTGCCTACTATAGCGGTGTCAGTACCACCGGCTAGCATAACCCCGGCACCAGTATTACCTAAACTACCCCCGTCTGATGCCAAGCCTATATAGTTGCCATCAATTCGATTACCTGTTCCGCCGGTAATGATCACGCCGTTGTCACCGTTAGCAGAAATCACGTTTCTACCATTGGATGTACCGTTGCCAATTCCATTGTTTGGCGAATCCGCGACTCCAATGCCGTCAAGGGCATTTTTTATATTGCCTGTTCCTGTAGCATTTGTGCCAATATAGTTGCCACGCAATTGGTTCCCCCCAGGGCCTATTATCAGGACACCGTTTTGATCATTTCCAGATATTAGGTTGCATCCTCCTGTACAAGAACCACCTGGTGTTGTGCCGGTTGCGCTGCCAATGTTATTGTCGTGAGCTGGCTGAATTCCTGGAGAGTAACCTATACCTATCCCCATTTTTATATTACCAACATCGGCGTTGCCTGCTGAATTAGTACCAACGTAATTACCCAAGACTGTATTGCCCGTGGCACCATCGCCAGTTATGAAGATCCCCGCTCCCAGATTGCCAGAAATTACGTTTCTTGCCTCGGCGACTGTGCCACCAATAGTGTTGTTGGCTGTTTCCTGAATTTCCAGACCTATGTCGCCGTTATAGATTGCAGATGTTCCACTCGCATTTATACCAACGTAATTACCCGATACTGCGGTACTAGTTACGCCACTGTGCCAAAGACCAACTCCGTTTACCTGGTTACCCGATATTAAATTACAGGCTCCTGTGCAACCGCCACCGACTGTAACGCCGACTGTGCCGCCTATAGTATTGCCAGAAAGTGTGGCTGAACCTTGCGCGTGATTAACCAAGATACCGTCGCCACCATTGGCTACTGCGCTGTTGCCTGTAGCATTTGTGCCAATATAGTTGCCGCTTATTGTATTACTTGATGCTGAGCCTCCGTCTTGTGCTGTAATTCCTATTCCGTTCTGCGCGTTGCCGGAGATGATATTTCGGTCCGCCGCCACCGTCCCACCAATTACGTTATTGCTGGCGTCTACCAAATTAGTACCAGAAAATATTCCTATACCATCACCACTGTTAGCTGCAGCATCCGTTCCAGCCGCATTGGTACCAATGTAATTTCCGACTATGGTATTATTGCCCGAGTCAAGAAAAATGCCGTTGCTGCTGAAGCGGTTGATTATCATCCCTCTGATAGTACTGCCGGCACCATTACCAGTTATCCTTAGACCTATTGCACTACTTCCAGCTCCATTACCGCTCAACTCAATCCGGGGTTCACTTGCTCCGCAAGAACTGCACGGCTGAGTTGTACCGTTAATAGTTACCGGCCTAGTAATAGCTGGCATAGGAGAGGTAGGGATTATTTGTTTTTTACCATCACCGGGAATATTAAAATCAATATCGTCAGCAATAGAAGTAGTGTTGGCGTCTATAATTGCTTGGCGCAGAGAGCCAGAGCCACTTTCGTTGGTATTGCTAACAGTAAATGTGGCAGCTTTTACTTTTGGCACATTTGCAAATAACGAAAGTAATAAGCACATCAAGACAAGTGCTATTGCGACAAAGCGTCTACTTAGTATGTATTTCATAAAACTTTTATATAAAGAACCGACCCCAATCTACATGCACGGAGTCTTAAATTCATTTTATTATGCTCATCAGGTATGTGCCATAACCGCTTTTATTGAGTGGTTCGGCTAACTTTTTAATTTGTTCAGCATCAATGAACCCTTGCCGATAGGCTACCTCTTCTATGCAGCCAATCTTTAGCCCCTGGCGTTCTTCAATGACCTGAACGAACTGCGATGCCTGGTTCATAGACTCAAAAGTGCCGGTGTCTAACCAAGCGGTGCCGCGGTCTAGCAGCATGACCGTGAGATTTTCTTTTTGAAGGTATGCGTCTAGCACGGATGTAATTTCTAACTCTCCCCGCTCACTAGGCTGGACGTTTTTGGCAATCTCAACCACATGGTTGTCGCAAAAGTACAACCCCGCGTTGGCATAGTTAGACTTAGGGCGCTCTGGTTTTTCTTCTATAGAGAGTACGCGCATTTTGTCATCAAATTCATAAACGCCGTAACGTCTCGGGTCGGCAACTTGTGCGGCAAAACCAACCGCCCCGTCTGGGTTAACGGCAGCTTGCAGCTTAGTCTCTAGTTCTGACCCGTAAAATATATTGTCACCCAAAATCATGGCTACGCTGTCACTACCTATAAATTCTTCACCCACTATAAAGGCATCGGCCAGACCGCGCGGGTTTTCTTGTGCCTTGTAGCTAAACCGGCAACCAATTTGCGATCCGTCACCCAGCAGCTGTTCGAAGCGCGGCAAATCTTGGGGTGTAGAAATTATTAAAATTTCGCGTATGCCAGCGCTCATAAGCGTACTGAGCGGGTAGTAAATCATAGGTTTGTCGTAAATAGGAATCAGCTGCTTACTGACTGCCATGGTAATAGGATAGAGACGTGTACCTGAACCACCTGCTAATATAATACCTTTCATTTGCCCAGTTCCTTTCTTACGTAGTCTTGTAAATCTTCCTGCCAATTATGAGGTTTAAAGCCCGTAGCTATAATTTTACTAAGATCTAGCGTGCTTTGTAAGGGGCGGGGGGCTATGCCTTCTTTGCCTCTGTAGTACTCCTCTGTAGTCACACCTGTGACGGTGTTATTCATGCCTGCATATTCAAAAATATTCTGTGTAATTTCGGCCCAGCTGGCTAGCTCGCCGTCGTTGGTAACGTTATACGTGCCATATGGTGCTTTGGTGGTTAGTAGATGATCTATGGCATCTACCAATGTGCCGGTAAATGTTAACCTGCCAGCCTGGTCGTTTACAACAGACGGATTAACGCCTTTTTTACCAAGCTCCAGCATGGTGCGCACAAAGTTTTTGCCATCGCCTATCACCCAACTGGTGCGCAATGTGTAGTGTTTTGGCACATCTGCCAAAGCCTTATCTGCATCTGCCTTGGTCTGGCCATAAACATTTATAGGGCTAAATGGCTCGTCTTCTGTATGCGGGCTTTTGGTGCCATCAAAGACGTAGTCGGTAGATATGTGCACGACCGTTAGGTCTTTTTCTTTTGCAACTTTGGCTAAGTTTTCAACCGCGACCGTGTTGGCCAGGTGTGCAGCATCTTTGCCTTCGGGTGTTTCGGCGCCGTCCACATTTGTATACGCTGCTGCGTTCAAGATAACTTTTACGCTCGACCAATCGAAACCATCAACTGCTTTTTGGTCTGCTATGTTTAGCTCGCTTATATCTACGGCACGGGCTTTGGGGTATTTGGCCTGCAAGGCTCTGCCCAGCTGCCCATTGGCACCGATAATTAAAAAGTTCGAGCTATCCATTGAATTTGTCCGGAAAAGTTTGGCGCATGGTGGGGTTCTGACGATCTTTTAATGACACTATTTGTTCACTGCCTTTGATTGGCCATTGAATGTTGAGGTCTGAGTCGGCGAAATTGATTGCCAGGTACTGGCCGGAATACGCCTTGTCTGCGCTCCAAACACCGGTTACGCAGTAAACATAATCAACGTCTTCGTCTGAAATAGCCTGTAAGCCGTTTCCTACGCCCTTTGGTATAAACAACATTTGCTTGGGACTTAGTTCAAAAGTTTCAACCTGGCTAAAGGTAGAAGAATCTGTGCGCAGATCAACCATTGCGCAGAACACCTTGCCGTTAACTACATGTACGACCTTGTCATAGGGCTCGGCATGAACTGCACGGATCGTGCCCTTTTTTGAATGAGAAATACCAAGTTGTTTAGGGTTTAGTTCTGGCAGCCCCAATTTTTGCATTTCTTCGGTTTGCCAAACTTCGGTAAACGAACCCCTAGGGTCTTCAAATACATTCAGATCAAACAACAGCATGCCCTCAAACCTAGTCTTGTGAGCTTGACGTTCACTTGTTTGTTTGATATCAGACTTGTTGTCGGCCATTATCTACCCAATTCTTTATATTTAGCTTCTGTTTCTTCTTTTTGCGGTTTCCACCAGGCCTCATTTTCTTTATACCAGG
Organism: Candidatus Saccharibacteria bacterium RIFCSPHIGHO2_02_FULL_47_12; assembly: GCA_001790455.1. GTDB lineage: Bacteria > Patescibacteriota > Saccharimonadia > Saccharimonadales > JANWIN01 > 2-02-FULL-47-12. The sequence goes on from MGCP01000003.1 coordinate 16,446, forward strand.
CAACTGTGTCTGCAAGTCCGGTTTCAAAATCCGTATACTTTGGTTGCCAGCCCAGTTCGTTTCTGATTTTGCTTGAATCTATAGCGTAACGCAGGTCATGGCCTGGGCGGTCGCTAACATGTTCGTAATCGTCTGCATCTTTGCTCATAAGTTTCAGAATAAGCTGCAGAACTTCTTTGTTGGTCTTCTCTGCATTTACCCCCACTAGGTAGGTTTCGCCTATTTTGCCTTTTTCTAGAATGGCTAGGATTGCAGACGAGTGGTCTTCTGCGTGGATCCAGTCGCGAATGTTCTCGCCAGTGCCATATAGCTTTGGCCTCCTGCCTCCTAAAATTTCTGTGACCTGGCGGGGTATAAACTTTTCTACGTGCTGGTATGGGCCGTAATTGTTAGAACAGTTTGACAGTGTGGCTTGCACCCCAAAGCTGCGGATCCAGGCGCGAACCAAATGGTCAGACCCGGCCTTGGTGGCAGAGTAGGGGCTGGAAGGGTTATAGGGCGTAGACTCACTGAACTTAGGATCACCAGGCTCTAGGTCGCCATAAACCTCGTCGGTAGATATGTGGTGCAGGCGCTTTTTGTGTTTCCTGACTGCTTCTAAAATTCTAAAAGTACCTACCAGGTTGGTTTCTACAAAAGGCCAGGGCGAATGGACCGAATTGTCTACGTGTGATTCTGCTGCAAAGTGTACGACCGCGTCACAATCAGCCACAGCCGTGTCTACAACTTTTTCATCGCAAATATTGCCCACCACTAATTTAACTCGGGATTCGCCCAGGCCATCTAAATTAGCCCTGTTGCCAGCATAGGTTAGCGCATCCAGGACTGTAATTTGCCAGTCTGGCCGTTCGCGGTAAACATAATGCACAAAGTTTGAGCCAATAAATCCCGCCCCGCCAGTAACAAGTAATTTCATACTCATCTAGTATAACGCAGGATCCACCTATTTATTTAGTGCCTCAACATTTGCAGCGATATCGTTTTCCCATTCTACTTCAGGGAAGCGATGCAATAGTTCGGCCAAATATTTACGCAACTTCTCGTAACCTTCTTCTGTACGAGATTCAAACTTAATCCCTAGGTAAGGACCATTTTGAGAGTAGCGCACTACAAACATATCATCATTCGTTTCAAGCCTCACACCATCACCTGCACGTTCATCGTCTATTACCTCAGCATCGGGAAAATCTTTTCTTACTATAGGTGCCAGTTTACTCACCAGGGCTACTTTTTTATCGTCAGCACAGGCTAGTTTAATCTCTGGACTGGAATAGTAATGAGGCAGCTCCGCAACAATTTTAGACATTGGTTTATTTGTAGTGGCCAGATAGCGAACAAGCCGCAACCCTGAATAAAGGCCATCATCATGGTTGTAGAAATCTGCAGAAAAAAAGAAATGTCCAGACAGCTCGCCTATAAAGGCAGCACCTACTTCTTGATTTTTCTTTTTGAGAAATGAGTGCCCAGTCCTCCACATAAATGGTTCACCGCCTTTTGCCTGAATGGTTTCGGGCACTGCTTTTGAACAAAAAGTATTAAACATTATCTTAGAGCCGGGGTGGTCACTGAGTACGTCGGTTGCAAATAGGGCTACAAATAGGTCGTTCCATATTAAGCCACCTTTTTCATCCACAATTCCTATTCGATCACCATCTGCATCATAAGTTATTCCTATATCAGCCTTGGCCTCCAAAACTTCCTTGCGCAGACGTTCCAGCACGCTGACTTCAGTAGGATCAGCAATCCCAAGAGGGAAGGTGGGGTCAACCGTAGTATTGTGCTCTACAACCTCGCAACCTGCTTTTCTAAAAAGCTCAGGAGCCCACGCACCAGCAGTAGTACACCCAGGGTCTATAACCACCTTGATTTTTTTAGGAACTGGCAAACGCCTTAACAAATCTGCGTAATACGCATCTTTTATGTCTTCCTGTTTTAGGCTTCCTTCGTGCTCACCCTGTTCGTAATCTTCTTCTTCGACTAAACGGCGCAGCTCATTCATCCCCTCACTAACAAGTGTTTCAGAATAATCATTTGCAAATTTGAAACCATTAAACTGAGGAGGGTTGTGAGAAGCACTAACGTAAATTCCTGCTGGAGTTTCCAGCTGGTACTGTGCCCAGTAGAACGTGCCAACCAATACCATGCCTATGTCAATAACGTCTATTCCTGCCCATCGCAAACCTTTAGCTAGCTCTTTGGCATACACGGGTCCTGTCTCTCGACAGTCACGACCGATAAGTGCTTTTGTTTTGTTGTTTCTTTGTAGAAAAGTGCCGTATGCTCTACCGAGGTGCAGGGCTAGCTCTGGACTTAGGTCGGTACCGACCAAGCCCCTTAGGTCATATCCACGAAATATCTGAGGGTTTACTTGCATAGATTCTCCTTTTGACCTAATCATTATAAATGAGCATGATATTATGTGTGCGATAATTCACAAAAAATTGAGCGAGTAATTAAACGGAGCAAACATGAAGATAGTTATCTTGAGCGGTTTTTTTAACCCTTTGCACGGTGGCCACTTGGATATGATAGAAGAGGGTGCGGTCATGGGCGACAAGCTGGTTGTGATAGTAAATAACGATGTCCAACAGAAGTTAAAAAAGGGCAAAATTATACTTGATGAGAAAAACCGTCTGCGGCTAATTAGTGCACTCAAATACGTGGATGACGCGGTTTTGTCTATAGATCAAGACCCGACAGTTGTCGAGACTATTAGGATAATTGCTAGGGAGCATCCAAACGATCAATTGATTTTTGCCAATGGCGGCGACAGAAGCTCAGCAAAAGTTGTGCCAGAAACGGGAGTCTGTGAAGAATTTGGAATCAAAATGGTTTACGGTGTTGGCAGTCAAGAAGTAGAGAAGCGAGACTCCTCTACTAGGATCAATCAGGCCACTGGCCACGAAGTAGCTTAAGAGATTACGGAATTAATAAAATCTGAAAGTTTTTGTCTAAACTGCTCTGCATCAAATTTTTTGGCGTGGGATTGGATTTCTTTAGGGTCGTACTTTTCTGACTTGAATGATTCCAATGCTTTTATCAGCGAACCTACTGTTTGCTTATCAAAAAATTCGC
>MGCP01000003.1:19532-20770 GCA_001790455.1 Candidatus Saccharibacteria bacterium RIFCSPHIGHO2_02_FULL_47_12
GTATAACGTAGTCCAGGGCGCCGCCAGCTTTGTAGGCAATAACTGGCGTGCCGGCAGCCATGGCTTCTACTGGAGTCACCCCAAAGTCCTCATGTGCTGCAAACAAAAATGCCTCTGCACTCGCCAAGTAATTTTCAACGTCTTTGTCGTTTGCTTTAGTGACAAATTTTATGGTTGGTCCAGCAAGCCGGGTCAGTTTTTTATGGTCAGGACCGCTGCCCACAACAGTGAGGGGCAGGTTTAGTTTAGTGCACGCTTCTACAATTAAATCAGTTCGTTTATATGGCTTTTGACGCCCAACCGTCACAAAGCCTTGTCTGTTCGTTTTCTCTGCAGATGAAAATCTCTTGGTATCTACTGGTGGATTAATGACCATAGAGTCACGCCCATAGTACTTCTTAATGTCCGAACTAATGTGCGACGAATTTGCAATAAAATAATCCGGTCGCTGAGCTGCTTTTAGATCCCAGCGCCTAAGCGGCCCAACCAAAACTTTCAACCCAAGCCTTGCAACAGGGTCAAAGAAACCAAATCCAGGCTGCTTTACGTAGTGGCTGTAGTGACGCCAATAAAAGTGAGTGGGTGTGTGGCAATAACAAATATGGGTCGTGTTTGGACCCGTTTTTATGCCTTTGGCTTCACCGTTGCCAGAGCTGCTTATAACTAGATCGTACCTAGACAAGTCTAAGTGGGTAAACCACCAAATGCGCAGCAGCGGCAAAAATTTGCGGAGCATAGAAAGTGGCCAGTACTGTAAAAAGCCAGTCACAACTTTGCCGTCCAGTTTTTCTCGCCATTCCTTTTTGGCATATGACGTGTAAATTGGTGCGTCTGGAAACATGCGGTGCAGTTCCAGAACTACACGTTCGGCGCCACCGCCTACTAACCAGTCATGTACAATCGCCACTTTCAAATGTGTCGCCTCGCCCTGCTGCCCAGCAAAGCTGGACACACTGGCGGGCTCTTGGCGCATTGCTTTGTCAGCTGGCGTCTGTCGCTCGTTTGCCGTATTAGCTATACGGCTCACTCGCTCCTCCTGGCTTCCTCGCACTGCAACCAAGCACAATTGAAATTGTTGAACATTACTTGGCTCCGGATCCTGTAATGACTGCTTTAAAGGTCTTGGCTAAAATCGCCAAGTCCATCCAGAAGCTCCAGTTTTGTACATAATAGACGTCCAGCTGGCGGCGCTCTTCAAATGTAATGTTTCGTCTGCCAGAAACCTGGGCCAGGCCAGT
>MGCP01000003.1:20776-36198 GCA_001790455.1 Candidatus Saccharibacteria bacterium RIFCSPHIGHO2_02_FULL_47_12
AGATTTGACGCTTAAAATAGCATGGCGCCTTTCGTGCTTATCTAGTTCGGCGGGGATCAAAGCGCGTGGCCCAACCAGGCTTAAGTCGCCCTTTATGATGTTAAAAAGCTGGGGTAACTCGTCTAGGCTAGTTTTGCGAAGAAACCTGCCTACTGGTGTAACGCGAGGGTCATTGGGCAAATAGTCTCCGTTTTGCCTAAACTCTTTTGCAAGTTCTGGCCTGCCAATTAGCGCAAAGTCATCTTCTGGGGTGCCTTTGCCAAATTTCTGGTACTGGGTCCTGAACTTAAATACCCAGAATTTGTTGTCATAACGGGTCAGCCTGACTTGCCTGAAAAATACAGGCCCGCGGCTGGTTAGCTTTATAAGGATTGCAATTATCACCATAAAGGGCAGGGCAATTAGCAGAAGCAGTCCGCCCAATATCAAGTCAAACAGCCGTTTAACCACGCGCCCCCAGCCAAACAGTGCTGTCTGGTGTACGGCAATCATAGGCACTGATGAGCGGAAAAGTTCCACGTCTAGCTTGCCTACAAACAGCTCGCTGTTGCCAGGGCTAAACCTATAGCCTATGTGATGGGTTTGGGCAAATTCTAAAATTTCGCGGTTGCGCTCCTCGTCTGCATAAAGCTCGGTCTGAATGATGGTGTAGATGTTTTGCTGGCCAATATGCTTGGTGGCCTCTGAAAATGTTTCGTAAACCTTTAATTTTGGATGTTTGTCTATAAAACTCTGTTTGTTGCCAACCACTCCCACCACCCGGTAACCCGACTGGCGGCTATCTACCAAAGAATCCACGAGCTGCTGGGCCAGTTTGGTGTTTCCGACCACTAGAACGTTCGTTAGACCTTTATTGTAATGAAACAGGCGGATCCGAATATAGCGGGCAAGGTTACGAGAAATCACCAAAAGCAAAAAAGCCAGCACAAGGCCGTAAATGGGCACTAGCCTGGCGGGCAAAATTGGCTTTGGAGCCAGAAAGTTCCAAAAAACCACAAACAACATGCCTATAAAAGAGCCAATAAATAAGCGGCCAAGTTCGCTGAAACGCTTTTCATAAATATTGCTGTTGTATAAGCCAAGCAGGGCAAAAATTAGTATCCAAAAGGGCAGTAACGCCAAAAAGACCAGAAGGTAGGTTTTTGATTCTACGGCTACGGCAATGGGGCGGTTGTCTATGGTTACACGTAGAACATAGGCACCCACAAATGCTAGCAAAAGTGCCAAAAAATCGCCCACAGCCAAAAACAGATTGTATACAAGGGTAGCGCTATTCTTCATGCTATATACTAAATTGTAACACTTATGAAGCAAGAAACCGGTCAGACATATGTAGTGAAGATGCTCACGCTTGGAGTGGCGACAATCTTGGTGCTTATGCCGGTGCATGCTTTTTTTACTGCTTGGGCAGCCAGCAATTTTGGACATTTTGATCTTATTAGAGTTTGGAAAGAGCTGCTCATAGCAGTCCTGGCGCTGGGTGCGGCCTGGATAATTTATAAAGACAAAGAATTGGCCAAGTCATTCATAAAGAACCGATTGGTTCAGATAATTTTGGTTTATATATTGCTGCAGCTTGGGCTGGGGCTGGTTGCTTTTGCCCGTGACCAGGTAAACCTAAACGCTTTGCTGTACGGTTGGATTATAAATCTCAGGTTTTTAGTTTTCTTTTTAGTGGCACTGATTGCGGCATCTAAAACTTCGCTAAAAGACCGGTGGCAAAAGTTGCTTTTCTGGCCGGCTGCTGCGGTGGTTGGCTTTGGGCTTGTACAACAATTTTTATTGCCGCCAGATTTTTTGAAACATTTTGGCTACGGGCCAGATACGCTTTTGCCCTACCAGGCGGTAGATCTAAAGACTGCCTACATAAGGCTGCAGTCAACCCTGCGTGGACCGAACCCGCTGGGGGTTTATCTGATACTCATAGTTACTGCCTTGCTGGGCGTGGTAGTTAAGCAAAAAAAGAAGAATCATTATGCCTGGCTCTTGTCCGGTTTGGTGCTGGCGCTTTACTTTACCTACTCGCGGAGCGCGTGGATCGGGGTTTTTGTGTCAGTTGTCATACTGCTCTGGCTTTATGTTAACAATCAAAAAGTAAGACAGGTTATTTTAGTTGCGTCTGCGGCGCTAGTTGTGCTGTCTTCTGTGGCAGTCATACTCCTTCGTGACAATGATCATGTGCAAAACATCTTTTTTCATACAGACGAACATTCTACCTCTTCTGTCAGCTCAAACTTTGACAGGGCAAGCGCACTAAAAAACGGCCTGAAGGATACTTTGAGTGAGCCTTTGGGCCGCGGGCCAGGCACGGCTGGCCCGGCTAGTTTGCGCAACAACCATTCGCCCAGGGTTGCCGAAAGCTATTATTTGCAAATCGGCCAGGAGGTTGGAGCTGTTGGGCTTTTGTTGTTTATAGTAATAAATATCTACGTTGTTTTATATCTGTACAAACAAAGGAAAGACACGCTGAGTATGGTGCTGCTGGCAAGCTTTATTGGCATTAGTGTAACCAACCTGCTATCTCATGCCTGGGCAGATGACACGATATCCCTTATATGGTGGGGACTTGCCGGTCTGGCCTTAGCACCTGCTATACTAAACAAAAAGCGAAAGCATAATAATGTTTGGACTAAAGAAAAAACAACAGCGTGAAATAACCAGGATAGCCGAATACCTCATAAGCGGCGGTGCATACTTTTGGAGTGGCTACTTACTATTTTCTATACTTTGGTCTGGACTAGGCTGGTCGCTGTGGTGGGCAAAGCTAGCAGCCAATATTTTTGGCTGGACTGTGAACTATTTGCTTCAACGTTACTGGGTGTTTAAGAACCCCGCCCTAGCCAAACACAAAACCGAAGTCACTGCCCGCTACATCTTCATAACGTTGGTTGACTTTGTGTTAGATTATGCCATTGTGGCTGGACTTCGGGCTGGGGGTATTACCCCCTACATTGGCCAATTTATTTCATCAGGTTTCTTTACGGTTTGGAACTATTTGTGGTACCGGTTTTGGGTATTTCCAGAAAAATTTGCAGACAAAAAGAGGCCGCATGTTACCCCGGGTAGAATTGTGGCGCATCGCGCCCATGGACAAAGCGCTTACCGTAAGATGAACTAATATGGAAGAAAAAATAATACGGCCAACTAAAAAACAGCGCGAGCTACTAGGCTTTATAGAAGAGTTTATAACCAGACACGGCTATAGCCCCAGCTACCGCGAAATCATGCAGGGGCTAAATTACAATTCTGTCGCAACTGTGGCACTTCATGTAAACAATTTAATTAAACGCGGCCACCTGCAAAAACGCGACCATTCAGCCCGGTCGCTTGAGGTTGTAAACGCACCTGCAATGACCAGTGTGATTGCTACTAACCAAATTAAACCCGGTGAAGAAAAATGGTTGGTGGAAAAGATAGACCACTTTTTTAACCAAGCAGAACAAACCGGCCAGCTAAAGGGGTCTCAGCTAGACCAGCTTTATGTGCTGGTCGGCACCCTAAAAGTATTGGGGCTAGAGGGAGCCGCCCAGTCATTTATGCCCAGGCTTCATCAGCTCAAAAATAAAAAACAATGAAGGCCACAGAGGAAAAACCAGCTGCAAAATCTGTATCAGGCTTGTTGACTACAGTTTTACTTTTAACGGCTGTGTGTTTGGTTGGCATATTTTTAGTTAGGCTGGATTCCCAGATTCCAACGGTTGCAAATACGTCTCAGATAAATGCAGACAGGCGAAACAAGCTTGTAGCCAGCATTGCAGCAGTGGGCGATATTGCCTGCAAACCTGGTATGGAGGTAAGTGCAACGCAGTGCCAAATGCCAGCCGTGGCAAAATCTATAGAAGCTGGAGGCCATAATGCGGTTTTGCTGCTAGGAGATTTACAGTATGACGGCGGCGAGCCAGAAAATTTCGCGTCTGTGTTTACCCCGCTTTGGCAGACGCTAAAAGAAAAAAGTTACGCCGCGCCCGGCAACCACGAATACGTTACTAAAAATGCCGAGGGTTACTTTGGCTACTGGAACGGCTCGGCTAGCTCATCAAAACAAGCGGGCGATAGGGGCAAAGGCTACTATAGCTTTGACCTGGGCTCTTGGCACGCCGTTGCGCTAAACTCTAACTGCAAAGAAGTTGGCGGCTGCGACAAAAATTCAGAGCAGGGCAAATGGCTGGCCGCAGACCTAAACACCCACAAAAACCGTTGCACGCTAGCCTTTTGGCATCACCCTCACTTTTCCTCTGGACGTTACAAAGGCGGCGGTTTTACACCTGATTTTTGGGATTTGCTTTATAGTGCGCACGCCGACGTTGTGCTAAACGGCCACGACCATTTGTATGAGCGCTTTGCCAAACAAACCCCTGGTGGCAAGCCAGACCCGGTTTATGGGATCAGGCAGTTTACGGTTGGTACCGGCGGCAAAACCTTGTACGAATTCAAAGACACTTTGCTAGAAAACCACCAAACTGGTTCAGATGATAAGTTTGGTTACCTGACTTTGCAGCTGTACCAGTCAGGCTATTCCTGGTCATACAAAACGATCAGCGAGGAAGAGCTAGACAAAGGCAGCAGCTCTTGCAGTAACTAAGTTACAATAGATGCTGTGAAACCAGTAATTGAGCTAAATAAAGTTACCAAACTATATGGGCAAACCGTTGGTATAAAAAACGTTTCTTTGCAGGTGCAAAGTGGCAGAATCTTTGGGTTTTTAGGGCCAAATGGGGCGGGCAAAACCACCACCATTAGCATGCTGGTTGATTTGACGCGGCCAACTCGTGGCAACATAAAAATATTTGGGCTAGATGGTACCGCAGACAGCTTGGAAATAAGAAAACGGATTGGCTTTTTGGCCGGTGATTTTGCCCTAGACGCCGGGCTTACTGGTTGGCAGCAGCTGGAATATTTTGGCAACCTTCGCGGTGGGCTTGACAAAGCATATGTGCGCGAACTGGCAGAACGGCTAAACTGCAATCTAAACCGCAAGTTTAAGACGTTGTCGCGTGGCAACAGGCAAAAGGTAGGGCTTATTTCTGCCCTTATGCACAAACCAGAGTTGCTTATTTTTGACGAGCCTACCAGCGGGCTGGACCCGCTGGTACAAGAGGAATTTCACAATATTATTCGCGAACATAAAAGGAGCGGCGGCACAGCATTTATCTCTTCGCATCTGCTTAGTGAAGTCCAGGAAATTTGCGACGAGGTGGGCTTTGTACGCGAAGGCTCGCTAATAGCTCAAGAAAATATGGGTGAAATAGCCACACTGGCTCCGCGTCGGGTTCGTGTGGTATGTGACGATGCCGGTCTAGCGCAAAAACTAGGGGAACTAAAGGGCGTAGAGGATATGACTGAAACAAAGTCTACCCTGTCTTTTACATACGGCGGCAATATCAACCCTTTGCTTAAACTAGCCAGTAGCTACAAACTAAAGGACCTGACTGTTGCAGAGGCTGACCTAGAAACTGTGTTTATGAAAATTTACGGGAAGGCCAAGTAGCAATGTTTAATAACATTTTGCTAAAAACTATTTATAGCAAGCGTTGGGGGACCATTACGTGGAGCCTGGGCTTAGCCCTTTTGGTGGTGTTTACCATGATTTTCTACCCCACTATTAGCGAGTCGTTTAGCCAGGCACTGACCGACGTACCAGATTCACTAAAAACTTTTATTGGTGACTCTAGCGCCTACAAAACCATCGCTGGTTATACCGATGTACAGATAATTAGCCAATATGCATTTATGACACTCATTTTTGGGATCATATTGTTTAGCGGCCTGCTTGCTGGCGAGGAGGGCGATGGAACCCTGCAAGCTTTGTTGGTCCAGCCCGTTAAACGAACCAAGGTTTACCTTGAAAAGTTTGTATCTGCCAGCTTACTACTTGCTGCAGCATCTATTAGCATCTCAGCCGGGGTTTACATAGGCGTCCTGATAATTGGCGAACAAATAGACATAGGCAGACTGGCCGAGGCAACTTTGGCGCTCTGGTTAATCACGTTGGTGTTTAGCGCACTTGCCTACATGTTAGGTGCTATGACGGGTCGTCGAGGACTAGCCGGTGGACTAGCAGGCGCCCTGGCCTTTGTTAGCTTACTGGTAACCTCACTGGCCAGTAGCGTAAAGGTACTAGAGATTGCAGATAAACTTTCACCTTTTCATTACTTTAATAACCCTGGAATATTGCGGTTTGGCCCGCGCTGGGGCGATTTGGCAATATTAGCCCTAGTAACATTACTAATGCTCTGGCTGGGTGCCTGGTTCTTTAAGCGGCGGGACATTTATCAGCGGTGACCATAATACAGGCGATAATTCTTGGGATCGTTCAGGGCTTTACCGAATTTTTGCCTATTTCTAGCTCTGGGCACTTGGTGTTGATGCACCAGGCACTTGGTGTTTCAGACGGTGGTTTGACGTTCGATGTGGCACTGCACCTGGGCACCCTGCTAGCCCTTATTTTATTTTTTTGGCGCGATTTAACAGGACTGGCTGCGGGCTTGTATCGTAAAAACAAGCAAACCAGGCTGGCATGGCTAGTGGTTGCAGCCACCATACCTGCAGCAATTACGGGTTACTTGCTAGAATCGGCAGCAGAATCTGCTTTTCGCTCACCAGTGCTTGTGAGCATCAACCTAGCGGTTTTTGGTCTGGTTATGCTACTGGCTGAACGCTACATCAAAAACAAAAAAACACGCACAAAGCTAGAAGACACCAGCCGCAACCAAGCCCTTGCCATGGGGTTTGCCCAAGCTGCGGCGGTTGTGCCTGGCATATCTCGTTCTGGCAGCACTATTACGGCTGGCATATTTACGGGTATGGACCGGGTAGCTGCCACGCGCTTTTCATTTTTACTAGGCGTGCCAATCATTGCTGGAGCCGTCCTAAAGGTGCTAACTACAAATTCTGCAATCACGGAAATTAAATCCGAAGCAGATATTTTCATAATTGGCGTTTTAACCGCTTTTGTAACTGGCCTTATTGCCATAAAGTTCCTACTGTCGTACCTGTCTAAGCATAGCCTGGCAGTATTTGCGTATTACCGGATTGTTTTGGCCGTAGTCGTGTTGTTGGTGCTAAGTTTGACGTAAGCAAAAAATACTACATATAGCGCACAGGGCTTGTGCTATGCTACTAATACTTAACAAAAAGATGCTGGAATCCCGTGAAATTCGGGAACTGTGCCGCAACGGTGATGTGAAAGGTTGAACCTTTCACAAGTCCGATACAGCTACTTAAGTCTCCCGAGCAGGAGCGGTTAAAACAGTGTTTTCCACCCTTGCTCGGCACAAAGAGCGAGGGTTTTTAAATGGCTGGGCCAACCGAAATACTTCAACTAAGAACAAGACAGGAAACAGAGTTTCACGAATCAATTAATCGTCGAACAGACGATATACTCTGGAATGTTCGTTACCTGGAGCGCAATATAGTTGACAAAACAAAAGGTCTATTTGCTCCCGGAGTTGAAGCGGACGTACTAGAACAAGATACTACTGAAGTAGCCGAGGCTGATGTTCATAATCTAGGGCCAATTGTTTATCAGGCGTTGGATAAACGAACCGGACAATACGTAAGTTTAAGCCGTGGTACTGTTGACAACGCTGTCACTGGTGTTACATCGCTGGACATGGACGATCCAGTCAACCACTTTGACTTTTTCCGCCGGGTCGAGGATGTAACTGACGAAGAGATGATCCTGGAACCAGAAGTTAATGAATCAATGCGTGCTGGCCGGAAAAAGGTTTCAATTTTTCCAGCACCGACAGAATACGAGGCCAGTCCCGACGTGGCTAAAGACTTTGGGTATGACGGCCGAACCATGTTCCGCGTCCAATCTTTATCAAAAGATGGGCTAAACAAAAAAATGCAGAGCTTCAGTGTTTTCGAAATACCTGCTTCGGCCTGGGCAGCCTTTTTAACTGATCGCTATAGAGAGAGCGTTGAGCCAACTGCCCTGGCAGTTATACAGTTTTGTAACCGATTGATTCTAGAGACTGGCTCGACTGAAGATATTCTGATGGACTTTATCGGCGGGGTCATGAATTACCTCCCTGAAAAGGATAAAGAGAAGGTTGGGCAGCAACTAGATGCCTTTTTGCACGAGCAGGATGAGCTTAAAAAACACGCAGAATATTATGGTCGTGAAAAACTTGAGCTAGAAAAAGACCTGGCTTTATGTTGGAATGGCCCCGCTTCGCCAGCGGTTCGTATCATGATAGACAATGTTTATAGTCATCTTAACCAGTCCGAACAACAAAAAGTTTTAGAACGAATTCATGACGGAGAATTATTCGTAGATGAGTATATTGCTGGGCTCGCCATTCGCATCAAGACAGTAACAACTGACAACCGTGCCGGACTTGCAGTGCTTAACGAAAAAACTATAGAGAGAGTAGCTCTTAGTGTTGGTCTAGAGGCTGCACTTCAGATGGCAATGCGTGAACACTATATCCAGCAAGCAGCCGAAGGCAACATAGATAACGAGTTCATGGTTCGTAGGGCTGAACAGCAGATTGCTGAAGCCGGTGTTGGTTGCGGCGGCGGCTGTTCAGTCGACGTCGTGGATCTATTTTCCGAAGCAGCCGTTAAAGCCAGAGAAGCCGGACTAAAAGGTACTTTATATCAATCAAAAGAGCTAGACAATAACAGCAAATGTCATTGTGCCAGCAAGGGCAAAAAGGCCAAGGTCATATCCGATGGTAAAAACGTAGTCTGTACTAATTGCGGGGACTTCCAGGTTAAGGGCCAGCGAGGTAACCTCAAAAAGAAAGCAGCCTAATGGCCCAACGTATTGGAATCTTTGCTGGCAGCTTTGACCCGGTGCATAAAGGGCATGTGGCGTTTGCCCTAGAGGCTCTAAAACAAGCCAAACTAGACGAGGTTTACTTTTTGCCAGAAATTAAGCCCAGGGGCAAAGACGGCATAACTCACATTGGCCACCGCGTGGCTATGCTTGAGATGGCACTAAAACCACATAAGCGTTTGCGTGTTTTAGAACTACCAGATAAACAATTCACAGTAGCAAAGACGCGGCCGCGGCTAAAGCAAAAATTCCCGGGCTCTAGGCTATTTTTGCTCATGGGGTCTGATACATTTGATGGTTTGCTAGATTGGCCAAACTCTGAGCAGCTGCTTAATAGCGTTAGTCTGGTGGTGGCTTATAGAAACGCCACAACCAAGCCGATAACCTCGACCAACGATATTTACCAGCTCGCTAGCCCTTATCCAGGCGTATCCTCGCGAAACATCAGGTCTGCTATAGCTAGTGGCAAACCAGCGCCTGGTTCGCTAAAGAGCGTCGAAAGCTACATTGCTAAAAACTGGCTTTACCCCGCCATTTAGCTCCAAATAGGCTAGATCTAGTCTGTTGAGGTTGAGCCAAAGTACTCCGGGTGAGATTCTAAATAGGCTAGGTGCTTTTCGCGGAACTTTTTAAACTCGCTCTTTTTTAGCTCGCTCTTTTTTATAAAAGCGCTGATTTTTTCGCTACCTATATAGTGAGGCAGCATTACATAGGCAGCGCCTAGCTCGTATAATTCGGCGGCTTCTTCTGCGGTTTCGGCAGAGCATACAAACACAGCGTTTGGACTTTCTTTTTCTAGCCACCTGGCCAGCGAGCGATTAATGTCTAGGTTGGTTATGGTAGACACTAACAGCCTGACGTGTTTGGGATTTAGCTCGTCTAGTAGTTCGTTGTCGGTAACGTCTCCGTACATGTAGTTGGCGCTAATATTTTCTAAGATGTCTATGACTTTAGGGTCGTAGTCGACCACAATGTAGGATTTACCCATTTTCTGAAATGTTTTCAGAAACTCTGCGCCACCCTTTAAATAGCCAAACAGCACCAGCTCGTAGTTTCTGTGGCCATCGTGTTCGTTTTTTAGTTTTCGCCGCTCAAACAAATGCAGGGATCCTTCAAAAAAGTCATACAGCTTGTCTGAGTAAGTAATAAGATAGGTGGAAACGGCAATTGTTATGAGCGCCGTAACAGTAACCAGTGTTACCACTTGGCTGTTGACCTGGCCAAGGCTTAGGCCAAGCAATACTAAAATTAGTGCAAACTCGCTCAGCTGCCCGCCTGTCATGGCAGTCTTAAAGCTTGTCTTTTTGGTATAGCCAGAAAAGCCCATAACGGACATCACAATAATGGGGTTAACAATCATTACCAGGCCGGCAAGGAGTAGTGCTTCTGGCAGTACGGCCCCAACTTGGTTGAACTGCAGGTGTGAACCCATGAGTACAAAAAACAGTACTATAAAAAAGTCACGCAGTGGGCGCAGCCGGGCGGCTGCCTCGGACGCATAGGGAAGGGGTGCCAAAGCTACACCGGCAACTAACGCCCCAAGCTCTAAAGAAAACCCAGCTGCCTTAAACAAGCTGGCAATCCCCAACCCCCATCCCAGCGTAAACAAAAACAGGAACTCACTACTGCTGCCAATCCAGTTTTTGACACGGTCTAGCAGCAAAATTCTGATGGTTGAAAGGCCCAAAAGTATCAGTACGATTTTGTAGCTAAGCGTCCATAGGTCGTTCAGTGAAAACCCGCCAGTTCCGGCAGACGATATCCCAATAAGTACCAGTGCTGCCAGTAAATCTTCTACCAGTAAAAAACCAATAGAAATTTTGCCATATAGCCGGCTTTGCTCTTTTTTGTCACTCAAAAGTTTAAGGATAATAATAGTGCTGGAAAACGACAGACAAATGCCAATATAAATAGCTGCACGCTTGCCGTAGCCAAGTGCTTGGGCAACGACAAATCCCAGCGACGTAGCCACCAGAATCTTGCTAATTGCAATGAAAAGGGCAATCTTGCCAACTTCACGAATAACCCTGGGGTTTAAACCGAGCCCCACAATCAGCAGTAGTAAGGCAATGCCAAAGTTGGCAAACAGCTCAATAGTCTCTGGCGAGCTAACTATTTTAAATACCGCTGGCCCCACAACAACTCCGGTCAAAATATAGCCAATAACGAGCGGTTGGCGGATTAGCCGCATAACAAGGCTAATTCCCACTCCAACCGCAATCACGGCACTCAGTTCAGCAAATGCATCTGGCATATTTTATGGTTTTAAGCTCTCCTATATTGCTATTCTACCATTTCAATATTGACAGGCATAAGCTCTTTATGAGAATATTGGACTACTTCTAGCAGCAATTGAGAGCTGCATAAGAAATACAAAAATTAAAATATAAAAACAACCGCTAAGCAAAGAGAGATTGCTTATTTTGGTTGCCGAGGGGGCAATAAGGGGTGTCAATAAAAATAAAAACATATAACGATAGGGGTTATAACGTGCAAGTCAAATTCAAAAGACCTAGGTGGCAAGAGTTTCTTTCTTACTAGCAGAAAGAAACTAGGCCAGCAAAGAGCCGGCTACTGCTGGCTCTTTGCGTTTATGGCGTCGTTTATTAGCTTTGTGAACTTCTCTAGGCTGGGCGCGTTGTTGACCGACAGTTCTGAATTCTCTATATACTTGCCATCTATGAAAAACGATGGGGTGGACATTTGTTGGCCGGTTTTATTAAACTCGGCAACATCGGCGTTTATAAGGTCGTTTACCTCTTCGCTGGCATAGTCTTGCTTGAACTTGTTTGGGTCTAGTCCCAGCTGCTGGGCATAGCCTTCAAATAAACTTTGGGCACTTGTACTATTTGTCCAGACTTGCCAGTTAGATGGCTCGTAAAGCAGGTCGTGCATTTCCCAAAATTTGCCTTGTTTATCAGCTGCTTCGGCCGCCCGGGATGCCGCAAAGGCGTTTGGGTGAATCTGAGGGAGAGGTAAATTTCTAAACTGAAAGAAAATGTCTTTTGAAAACTGCGCTATCACTTGTTCTACCACCGGTTCATAAGCCTCGCAAACAGAGCATTGGTAGTCGCCATACTCTAGCAAAGTAACATTTGCCTTGCCCTCGCCCCTGACGTGATTGGTGGGGTTGGCACCACTTGACCCGTTGTTTGCCGACTTATTGTCAGTAAGCGCAAACAGCAATACCAGGCCCAATACTATTGCCGCTAATATTGCCAAAAACTTTTTACTCATACGTAAAACATCATATCATTTTTAGTTATTACAAGCATGAACGCATTGCTGTAAAACAGATAAAGTCTTAAGATGAATATATGACAACAACGGTAGCTACTGCCGCCTTCATAGCTCTTGCTCTACTATGCACTGTGCTTCTAAAGGCATACGGCCAAATTCCGTTCAAAGAGCTCAGGCGCCGTGCCCGCACGGGCGACAAAACTGCAGCCAGTTTGCACAAAGCGGCTGCTTATGGGCCAAATTTAAAGCTGTTTTTGTGGTCTTTGCTTGGGTTGTTTAGCGCAGCTGGCTTTATGCTGATTGCCAGCCACACCTCACCTCTAGTTGGAACTCTAGGCATTGCCGCTTTGCTTTGGTTGGTATTTGGCTGGCAAATGAACAGCCGTGCCAGTGCCTTTGGCAATTGGCTGGCAGGTTTGGTATCTTTTCCGCTGGCATGGGTGTTGTCACATCTGGGGCCACTGCTGTCTGCTCCTGCCCGTTTTTTGTCAAAGCATCTGCATAGGCAGGCCCCATATGGTGTGTATGAAAAAGAGGATTTGATAGAGCTAATCTCTCGCCAGAAAAAGCTAACCCATAACCGTATTGGCAAGGAAGAACTTTCTATAGCAGCCAGTGCCCTGAAGTTTGGTGACAAATTGGTGGGCAACGTGCTAGTTCCTCGCAGGGTTGTCAAAACCGTATCTGCCAATGATCCAGTTGGACCGGTACTACTAGACGAGCTGCACAAAAGCGGACATTCGCGCTTTCCGGTTTATGAGGGCAAAAAAGACAACTTGGTGGGCATGCTCTACGTTCGCGATCTAGTAGAGGCCCGCAGCGGCGGGCAAGTCAAAAACTTTATGAAAAAGGAGCTTTATTATGTCAAAGAAGACCAGCCGCTGGGCCACGCGCTAGATGCATTTATAAAAACCAAACATCACATGTTTATTGTGGTAAACAACTTTGAAGAAATGGTGGGCATAATTACCATGGAGGACGTTTTGGAACAAATCTTGGGCAAGCCCATATTAGACGAGTTTGACCAGTACGAGGACCTCAGGGCCGTGGCTGCCATAGGAGCCGAAAAAGACGCAGAAAAACACGAAGAAGTCGCAGAAGTTGTCGAATCATCAGAACAGCCCAAAGAACCCAAGGATTAGAAATTACAGATTGTCTCTGTTACAATCAGCATAATGAATAGAATATTAGCTGCCAGTGTGGTCAAACATGCTGGCAAAGAAATTATGGTGCAGGGTTGGCTGCACAAAAAGCGTCTACTGGGCGGCCTGACATTTATAAATGTGCGCGACCGCAGCGGGCTGGTTCAGGTTGTGGTAAAAGACAAAGGCGAGGTAGAAAAGCTCCGTGGACTTCAGATTGGCACAGTTCTTAGCGTAACGGGCAAAGTCGTAGAGGACGAACGTGCGCCTGGTGGTGCAGAGATGCACGACGCCAAGCTAGATGTGCTAGTGCCGGTTACAGATGAACCGCCAATAGAAATAGACAAGCCGCTAAATCATGCCCCAGAAAACCTAGATACTTTGTTTGAATATCGTCCAATTGGTCTGCGCAATTTGCAAGAGACCGCAATTTTTAAAATCCAGTCTGGAATTGTCCAGGCACTAAGGGAATATTTTTACCAAAACGACTTTACCGATGTACGCACCCCCAAACTTCTAGCAACCGCCACAGAGGGCGGGGCAGAAGTGTTTAAAATGGATTATTTTGGCAAAGAAGCCACTCTGGCCCAGAGCCCGCAATTTTATAAGCAAATGCTGGTTGGTGTGTTTGAGCGAGTGTTTGAAATAGCACCGGTTTACCGAGCCGAACCAAGTGCAACCACCCGCCACATGACCGAATACGTTTCTATAGACGGGGAAATGGGCTTTATTTCTATGAAAGAGCTCGAGGAGTTTCTGGGTGGGCTGCTTAACTACGTAATTGACTACGTTTGGGAGCGCTACGAGCGCGAGCTAAAGCAATGGAGTATCGCTAAACCGGTTTTGCCAAAGCAAATTCCTGCTATGTCCATGGCCGAGATTCATGAAAAATACAGCAAAGCCACCGGCGAAAATTCGGTGGGTGAAAAGGACCTTCGCCCAGACGAAGAACGTTGGATTTGTGAATACGCAGCCAAAGAACTTGGCAGCGAGGCAATATTTGTAACCGACTGGCCTGCAGACGAAATGAAATTTTATCACAAAGCCCAAGACGGCAAACCAGAGCTGGCCGATCGTCTGGACTTGCTTTTCCGGGGCGTAGAAATTGCCACCGGCTCTATGCGCGAAAACGACCATAAAGTGCTAGTAAGGCAGCTTAAAGAAAAAGCAGGCGGCGATCCAAACGACCCTGGCTTTAAATACTTTCTAATGGCCATGCGTGCCGGCATGCCCCCACACGGCGGGTTTGGCATGGGCTTAGAACGTTTGACCGAAAAGATCGTGGGCCTAAACAACGTCAAAGAAGCCACCCTGTTCCCCCGCGACATTAACCGCCTAGCACCATGAGTAACAAAATTTTGGTAACAGATAGTCTGTTTATCTTCGATGAACATGTTGAACAACTAAAAGCTGCTGGCTTCGAGGTCGAAAAGCTGGATAAACCTCAAGCTACTGAGGAGGAGTTATGCAAAGCCGTAAAAGGTAAAGTTGGCTACATTCTTGGTGGCATCGAGAAGGTTACTGACAAGGTTATAAATACTGCTGATGAACTGAAGGCAATTATCTTTACCGGAGCTGACTGGGCAGGTTTTATCCCAGGTCATGAGGTAGCTACAAAAAAGGAAATAGCTATTGCAAATACACCTGGCGCTAACACATACGCTGTTGCCGAATATACACTCACTTTAATGCTCATCATGCTTCGTAAAGTACTGGAACTAACGAGAGTTAGCGATAAAACATTTATGACTGCCCAAAGCTTAACAGATGTAAAGATAGGTGTTGTTGGCATGGGTCGTATTGGCGAGAGAGTTACTAGGATGCTTAAAGGCTTAGGCGTAGAAGATATAAATTACTGGAATCGCACTCGTAAGCTAGAGTTAGAAAAAGAGCTAGGTCTGAAGTACCTTCCTTTAGAGGAGATCTATTCTACCTGTGATCTTATTTCTTACCATGTCTCTTCTCGGGCAGGTCAGCTCATTGGAAAGGATCTCATTAAAAGAATTAAAAAAGACAGCATTATTATTAATGCTGGTTCAGATGTAGCATACGATGTGGCTGCTTTGTACGACAAAATTATTGCCAACAATCTACATGTTGCCTTCGACTACAATTTAAATGATAAGCGATATAAAAACTTACCACTTACAAATTGGTTTTGTTCGAACTCCAGTACTGCGTACAACACTTATGCTGCGAACAAACTTGCTAGCGATATGGCGACCCAGTCAATAATTAACCTGCTCAAAACA
>MGCP01000004.1 GCA_001790455.1 Candidatus Saccharibacteria bacterium RIFCSPHIGHO2_02_FULL_47_12
ACCAAACAGTTGTTCAATCATGCCTGTATTGTAGCAGACGATGGCATATAAACTACTGTTTTTTGTTCAAAAACGTTGTTACAATGTCTACAGCTTTCTCGGGGTCGTCTACCCACTGAATAAACGAGTTGCGCTTAAACCAAGTCCTTTGCCTTTTTGCTAAGTCTTGAGTAGATTTGATAATACTTGCCCGGGTCTCGGCTATGCTTTTATCTCCAGAATAATACGCTTGCCATTCGCGATACCCAATTCCTTTAAGCGCTTCGCAGTCCCAGCCATACCTATCGACCAAGTCCAAAACTTCGTTCTCGAGCCCTCCTGTTAGCATTGCATCAACCCGTCTTTCTATTCTATGGTTCAATATTTCCCTATCGATTTTTAACCCCAAAATCAGAGTGTTCGAACGCAGGTCTGACTTGGCTGGCCGCTGTCCACCGGTTTCAATCAAACGAATAAGGCGCCTTTTGTTACAAATATCTATGCCTTCTGTGCTCAATCCTCTTGCCTGTACTTCGTCCAACACTTCATCTACCGACGCATTATTCCATGCCTCTCGTTTTGTCCTATCTCCTTCTGGCAAAAATCCATAGTTAAAGATGACACTATCAATATAGAGTCCGGTGCCACCAACCATAATTGGCAACCTGTGTCTCGAGGATATTTCACTAATAGTCCTGTTGGCCAAACCTTTAAACACTGCCGCGGTGAAATCATGGTCCGGACCAACAATATCCAAGAGATGGTGTGGCACACGAGCCCTGTCTTCTTTGCTGGGTTTGGCTGTGCCGATATTTGCTTCACGCCGGACTGTCCACGAATCAGCACAAATGAGTTCGCCGTTGAAGCGTCGAGCCAGTTCCATAGCAAGAGCCGACTTTCCAGAAGCTGTTTCACCTACTATGACAATCAGGGGTTCCATTTTAGTCTCTCAATGTCTACTTTGTAATCTTTGCTTACTCTTATGCCCTCAGCTTCTAACACCTGCTTATGGCCCTCGACGCCTCCTGGGTATCCTGCAGCCAGGCTGCCGTCTTTATGCACTACTCTTTGCCAGGGCAAAGAGTGATCGCCCCAGTGAGCGATCCCACCAACTATCCTTGCAGCCCTGGGTCTACCACATAGTGCAGCTACTTGCCCGTAGGTCACAACTCTACCCCTTGGAATCTGGGCAACTATTTTATAAACTCTGTCTCTAAATTGCATGGCAATGAGCCTAACCATCTACAAAGATGTCTTGGTGGTGCGGGATTTGGATTCGTGGGCAACGGTTTTCAGAAACTCCTCTACGCCAAGCGCTTCGTGTTCTGCTTTGACCTCTATGTCCTTGCGCTTTCGTGGTAGTACTTTGCCGCTGTTTATCTCTTTTTCGCCTATTACTACAGTGTATGGCACCTTCATTACCTCTGACTCGCGAATCTTTTTGCCAACAGACTCGTTTGAGTTATCTATGTATACCCTCAGGCCAAGTTCTTTGGCCTGGGTTGCCATTTTATCTGCAAACTCTGTAGTAGCTTCTTCTTGGTTGACGGTAATAATCCTTATCTGTTCTGGTGCCAGCCACACCGGGAATCTTCCACCAGTGTGCTCCAAATATACTGACAGAAACCTTTCAAACGATCCCAGGAGCGCCTTATGAAGCATGACAGGCTGTTTTTCAGTGCCGTCTTTGTCCGTATACACCAAGCCAAAGCGTTCCGGCATAACAAAATCCAGCTGTTGGGTCGCGCATTGCCATTCTCGCCCTAACGAATCAATTACCAAGATATCTATTTTGGGACCATAAAAGGCCGCGTCACCCTCTACCACTACATAGTCCAGCTCTAACTTCTTTGCTACTGATTCTATAATCTGTTGTGCCCTTTCCCAGTTTTTAGCATCACCCAGATATTCGTCTGAATCATCACGAAAAGACAGCCTAGACTTAAAACCCATGCCCAGCACGCTATACATTTCTTTTATCATCTCCATAATTCTGGTAAATTCTTCTTCTATCTGTTCGAGAGTGCAAAATATGTGGGCATCATCTATTGAGATTGATCGTACACGGCTTAGGCCATTTAGCTCGCCTTTTTTCTCATCTCTGTATTGAACAGTATTTTCCATATATCTGATTGGTAGATCCCGGTAACTTCTGGGCTTAGCGGCGTAAATCTGTATATGATGCGGGCAATTCATAGGCTTTAGAACCATCTGGTCGCTGGTCTCCTGGCTTTTAACCAAGAACAATTCATGCCCAAACTTGTCCCAGTGACCGCTTTTTTTATATAGCTCGTCTTTGGTTATATGGGGTATGGCAACCTTCTCAAACCCGTTTTTCCGTTGTAGCTCCTCAGAAAAACCCAACAGTTCATCACGAAGTACCGTGCCTCTAGGTGTGAAGAGCGGCAATCCAGCTCCCACGAGATCGGAAAATACAAATAGGTCTAGTTCTCTACCAATACGACGGTGATCATTTTCTGCCAGCTTGTCCGTTTCATCCATTCTGAAACCTATCATATCACTATCTGTTATCCTCTTAAAACAAAAATGCTTGAATGATCTCGCAATGTCATTCAAGCATTTTGCCGGAGCGGTAAACCACTCTCAAAACTTCACCTTTCAGTCTAGCTAATGCAGGACTGTAACGAGTATCATAGCAAGGTTAGTATTATATGGCTAGTACAAAGTTATTGTTTCTTCTACAATGCTTCCTGTGTAAAAAACCTCATAATTAAACCATTTATGGTAAACCTATGTATTTATAGAATACCTCTTATGATATATAGCTAATGTGTTGCAACAAAATAAAATAGCCGCGGGATTACGCGGCTTTGTGGTGGGTGATGAGGGAGTCGAACCCCCGGCCTCCACAACGTCAATGTGGCGCTCTAGCCAGCTGAGCTAATCACCCCTGTATTTACAGATAAGAACTATAGCTTATTTACGCCCAACCCGCAATAACTAGGATAACTAAACCCATCCCGCTTAAGGTGTTAGGGCTATTGACAATATTGCACTTCTCTGTTAGCATTACCAGGTTAAACGGGAGGTGTCTCATAACTTTATGAGTACCGTTAAAGCGCTTGAGGGCTTTCAACTTTTTTATGAAGAGTTGATCGCTGTTAAGCCATCGAGTCGCTTGCGACGCACCCGCCTGGCTACTACTTCTAGCAAGTAGAAACCTACGGGTGAACAAGCTTCGAACCTTAATGGTTCGGAGCTTTTTTAATTATAAAAGTGTGTCGCAAAACGTGACCAAGAGCCCAAACCGTGACCTTCTCTTAACTACGACCAATTCTAAACTGTTATCGGACCTGGTTTTGCTCATCACATTACCTTGTTTCGGTGGTGCTCCTCGCAGCAACCAGCCCGCTAATTGCCTATAATTGGCCTCGATAACAGATAAGGTCACGGATTGCGCTCTAACAGATATAAACATTAATTCACACCTTTTCCACTAGCTAATTCCCTAGCGGTATGTCAATATGTAGTCATGGTTTGCATATATTGTGGTGGTGAAACGCAGGTAGTAAACAGCCGTCATCAGATACGATCCAACCAAGTGTGGCGTAGGCGGCGCTGTAAGTCTTGCCAAAACGTATTTACTTCCCTTGAAAGCCCTGACTTAGCCACATCTATACTCTTTGTTAGTAAACAGGGGCAATTGGAGCCCTTTAGACGCGACGAACTGTTTTTGAGCATATATAACGCCCTTGGGCACCGAAAAGACGCCACAGAGGCCGCGGCAGCCCTTTCAGGCACTGTTATAAGCAAGATAAACCCAAAAGTAGCCAATACAAAGGTAAGCTATGCCGCGATCCTAGTCGTTACAACAGAGGTGCTACGGCGATTTGATAAAACCGCAGCCACTGTCTACAAAGCCTACCACCCCATAAAATAGAAAAGGAAGGAGCAGGCACGGTTCCGGCTTTAGCCGGAAGTCGGATTCATTCCGACAGTGCCAATGAGGGAACCTTCCGGTTCCCTCATAAGGCGGAGCGAAGCGTAGCCGCTAAATGATTGTCTGCTTGGAGTCTGTCTTGACAGCCTTCTTAGTAGCATCAAATTTGTCCAGGTACCTTCCAAAGATTAACCTGGTTTGCGAATTTAGAGCCGCCATAGCGCCAAAGCCAATACCTGCTACGGGCAGCAAAGCCCATTGGAGCACCATCCAGATGGTCCTATGGCGCTTATATCTGGCAGGTTTGGGCGGCAATGTCTTGAAACTAAAGAACATGGTCGCAAAAACTCCTACAAGGGCTAGGGTTTCGATTTTGCTGGCAAACTGAGGTAACTGATTAGCCGCCAGGTCATTTTGGTTGAACAGCACAGGTATAAAGGCCGCAAAAAGTAGTATGAGCGGAGCCGTAGCCCAACTGACATGCCCCTCCAGAAGACGCAAAAATTTAAACCAACGCTCTTTGCGCGGAATTTTGTTTTCTGAAAAGAAGGCTTTGTCTGCCACGTAGGCTATGTCCGACGCCCCGTATGCCCATCGCCGAATCTGTATAAACTGTTCCTTTATGGTCTTTCGGTAGTTTTCTGCCAAGACCGCGTCTTGGTATATGGGCGTAAATATGGGGTAGACTTCGTGGTTGCCATCAAACCGAAACCAGGTGCGCCAATACTGGTGGCCATCTTCTACGATAGTGCGGGTACTCCAAAAATCTGTTTCAATCAGGGCCTGCATGCTCTGGGCGTGGCTGCTAAAGTTGCGCAGCATATGGGGTCGCATGCTCAGGACAACAAACCAGTACGAATTACCGGTGGCAATCACCCGCATGGGTGCTGGCGCATCCCAAATATTATTTGTATACATTGGTACCGGTTGGTATGACACATGTATATGATCGGGCGATACGGCTACCGTGTAAGTCAGGGCAGCCAGATAATACGGGTGGGGCCGGTTATCGGCATCTAGAGTAGTAACCATCACCCTACGGGGGTCAATGTTTTCTTGTTCCAGGTAACGCTGTAGTGCGCGGCCCGCGTAGGTTATGTTGCCGCCTTTGCCCCTAACTTCGTTTGGAATGCCATCTGGGTGTTTAACAGCCATGGCGTGGGCAAACTTTGACCTGTAATCATCAACCAGCTGTTTGGCTCGCATTTCTACCTCTGGACCGCCGCGTTCTTCGTAAGCAAGTACAAAGACAACTTTCTTCATATCAAAATGCGAATCTATAAGATGCTGAATGGTGGGCTCTAGTATTTCCCTGCTTTCATTATGGGTGGCAATAATAACAGCGTGAACAATGTCGCTTGGTTTTAAGCTGGTCGGACGTTCCCTTAGGCGCTCTATATTTTCGTAATGCCACCTTGGCAGATTCTGGCTGTGGCCCTTGGGATCTAGGTGCTCTAACTCGTCTAGCATCTTTAGCCAGTCGTATTTGACGTGTTTTTTAATGGTCATCCAACCCTGAAGGACGCGAATAGCCAAGGCCAAGGCCCTAACAAACCAGATAAGAATGAACAATATAATAAATAATGCTGCCCAACTGGCCCCAATAAGGCTTAATACAAACGGCGCAACTAAGACCGAATAACTAATTACCCCCGGCAGAATTTCAAACAACCGATAATGAAGTGTTTTTTCGGTCTTTAGTGGTATTTCTATGTCTGTCATCTGAGTACTAAAAGCGCGTTACTAACAATAATGCCCAAACAGAGTAGTAACAGACCCATAGCTAGTATAAAAAGTGCGTATGTTCTGCTGGTATGGTAGATGCGGCGTGACAAAATGGTATGGACGACTAGAACTAGAAAAAGAAATGCAACGAACGCCAGCATGTCTATAAAATTACCGGTACGAAAGGCGCTAATACCCAAATTTGCGCGGTACTCTACTATGTAACCGTTTGCGCGGTTTTGGCTAAGCCTAAGCAGGACTAACAAGCTGCCCGACAGGGCTAAAAACGCACTGATGCTCAAAAGCAAAAGCACAAACCGGTCATGTAAATAACGTTTTTCTGTTGCCATTTATATATATTTTACACTGTTTAACTAAATTGGTGGTGCGCTTTAAGCTACGAAAGTAAAACCTTACTTCTTAGAAATTTATAAAAGTTGAGCCAGAATTAAACCACACCTGTGTTCCTATATAATTCAAACTTTATTGTTGAATTATTTTTCTTGCGTCAGCAATAAGTGCTTCAACTTGCACTTTGGGAGTAGCCCATGAACAAACAAAGCGTACTTTAGTCTTGTTATCGCCAACTTTATTCCAAGGGTAAAAGCCGTACTCCTGGCTTAATTGCTCATATACTTTGTTGTCTACGATTGGGAAAACCTGGTTAGCGTCAGCGGTAAGGTCAAACTCAACACCAAGTTCTTTCAACCTGTTGTAAAGCAACTGAGCCATTTCATTGGCGTGATTAGCTAGATTTAGCCACAAATTATCTTCATCAAAGAACCGAGCAAACTGTAGACCAATAAAACGACCTTTAGCCATCATACCGCCACGTTGCTTGATGAAGTGGCGGAAGTCTTTCTTGAATATGTCGTTCTGGATAACCAAGGCTTCGCCGTACATACCGCCGTTCTTAGTGCCACCAATATAGAACATATCAAGCCCTAAGTTACCAACATCTTCCATAGTCATATTGGCTGTTTTGCTGGCTACTGCCATGGCTAAACGTGCGCCGTCTAGGAAAGTGTAAAGACCTTTTGATTTTGCGTATTCAATTACCGTCTTAAGTTCTTGTTTAGTGTAGACTGTGCCGAGTTCGGTTACTTGGGTCAGGTAGACAACTTTTGGAATAACTGTATGCTCATCTTCATAGAGAGCTAAAGCCTTATCTATTAAAGCTGGCGTGAGTTTGCCATCAGGAGTATCAACCCAAATAATCTTATGTCCATGAGCTTCTAGTGCGCCTGTTTCGTGTGTATTTATATGACCACTTGCTGGTGCAATAACGCCTTCAATAGCCCGAAGCATAGACTTTAACCCTATGACGTTACAGACGGTGCCAGTAGGCAGGAAATGCACGTCTGCGTTAGCCGTACCGAACGCCTTATTAACTCGCTCGGCAGCCAGCTTGCTATACTCATCACGCCCATATGTAAATTGCTGGTCTAGATTATGCTCGCTAATGTATTTTAGAATTTCAGGGTGAACACCTTCGGTGTAGTCGTCATAAAAGCTGTATTTCATATCTATATAATAACAGAGGTTAAAACGGACACGTACTAAAACGGACTCCTCTGTTAAGCAGCTAGCATTCTAACTTTTTCGTCTCGTCTCCTATTGCTAGGAATTAGAGATGTTAAAACCAGAATTTAACAGATGAAAAAGAGCCCTTTTCGGGCTCAAAATTGCGAATGGTGCGGGATACGAGAATCAAACTCGTGCCTCTTGCTTGGGAAGCAAGCGTACTATCATTATACTAATCCCGCTGGAGCCGGAGATGGGATTCGAACCCACGGCTTGCTATTTACGAAACAGCTACTCTACCAACTGAGTTACTCCGGCATATTATCTATGAACAGATGACCTTCTTCTACCCTTTTACTTACCCTCCTTTGGTTTCTACCATTTCCTAGGTTTAGACCAGCATACGTCGGCAATAACGAATCGCAATTGGGACAGATTAAACGCAAATTACTATCTATGTTATTGCGCCAGTTGCCGTCTATGTGATCTGCAACCAAAGGGATTTGCCCAGTACTGATATTAATCTCTGCCCAGCCGCAAAGGCAACATTTATTGTTAAATTTTTCACGTAAGTACCTTTTTACGTATCTAGAAACCACACCGTGTCCCTGTAAGCCGCTAACTTCCCCTTTTAACCATCTTTTAACATATGATTTGTACTGATAGGTATTCTGGCATTTATTACTACAATATTTGTAGCCAGGGTGGGGCGTTTCCAGGCCACAATTTAAGCATTTTGATCTTGGTTTTCTGGGCATTGGCATATTCACAAGTATACGATTTATCAAAGACCGCTGTCGATTTATGATACGCTCTTTGTTTCAAACTCTTCGGTTTGCTTTTTACCTCTGTAATTGCTATCATCTGGACTGTTAATAAGTATATATGGGACTGTGGAGCAGCGGAGTGCTCGTCTCCCTGTCACGGAGAAGGTCGCGGGTTCAAATCCCGTCAGTCCCGCCAGTAAAAGTGCCTCGCTGTAAAGCGGGGCTTTTTTACTGGTCAGATTGAGGAGATTGGAGACACGAAAGAACGAACATAGTAAGCGGGTGGGTTAGCTCCGCGAGAGTAGCCCAAGCGCTGTCCCGTCAGCCCCGCCAGGTTGACTTTATATTCCTTTTATGCTAATATAGCGATGTCAACGATTTGAACACAAAAATGAGCCAAACAGAAGAACCAATACCTATAGACGTGTCACTTGACGCGGCCGAGCAGAAATTTAACTTATCAATTGAGGCAGGCTCGGCAGAACGTTTTAACCGCTTACCTAACCCTAAGCAACTGATTGTATTAGCGGCCGGATCTGCAGTAGTAGTGGCTTTTATGGATGAACTTAGCTCTACAGGCAGCACAACAAAAGCCGGGCTGCGAGCCGGTGCCGAGATTGGTGGCAAGGCTGTAACTGCTGTAGCCCGTCTGGTGAAACCCTAGATCTTTATAAAGGTTTTTACTTTTTCTTTTGCCTTTAGCTCGTTTATGTAAGTACTTACATCTTTATACGTAAAGCTAATATGGGCTGCTTTGACCTTGTCGCCTTGGGCTTCTAGCACCTTGACAATTTCTAGGCTAAAACCGGTGTTTACAATGCCAGAAACCTCGCCGGGTTTAAGCTTAAAGAGCGCATCGGAGGCCTGGGCAGGAATGTCTTGGTTGCTTTTATCTATCAAAATGCCAAATTCACCGCCTTTGTCTTTGGTGGCTTTGTCGTCAGAGTATTTGGCAGCTACGGCGGCAAAGTCTGCGCCGCCTTTTATCTCTGCCAGGGCTGTGTTTGCCCGGTCATTTGTCTCCTTGTCTAGAGCCGCCACAACTTTTTGGGCAAGTAGCTGCTGGCGGAGCGAGCGTTTAAAATCAGCTAATGTCCAGCCAAAGTTGTCGCGTAGCACGTCTTCAAAGCCTCTTTCGCTAGCCCCCAAACGGTTCTGGTTTCTGAGGATTGAAATGGTGTCTTCTACCTCACGGGCAGAAACAGTCACTTTGTTTTTCTTTGCCAGTTCCGCCACAAAGGCCTGGTTTATAACATTGTCTAAGGCCCGTTTTTTATAAGCCTCTAGCTGCTGCCTCCCAGCTTCTGAGGTAAAATCAACCTTTTGCTGGGTTTGGTAGTAGTGAACGTAGTGGCGTAGCTCGAACAAATAATTTTCATAAGCAACAAAGCGGCCGCCTGCCCTGGCCACAGGAAACGGTATGACCTGAGTCACACCATAAAGCAGCCCGGTGTTTGATTTGAACCGGTAAAGAGCCAAGGTGCAATAGGTAAAGAAGCCTACAACTAGCACGACTACCAATGAAGACGTAACAACAACTATGCGATGCTTTGTGTGGCTAAGAGGGTATATGTACTTGCGGGCTTCGCCTATAACTTCCTCGCGGTGCTCGGCTACGGTCTCATTAGTAATGCGCGGCACTGGTGCGTCGGCCAACCCCTCTACCTCTGGCGGCATGGGAATATGCTTTTTACCCAGCCTCTTGATTTTGTTCAAGCTAGGTTTGCGTACGAGTTTTTTGAGTCGTTTATTAACTGTTTTCTTCATCAATTACTTTATCTTTGGGGCTGGCGGCAGCCACTACACCTTGGTCACGCAAAATGCCCAAAATTCGTTTCTGAATACTGGCCGGGTGATGAACGTCATGTATGACCAAATCACCTACGTATGTCTGCATCATTATTGTACCAAATCCTAGCAGGGTTTCCTGAAGTCCGGCAATCTGGTAGTTGACCATCTGAATCTGAGTAAGCCCTAGGTCTACTACGCTGCGGTGGAACAGCCCTTTTTGCGTAATCTGAATCAAACGCTGGTCGGTCACTATAAAGACGCTATAGTACCAACCAATCCAATAAGGAAAGAAGACCAGCATGCCCAGCACAAACCCAGCGGCCAGGCCACCAAAGAACATGGTCATAGTAGGTTTAATAAGTGCTGGCACAGTGCCCAACAAAATCGCCAGCATAGAAAAGATCAGACCCTTTCGCATTACAATGGGGTGTTTGCGAAACACAAACAGCACTTCCTCATCATCAAACTGGTCCTCGAAGTGTTTTTGTTTTGGCTCTTCTTTTGCCATAAGAGTTATTGTAGCAAACTTTGGTGACCCGGGAGGGA
>MGCP01000005.1:0-5149 GCA_001790455.1 Candidatus Saccharibacteria bacterium RIFCSPHIGHO2_02_FULL_47_12
AAAAGGCCAAAGAAGTCCGTGACACGTCTCAGCGCATGACCACAGGCAAACACGGTAAGGTTGTGGGAGTAAAGGTATTTTCACGCGAACACGGCCACGAACTAAAGGCCGGCGTAATTATGCAGATCCAGATCTTTGTGGCCCAAATGCGCAAGATCGCAGTAGGCGACAAATTGGGTGGACGCCACGGAAACAAGGGCGTAATAGCCAGGATTTTGCCAGTAGAAGACATGCCATTTACAGAGGACGGCACGCCAGTAGATGTGATCCTAAACCCTCTAGGCGTGCCTTCGCGTATGAACGTTGGTCAGTTGTTTGAAACTCACTTGGGCATGGCGGCTAGGGCACTGGGTATCCATGTGGCAAGCCCGCCATTTAACGGCGTAAGCGAAGATAAAATTAAAGAACTACTTAAAGAAGCCAAACTGCCAGAAGACGGCAAACAACAGCTTTACGACGGTCGTACCGGCGAGGCGTTTAGTGAACGAACAACGGTTGGCTCAATGTACATCATCAAGCTAAACCACATGATTGCAGACAAGATCCACGCCCGTTCAACTGGCCCATACACTATGGTTACCCAGCAACCTCTTGGCGGCAAAGCCCAAAACGGCGGCCAGCGCTTTGGCGAAATGGAAGTCTGGGCGCTAGAAGCATATGGTGCGTCTAACATCTTGCAAGAAATGCTTACCATTAAATCAGACGATGTTTACGGCCGAAGCAAAGCCTACGAGTCCATCATTAAAAACACTGAAATTGTCGGTCCAAAAGTACCAGAGAGCTTTAACGTGTTGGTCAAAGAATTACAAGGCCTAGGCCTAAAGGTTGACCTAATCACTTCAAACGAAGTGGTTGACGCAGAAGACGTGCTGGCCACAAATATTAAAGACGAGGCCAAACACTTGTCAGAAGTAGAAGTACCCAGCGAGCCGGTTTCTGAAGTAGATGTCACTAGCGATGCCACGGTTGACCAGTTTGACGTCATAGAAATTAGTGACGAATTTGGTGGCGGAGTAGCTTTGGCTGATGATGCTGCTGCTGCCTCAGACGACGATGACACGGCCGTAGTTACCGCAGACGAAGAAGAAAGCAAGGAGGCCTAAAATGCGACGCTATACACCCGGAACCAACATTGCAGATTTTGACGCAGTCAGATTGGCTGTAGCCAGCCCAGAAGACATCTTAGACTGGAGCCACGGCGAAGTAACCAAACCAGAAACTATTAACTACCGTACACAAAAACCAGAGCGTGATGGTCTTTTCTGCGAGCGCATCTTTGGCCCAGTTAAAGACATTAACCCACACGACGCCAAGTACAAAGGCGTAAGAAGCCGCGAGGCAGCCGTGGACAAAAACGGCGAAATTGTTACAAAAAGCATTGTGCGCCGTGAACGCATGGGGCATATTTCTTTGGCTACGCCAGTTGCCCATATCTGGTTCCTGCGCGGTACGCCAAGCGCCATAGGTCTAGTACTGGGTATGACGGTAAAAAACCTAGAGCGCGTAGCATATTTTGCCAGTTACATAATTAAAGAAGCAGACACAGATAAAGTTGGGCAAATACTAGCAGATAAAGAAGCACAATATAGCGCGGGCATAGAGGCTATCAAGCAGCGTTTTGAAAAACAAGCCGCAAAAGAGGGTGAAAAAGCCGATGTAAAGGCATTGGCAGAAGCCCAGACCAAAGAAATCGACGAACTAACCAAAGACTTTGAGCTGTATAAAGAACAAGCTACTGGACTGGCCAAGCTAAACCTGATCAACGAAACAGACTACCGCAACCTTCCAGACGATCTGCAAAAGCTAGTCAAAGTTGGCATGGGCGGGTCGTCGCTTAAGGATTTGCTAGAAGAAGTAGACCTGGGCAAGCTCATAGGCGAGCTTGCCAAAGAAGCCGAAGAAGCCAAAGGCCAACGAAAAAAGAAGATTATGAAGCGTCTCAGGCTGCTAGAAAGCATGCAAAACGCCGGTATCAAGCCATCTAGCTTGTGCGTAAGCGTATTGCCGGTGATTCCTCCAGACCTACGCCCCATGGTGCAGCTAACTGGTGGGCGGTTTGCTACATCTGACCTAAACGACCTATACCGCCGCGTAATCAACCGTAATAACCGATTAAAGAAGCTGATTGACCTAAACGCCCCAGAAGTAATTCGCCGCAACGAGCAACGCATGCTTCAGGAAGCGGTCGATGCTTTAATAGACAACAACAACGCCCGATCTGGTCGAGCAGTAGCTGCTACTGGTCAGCGCCGCCGCCTAAAGTCACTTTCTGACATGCTAAAGGGCAAACAAGGCCGGTTCCGCCAGAACTTACTTGGAAAGCGCGTAGACTACTCTGGCCGATCTGTAATTGTGGCCGGTCCAGAGCTAAAGATTGACCAATGCGGTCTGCCAAAAATGATGGCCTTAGAGCTATTTAAACCGTTTGTAATCGGTTATCTAATAGAAAACGAATTTGCACACAACATTAGAAGCGCCACCCGCATGATAGAAATGGGCGAGACAGAGGTTTGGGACGCGCTAGACGAAGTCATTAAGGGCAAGTACGTACTGCTTAACCGTGCACCGTCACTTCACCGCCTAAGTATTCAGGCATTTAAACCAGTACTGATTGAGGGTAAAGCCATACAGTTGCACCCGCTGGTCTGCAAGGGCTTCAACGCCGACTTTGACGGAGACCAAATGGCTGTTCATCTGCCGCTTAGCAACGCCGCCCAAGCCGAAGCCAGGGATATTATGGCAGCTAATAAAAACCTGCTAAAACCAGCCGACGGTTCACCAATTTTACATATAGAACAAGACATTGTGCTTGGTTGCTACTTCCTGACCTATGAAAGACACGGCGTCACAGGCAAGACATTTAACTTTTCTAGCACAGACGAAGCTTTAATGGCCCTAGACGGGGGCAAAATCAAGCTACAAAGCCGCGTACGCGTGCCAGTGCGTGGTGAAAAGCGCGAAACTACACTTGGACGAATTTTGTTTAACGAAATCTTTCCAGAAGACTTTCCGTACCAAGACGACACCATGACCAAGAAAAAGCTTGGCGCAGTTATGGCCAAGGTTTATGCCCGTTATGGTCAAATAGAAACTGCCCGCATAGCTGATGACCTAAAAGATCTGGGCTTTACCTACGCAACTTTGTCTGGGTTGTCTATGGGCATGACTGACTTTAGTGCGGTACAAGGCCTGTCTGAGTTACTGGGAGACGGCGAAAAACGCGCCGCAGAAATCAGCGATCAGTTTAACCAAGGCTTTATAACCGACGACGAAAGATACCGTCTAACGGTTGAAACTTGGATGGATACTGACGCCAAGGTACAAACGCGCTTGAGCGAACAGTTTGCCAAAGAAGACAGTTCCATGTCTGTGGCAGTTGTGTCTGGTGCACGTGGTAACATTGGCCAGGTAAAAATGGCTGTGGGCATGCTGGGCACCATGACCGACGCGACCGGCCGTGCCATTGAGCTCCCCATTCGGTCCAGCTACAAATACGGCCTAACGCCGCTAGAGTACTTTACCGCTACCCGTGGTGCGCGTAAGGGTATGATTGACACTGCGCTTAAAACTGCCGACTCTGGCTACCTAACCCGCCGTTTAGTAGATGTTGCCCAAGACGTGTTTACGTTAGAAGAAGGCGTAGAAGATCTGGGATTTGCTATTTACCGTTCTGACTCAGACGAAATTGGCGTAAGCTACGCTTCTAGGCTAGAAGGCCGGTTTGCAGCCGAAGACATTGGCAAGCATGTTAAATCCGGCGAAATCGTTACTGCCGACATAGCCGCAGCAATCGATGCCGACGCCAAACTAGACGGTGTAAAGATCATGAGCGTTCTCTCGTCTAACGGCGTAAGAGGCATTAGCCGCAAATCTTACGGACTAGACCCTGCCACCGGCGAGCTAGTGGCATCAGAGCACCCAGTGGGCGTAATTGCTGCCCAAAGTATTGGTGAACCGGGCACGCAGCTAACACTAAAGACCTTCCACGCAGGTGGTGTGGCTGGAGAAGACATTACCACCGGTCTGCCCCGTGTAGAAGAGTTGTTTGAAGTCCGCACACCAAAAGGCCAGGCATATCTGTCTGAAATTTCCGGTACTGTGAAGACATGGGAAGATGGCGACCATTACGTGGTAGAAGTTACCGCCAAAGAAGGCGGCAAAGTTGTGCTAAACCTCGACGACCGTAAGCCCACCGCCAAAGAAGGCGATGAAGTAGCTATAGGCGACGTGGTTGCAGAGGGCGCCAAAGGTGCAAACCCATTGGTAGCTTCTGTTTCTGGCAAAGTCCACCTTACCCAAAAGGCCATCACTATCAAACCCGACAAAGACATTGTGGACCGCTATGAAATACCCGGTTTCAAACAACTTACAACTAAAAACGGCGACGAAGTACTAGCTGGCCAGCGCCTAACCAACGGTTCTATAAACTTGCATGAGCTCATGCGCCTTTCTGGCATTGAGGCCACGCAGCGTTACATCATGAACGAGATTTTGAAAATATTTGTCAGCCAGGGCCAAACCATAGCCGACAAGCACCTAGAGATTATTGTGCGGCAAATGTTTAGCCGCGTACAAATAGAAGACGCTGGCGACAGTGAGTTTGTAACTGGCGACATTGTAAGCAAGGTTTCGGTGCTAGAGGCAAACGAACAACTTGTAAAAGAAGGCAAAAAACCCACCGAGTTTGACCAATTGCTGCTTGGCATAACCAAAGCCTCACTTTCTACTGATTCGTTCCTTTCTGCTGCTAGCTTCCAGGACACCACGCGGGTACTTATAGCCGCTGCCACTAGCGGCAAGGTAGACCACTTGTTTGGCTTAAAGGAAAACGTCATCCTTGGTCGCCGCATACCAGTAGGTACCGGCGCTCGCAGCTTAACCGATGTAGAAGAAGTTGAAGAAAAAGAGTAAAGGTGTTAGAATAACGCGTCATGCCAACAATAAATCAGCTAGTTAGAAAACCACGAAAGAAGACCGGCAAAAAGCCAGGTTCACCCGCACTAGACCGCGTGGTTAATAACTTGCGCACTAAAAGTTACGAAAAGCATTCGCCATTTAAGCGTGGGGTTTGCATAAAGGTTACGACCAAGACGCCTAAAAAGCCAAACTCGGCACTTCGCAAGGTGGCCCGTGTGCGCCTGACCAATGG
>MGCP01000005.1:5256-15202 GCA_001790455.1 Candidatus Saccharibacteria bacterium RIFCSPHIGHO2_02_FULL_47_12
CGATCTAAATACGGTGCAAAGAAAGTCAAATAATGCCCAGACATAAGACCAAATCATTGATTCGAGACATTCAGCCAGACCGCCTGTACAACAGTGTTTTGGTGCAGAGGCTAATTAACCGAGTAATGCTAGACGGCAAAAAGCAAATAGCCGAGAGGCTAGTATACGACGGCATGCAAAAGGCCGCCGACAAGCTAAAGGTAAAGAATCCTATAGAAGTGTTTGACCAAGCCATGAAGAACATCGAGCCGCACATGGAAACCCGTTCACGTAGGGTTGGCGGCGCTAACTACCAAATTCCTTTTGAGGTAAAGGGCCAACGCCAAACTCACCTAACTATTATGTGGTTTGTATCTGCAGCCCGCGCCCGTAGTGGCATGAGCATGGCAGACCGCATAGCCATAGAGCTGGTAGATGCCTATAACAACGCCGGTACAGCAGTAAAGAAACGCGAAGACACTCACAAAATGGCAGATGCCAACCGCGCCTTTGCCCACTTCGCAAGGTATTAGGCTATGACCATGGGTACGGAAGCAAAAAAGTTTGACTTTGATTCACCTGAAGTAAGGGTTCATCCATTGGGCGAAGCTGCTCGCGACGAAACAACCAGGGAGTTCTCAATACTAAAGCTTGGCAAGGTAGTAGATCAGGCGCGGCAGGCTGTGCGACAGAAACAAAGCAGTGGTGAATTAGTGCTTGATCCTATTGAGGAAGTAGTAGTAAAGACAGACGAAATGATTGTAGATTTGTATGAAGGCAAACAACCAGGGTGGGGTGAATGGGCAAAAATTGCAGCAAGTATAATTGCTACCGAAGTGAGTGTCCAGGAGCAATAGATGAGCATAAATTGTTACAAAAATAATCGAGCTTTAGCTCACTTCGCCAAATATTAAAAAGGAAAACTAATGGCTGAGAAAAAACACGATCTAAAACAAGTTCGAAACATTGGCATTATTGCTCATATTGATGCGGGTAAGACTACTACGACTGAAGGCATTTTGTACCGCACGGGGCTAAAGCACAAAATTGGTGCAGTTCATGAGGGAGAGACCACTACCGACTGGATGGCCCAAGAAAAAGAACGCGGCATTACTATTACCGCTGCTGCTGTGACTTGCTACTGGAAAGACCACAAAATCAACATCATAGACACCCCAGGGCACATAGACTTTACCGTAGAGGTAGAACGATCTCTACGTGTGCTAGACGGCGCAGTAGTGGTGTTTGACGGCAAAATGGGCGTAGAAAGCCAGTCTGAAACAGTTTGGCGCCAGGCAGACAAATACGGCGTGCCCCGCATTTGCTTTATAAATAAGATCAACCAAACGGGCGGCGACTTTTATAAATCTTTAGAATCTATCCACAACCGTCTAAGCAAACACGCCTTTCCAATCCACCTACCTATAGGCTTTGAACAGAGCGTAAACGGCGTAGTAGACCTCATAAACATGAAGTCCTACACCTACAAGGACTTTACCGACCACGAGCTGATAGAGGGCGAAGTACCAGCCGACATGCTAGACGAGGCCAAGCGCTACCGTAGCCTTCTAATCGAAAACGCTGTAGCTGAAGACGAAGAAATGCTAGAAAAATACCTAGAAGAGGGCGAAGAATCTCTGACAGAGGAAGACATTCGAAAAGCTATTCGCAGTGCTGTGCTAACCGGTAAATTCTACGCCGTAACTGGTGGTGATGGCCGCGGTGTGATAGTAGAAAAGGTACTAGACGCCGTGACTGACTTTTTGCCCACGCCGCTAGACAAGTCATCTGTCTGGGGTACTCACCCTAAAACTGGCGACGAGATAGAGCGAAAACCAGAAGAAAGCCAGCCATTTGCCGCACTAGCGTTCAAGATTGCCACCGACCCGTTTGTGGGCAAGCTGGCGTTTTTCCGCGTCTATTCTGGCAAAGTTACCGCTGGCAGCTACATCCTAAACAGCTCTACCGGTGAAAAAGAGCGTGTAGGGCGCATAGTACGTATGCAGGCAGACAAACGCGAAGACGTCACAGAAGTGGGCGCAGGTGACATAGCCGCCATTGTGGGCCTAAAGGGCACTACTACCGGCAACACTCTGACCGATCCAAACAACGCAATCGTGCTAGAAAGCATTACCTTCCCAGAACCACCCGTATCTATTGCTATAGAGCCAAAGACCAAAGCCGACCAAGAAAAAATGAGCCTGGCACTGCAGCGCCTAGCAGAAGAAGACCCAACTTTCCGCATAAAGGTAGACGAAGAAACCGGCCAGACAATCATTTCTGGCATGGGGGAATTGCACCTGGAAATTATTGTAGATCGTATGAAACGGGAGTTTACCGTAGAGGCAAACATTGGCCAGCCGCAGGTTGCCTACCGCGAAACTATCCGCAAGGACGGTGTAGAGGCGGAAGGCAAATACATCAAACAAACCGGTGGCCGTGGCCAGTACGGCCACGTTTGGCTACGTGTTAGCCAAAAGCCAGCCGGCGAAGGCTTTGAGTTTGTCAATTCCATAAAGGGTGGCGTGGTGCCAAGCGAGTACATCAAACCAGTAGAAGAGGGTGTAAAAGAGGCTCTGAACAACGGTGTGATTGCCGGTTACCCGGTAGTAGATGTAAAAGTAGAGCTATATGACGGCAGCTACCACGACGTGGACAGCTCTGAACTGGCGTTTAAGATTGCCGGTTCTATGGCTCTGCAAACCGGCGTAAAGAGTGCCAACCCTGTGATCCTAGAACCCATCATGAAGGTGGTAGTTGTAACCCCAGAAAACTTCATGGGTGACGTTATAGGCGACCTAAACGCCAAGCGCGGTCGGATTGAGTCTATGGAAGATTTACAGGCGGGCATAAAAGAAATTACCGCTTTTGTACCACTTGGTGAAATGTTTGGCTACACAACCAACCTCCGAAGCAATACCCAAGGACGCGCCAGCTCCTCAATGGAACTAGACCACTACGCAGACGTCCCAAACAACGTAGCCGAAGCAATCATTGCCAAGAACAGTAAATGACCCAAGGGGTCATCCCGACCAGAGTGGAGGGATCCGGTAGAATAAGCAAGTATGAACACCTACTATGTTTATATAATGTCGAACCCTCGTCGGACTGTTCTATATATAGGAATGACAAATAGTCTTGAAAGAAGGGTCGCAGAGCATAAGTCACACAAAGTTAAGGGTTTTACTGACCGTTATAATTGCACTGAATTGGTTTACTTTGAGGACGTACCGTCAGTAAAAGAAGCAATCGCTCGGGAAAAACAGCTAAAAAAATGGAGTAGAAGCAAGAAGGAGACACTAATTAGCACCCTGAATCCCGAACGACTAGATCTCTCTACAGAATTAGGATCTGGTTGAGCGAGACCCTTCGACTACGCTCAGGGTAACAATGTGCACATTGTCCTTTACAAACCCCTAGAGATTAGCTAAAATACTTCGGTAACTCGTGTGGGTTTATTATACCTGTGCGAAATAAACCAACTAAATTCAATTAGGAGAAATTATAAATGGCAGATTTTGACAGGACTAAGCCTCACGTAAACGTCGGTACTATGGGTCACGTTGACCATGGTAAGACAAGTTTGACAGCGGCGATTACACACGTACTTTCCAAGAAACTACCGAGCGATGTAAACAAATCAATTAAATACGACGAAATCGACAAAGCACCTGAAGAAAAAGCACGTGGTATAACCATTGCAACTTCTCACCAGGAGTACGAGAGTGAAAAGCGTCACTACGCTCATGTAGACATGCCTGGTCACGCCGACTATGTAAAAAACATGATCACCGGTGCTGCCCAGATTGACGGTGCTATTTTGGTAGTTTCTGCCGCAGATGGCCCTATGCCGCAAACCCGCGAACACGTTCTGCTTGCCAAGCAGGTTGGAGTGCCTTCTATCCTTGTTTTCATGAATAAGATGGACCTGGCCGATCCAGAACTGGTAGAGCTGGTAGAAGTAGACATCCGTGATCTTCTTAAGAAGTATGATTTTGACGAAAACGCGCCAATCATCAAAGGCTCTGCTACCAAAGCTTTGGAAGGCTCAGCTTCAGATGAAGACGCTATTATGGAACTGGTCAAGGCTATGGACGACTACATTCCAGAACCCAAGCGCGACCTAGACAAGCCGTTTCTAATGCCCGTAGAAGATGTGTTCTCTATTAAAGGCCGCGGTACAGTAGCCACCGGTCGTGTAGAACAAGGCGTCGTGAAGGTAAACGAAGAAGTAGAAATTGTGGGCCTTCGTGACACCAAAAAATCTGTTGTAACTGGTGTAGAAATGTTCAAAAAGAACCTAGACCAGGGCCAAGCTGGCGACAACGTGGGAATACTACTTCGCGGTATTGAGCGCGAAGACATAGAGCGCGGCCAAGTTTTGGCCAAGCCAGGTACTATTACCCCTCACACAGAGTTTGACGCAGAAGTTTACATCCTTACCAAAGAAGAGGGTGGCCGACACACCCCATTCTTTAAGGGTTACAAACCACAGTTTTACTTCCGAACTACGGACGTAACTGGTGAGGTAGAGCTACCAGCAGACAAAGAAATGGTCATGCCTGGTGATACCATCACCTTTAAGGTTAAACTACTTCAGCCAATTGCCATGGAACAAGGTCTGCGCTTTGCTATTCGCGAAGGCGGCCGTACTGTCGGCGCTGGTGTTGTTACTAAGATAAACAAATAACCAATCCGCCAGTTGGCGGACGAGAAGCCAAAAAAGAGCCTCCAAAACAGAGGCTCTTTTCTTTTATGTACAAATATTGTACAATCACATCTGTAAATTAATCGTGATGACTAAAAGTCGTTGCAACCGTTCTAAATAACGCTGCAAAGATGTTACATTACAAGGAGCAACATATGTCTCAGGAGACAATTAAGAGAGATATTTTGTCTGAGTTACGGCAGGCTGCCGCAGGCAATTTGGATATTCACGTCTGGAGAAGCAACAAGTACCCCGGCATTCTAATGAAGACGGTAGTAGTCGAGCCGGGAGAACCTTTTGACGAAACTACAGTCGAGGTTTTTGATGGCGGGTACGAGCCTTATTACGATGGCATTATGCCCACCGATGAAGTAACAAAAAGGCACTACGATGCCGTAATAGCGCACATAGAAGGAGAGGCAGAGTAATATGGCAGAAGAAAAGAAACCAGCATCAGTTAAGCCAGATGCCAGTACAAAGCAGCGGATTCGCATTCGCCTAAAGGCCTATGATCACAAGGTAATTGATCAATCTGCCAAACAGATTGTAGACACTGCGCTTCGCACCGGCGCCACCATTGCCGGCCCTATACCTCTGCCTACGCGTCGCAGCACATACACGGTTATCAAAAGCCCTCACGTCTACAAAAAAGGCCGCGAACAGTTTGAAATGCGTGTGCACAAACGACTGATTGACGTACTAGAACCCACACCAAAGACCATAGATTCACTGATGAACCTATCTTTACCGGCAGGTTGCGACGCCGAAATCAAGATGTAATTCCTGGCCGTTGTATAATTCATTTAATGGCTAGAGTAATTCCGGCGGATGAAGAAGTGAATTTGCGCAGAGGGATTGACCATATTGGCGTAAGCGCCGTCTCTATAATCCATGATGGCAACGGAAAGATCTTGCTCATGAAACGTGGTCCAAAAGCTCGAGACGAGCGTGGCAGGTGGGACGTGTGCGGCGGCGCAATAGAGTTCGGTGAGTCAATAGACGAAGCAATCAAGCGCGAGGTCTTTGAAGAACTTTGTGTAAAACCACAGGATATTGACTTCTTAACGGTTTACGATGCCCACAGGGAGCATGAGAGTAATAAAACCCACTGGATCGCTATAGTCCATGCAGTAAAGGTTGACCCTAAAAAGGTAAAAATAGGCGAACCACACAAGATAGATGAAATCGGGTGGTTTGATAGCAAAACTTTGCCCTCACCTCTTCATTCACAGTTTAAAAAGAGCCTTGTGCCCGCAAAAGCTGCCGGGATTATTCGTTAACTCTCTGATCTCTGTGTTCTACGGCAATCTTTTGAGCTTCCTGAAAAGCCTCGCTCATAATAGGGAACATCTCGCGTGCAGCACCTGGAATTGATCTGCGCCTTTCAAAGTCCAAACCAAATTCAGTTGGAGAAACTGACTCGCCTACATGTACATTAATGTTTGAAATATTGCCCGACTCGGTGCCTGCAATCCCAACTGTTACAATTTCTACCCCCTGCCTCATTAAAAATGACGCTTTCGCGGCTACAAAGCATAAGTACCCTTTGACCTTATCTAGTTGGACATCGTTACCTCTAATGGTATGTGAATTGTGTTCAGGAAAAACGCCTAATATGCCATTCTGGCCCAGTACTTCTAAAGAACGTTTTGTAAATTCAGCGCCGGGTGACAGCCCGGTTCTTTCAATAGGAATAGCACCGACGCGGTTAAGCAGGGCACTTATGCCCCTTCTTTGATTTTTCGGATCATCCAACATGTCTTTTGCCGCAGCAAAGTGAATAGAAGTACCTCTCTCTTTCAACCAAATTTTAGCGACTGCCAGAATGTCAGGAGTTGTACGGTGTACGGCACAAACAATGTATGGTTTGCCAGTGCCAGGTATGTTTTCTGTCCCCGTATACTCCATATTTTTTGCATATAAGTATGGAGCTGTTCCGTAAGAGACTGCCCTATAAGAAAGGGGATGTTCAACTTCAAAGTGTCTGCCCATAATGAGAAACCATAATACCACATAATTAATGTGAAATGCACAACATATTGACAGAGGTAGGTGTTTTCTGCTAATCTGTTTTGGTATATCAACATTAGGTAATAACTTGGTGAATTGGTAAGTCAGAACCGAAACTGCCAGCCACCAAGAATTTTTATGCCACAAATGAAATATAACAGGGGTAGAATTGAAAGCGTTGATCACACGAAAATTAGGTATGACATCGGCCGTAGCAGAAGACGGACGCGTAGATGCTATTACCCTGCTTTCTGTAGACCCTAACGTTATTACTCAGATTAAATCAGAAGAAAAAGACGGTTACACCGCTTAT
Organism: Candidatus Saccharibacteria bacterium RIFCSPHIGHO2_02_FULL_47_12; assembly: GCA_001790455.1. GTDB lineage: Bacteria > Patescibacteriota > Saccharimonadia > Saccharimonadales > JANWIN01 > 2-02-FULL-47-12. The sequence continues at coordinate 12,267 of MGCP01000005.1, forward strand.
CAACTAGGCACAGAAAAATCAAAGAACATTAACAAAGCACAAAAGGGACATTATAAGGCCAGCAAGGCCGAGCCTAAGGTTGTGCGCGAGTTTCGCACAGAAGAACTTGCACAAGACCTTAAGCTGGGCGACCAGGTAAATGTAGAAGCGTTTGAAGTTGGTGACATTGTGCACGTCACTGGCATAAGCAAGGGCAAGGGCTGGGCCGGCACGATCAAACGCCACAACTTCCACCGCGGACGCAAAACTCACGGTGGTCGCAGTTACCGCCGCCCTGGTTCGATAGGTTCTATGTACCCGCAAAAGATCTTTAAAGGCAAGAAAATGGCCGGCCAAATGGGTCACACGCAGGTTACAACCCGCAACCTCAAGGTGGCCTTGGTAGACGCAGAGCTAGGGGTACTTGGTATTATTGGATCAATTCCCGGTCCGCGCAAAGGTGTTGTGCTAGTGAAAGGTGCTAAATAGATGAGCGCAGCAACTTTCACAAGCACAGGGACCAAATCGGCCACGCCAGCCAAGCTGGACAAAAAAGTCTTTGCCGTAGATGTAAAAAACCACGAGCTTCTAAAAACAGCCTATTTGGCCTACCTAGCAAATGCCCGCGTAGGAGCACCAGCTGTTAAAACCCGCGGGTTAGTACGAGGTGGTGGAGTCAAACCTTGGCGCCAAAAGGGTACTGGACGCGCACGTGTAGGCTCTAGCCGCACACCGCTATGGCGTGGAGGTGGAATAATTTTTGGACCTACAGGTCTAGAAAACCATACCAAAAAAATCAGCACATCTAGCAAACGAACAGCCCTGCGCCAAGCTCTAACCCTGGCAGAAAAAGCCGGCAAAATTAATGTTATAGAAAAGTTTAATTCCAAAGATGGCAAAGTGTCTGCAACTGTAAAACTTTTAGAAAAGATGGGCCTACTAGGCAAAACTTTGATTGTGGTAAATGAGTGGAATGATTTGGTTGATCGTGCCACCCGAAATATTCCAAACTTATCAGTAAAACGGGCTAACTACCTGAGCGTCTATGATATCTTAAACGCCGACCATTTACTTATAACCAATGCTGCCCTAGAGACAATCAACGGCTGGTTGGGCAGTTCGCCCGCTAAAGTTTCTAAAGAAAGTTCGGAGGGCAAAGCGTAATGGTTAAATCTAACGTTGTACTGTTGCCCCGAATGAGTGAAAAGGCTTACGGCGTAAGCGAAACACTAAATACCTACGTTTTTGATGTGCCCCTAAATACCAGCAAACAGTCAGTAGCTACGGCAGTGGCTGAGCAGTTTGAGGTTCAGGTAGAATCTGTCAACACTAATACCATAAAGGGCAAAACCAAGCGCACTTACCGCAAAAGTGGCCGAGGTGCTATGGGACGACGTTCAGACGTCAAAAGAGCCTATGTACGCGTAAAAGAAGGCCAGAGCATTCCCATCTTTGAAGCAATGAAGCAAGAAGAAGTTGAACAAGAAGCCCAGTCTGAAAAGATCAAACAGGCTATGGATAAAAAGACTGCCAAAGAAGAAAAGAAATCGTCCAAAAAGGAGAAGGCATAATGGCTATTAAGACATATAGACCAACAACTCCTGGTAGGCGAGGCATGACCAGCCAAGACACTAGCGAAATCACAACCAATAAATCTGTGCGATCTTTGCTTTTGCCAAAAAACCGCACGAACGGCCGCAACAATAGCGGTCGCATAACCGTGCGCCACCGCGGTGGCGGCGCTCGCAAGTTTTACCGCATGGTTAACTTTGACCTAAACGCCGTTGAGGGCACTATAGAAGAAATAGAATACGACCCAAACCGCAGTGCACACATAGCCCGCATAAAAGACAACCAAGGCGTTTACCACTACATAATTGCCGCAAAAGGCATGAAAAAGGGCCAAAAGATCGAAAACGGCGAAGAAGTATCAATCAACCGCGGCAATCGCCTACCGTTAAAGAACATACCGCTTGGCAGCACTATTTATGCGGTTGAACTAACTCCTGGCAAAGGCGCGCAACTGGCACGCAGTGCTGGTACCTCTATTCAGCTAGTAGCAAAAGAAGGCAAATATGCTCAAATCCGAATGCCAAGCGGCGAGGTTCGCATGGTGCTCGTAGAGTGCAAAGCTACTCTAGGATCCGTGGGCAACGAGCAGCACCAGAACATCAAGTATGGCAAAGCTGGCCGCATGCGGCACAAGGGCGTTCGTCCAACTGTGCGAGGTGTAGTTATGAATGCTGTTGACCACCCACACGGTGGCGGTGAGGGCAAACATGGTACCGGCGGCAGCTATGGCCGTTCGCCAAAGACCCCATGGGGCCAGCCTACATTGGGCTACAAAACGCGGCGCCGAAAGACCAGCAATAAATTTATTGTGCGAACCCGCCACCAAGGAAAGAGGAGATAGACCATGAGCCGATCACTTAAAAAAGGACCATTTGTAGACCCAAAGCTTGCGAAAAAAGTCGCTGCTCTTGGCAATGAAGACCGCACTATTATAAAGACATGGGCACGCGCTTCTTCTATTCCACCAGATTTTGTGGGCAAAACTATTGCCGTCCACAACGGCAAAGTTCACGTACCGGTGTATATTAGCGAAAACATGGTTGGGCATAAACTAGGAGAGTTTGCCCCCACTCGTAAATTCCGCGGGCATGGCGGCAAGCTGGCCAAGCAACAAGGTTCAGGAGGTAGCTCATAATGCCAGTTCAAGCCATAGCTAAAGGAGTCAGGATAAGCCCCCGCAAAGTTGGCGTGGTAGCTAGTTTAGTGCGAGGCCGCAGCGTGGCTGACGCCCTAACCATACTAGAACACACGCCCAGAGCCTCTGCAATACCTGTAAAAAAAGTCATAGAAAGCGCCAAGGCAAATGCAGATTATAACCATCGGCTAAAGCCCGACACGCTAAGGATTACTGAGATCTCAGTTACCCGTGGACCAGTTTATAAGCG
>MGCP01000006.1:0-5286 GCA_001790455.1 Candidatus Saccharibacteria bacterium RIFCSPHIGHO2_02_FULL_47_12
TACCATCGAAAAAGCTAAAGAGTATGGTGTCCTAAAAGCAATCGGGCTTAAAAACAGGCAGCTTTATGTGATCGTAATAGAGCAGGCACTTATTGCGGCAACTCTGGGCTTTATTGTGGGAGCTGCTATAGCCTATGCATTAAACCCGACCATTGTTAGTGCTGTTCCGCAGTTTGTGACTCAGTTGCGACCTTTTGATATAGCCTGGATATTTGGAGTAACAATCCTAATAGCGATAATATCTTCGTATATCCCGATTCGTCGACTGAACAAAATTGACCCGGCGGAGGTATTCAAGGCATGAGTGTCGTAGAGGTAAAAAACCTATCCAAGGTATACGGATCCGGGCACACGTCAGTTAAGGCGGTTGATAATATTAATCTGAAAATTGAAGCTGGTGACATCGTTCTAATTATGGGACCTTCTGGTTCGGGTAAAACTACTCTGATTTCAATGATTGGCACGCTACTTAAACCAACTTCTGGGCAAATTATTATCGATAACGAGGATACAGCTGTCTTATCTGACACAAAAATGGCAGATTTGCGGCTTCATAAATTAGGTTTTATGTTCCAATCATTTAATCTTTTGTCTGCTCTGACGGCCGAACAAAATGTCGTTGTTCCACTAATAGTGGCTGGTGTGAGCAAAAAACAGTCTATAGCAAAAGCACGCAAGTTATTGGAGCAACTTCATCTTGAGAAACGTCTCAACAACCTTCCAAAAAATCTGTCAGGTGGAGAAAAACAGCGCGTTGCCGTAGCCCGGGCACTAGCAAATGAACCCAAGCTTATACTGGCGGATGAACCGACCGCTAACTTAGATACCAAAACCGGTTTAGAAGTCATGCAGCTGCTTTGTAACACCGCCTGCGGGGAAAACCGCGCGGTTATCATCGTCAGCCATGATCAGCGGCTAAAAAGTGTGGCGAAGCGTGTAATTACTATCGAGGACGGTAAACTCATTCGAGAAGAAAAGGGTAACCATAATAACAACTGTTCAATGAATCATGGCAACATACCCAGATGAGAGAAGTAGCGGTCGACAAGGCGATTTACCTTGTAGATGACTCAAATCGGACTTACTCTTTTTTGAGAAGAAATCCGAATTGGAGTAAGCTATCACCTAGCCAAAATACCAAGAACAAACAATCCCTCAACGGCTATATACGACATTTACGCGGGGGTGGAACCAAGGTATTCAAATTATCTAAAAACCTGTACCGCTGCCCGGAATGCGGCTTGCACTATGAAAATGAAGAAATCGCCAAACAATGCGAAGCTTGGTGTAGTGAGCACAAAAGCTGCAACTTAGAGATTACTCGTTTTTCTGTCGAGGCTGCCAGTGATCAAGGATTATCTCAGTGAAACTTATTCGCCCATTGGCGCGGTCTTTATGTCGGTTTCTACCATAGTGGTAGCACTAAACGCCCAACTGCTCAGACGCATAAAACTGAGCAGCTAAATCTGCTATTATTTTGATAAATGCATAGTGCAATCCGTTTGCATCGGACAACGCTAATTATTATGGGTTTGGCGGCTTTTTTGTCGGGGCTGGGTTTGGTGCGGCTTAATCTGCAAATCTCAGCTTTATGGGTTGCATTAAGCTTACTTATTTTATTGGCGTTGTCTAAGCGCAAAAACTTTGCGTTAGCGTTGGCGGTTGTGGCTTTTGGCTTGCTGGCCGGGCTGTGGCGAGGCGGTGAGTATATGGTGCTTTTAAAACACTATGATAATTACTACGGACAAAAAGTTGTAATAGAAGGCACAGCTACAGATGACGGGGTTTATGGCGACGGCGGCCAGCTGGCTTTTGACATTGACCACATGGGAATTGGCTCGGAAGATTTGGTAGGCAAAGTTGGCGTGAGGGGATTTGGCGTGCCGGCAGTTTACCGCGGAGACCGGGTGCGGGTATCCGGAAAGTTATTTAAAACGCGCGGATCGCGCTCCGGAAGCATCAGCTTTGCCCAGATAGAAGTTATAAGTCGCTCTGGTTCCGTTATAAATGATGTAAAGCGGCGGTTTCAGGCTGGCATGCAGTCGGCTTTGCCAGAACCTTTAGCCTCTTTTTCGCTAGGTCTGCTTATAGGCCAGCGCAGCACCTTGCCAGAATCTTTGACAACTGTCATGGCAACTATTGGGCTGACACACGTGGTGGCGGTGTCTGGTTATAACCTCACCATAATTGTCCGCGCCGTGCGCAGGTTTCTGCACAAACTGTCTAAATACCAAAGCACCCTTATTTCACTGGCATTAATTTTGACCTTTCTTTTACTTACAGGCTTTAGCCCGTCTATTGTGCGGGCGGCGATTGTGAGCGTACTAAGCCTGGCGGCCTGGTACTACGGACGGTCCATTAGGCCACTACTGATAATTTTGCTTGCGGCAGCTTTGACCGCTGGCTTTTACCCAATATATATTTGGAGTGACATTGGCTGGTACCTATCCTTTCTGGCGTTTTTTGGGGTGCTTATTATAGCGCCGCTAATAGTTAAAAGATTGTTTAAAAACAAGAGGCCGCATGCTCTAACCTATTTAGTAATAGAGAGTTTTTCGGCCCAGCTAATGGCTTGGCCACTGATAATGTATATATTTGGCGAGTTTTCAGTAATTGCTCTGCCGGCAAACATGCTAATTGTGCCGCTGGTGCCGTTTGCTATGCTGCTGTCTGCTGTTGCTGGAGCAGCCGGTATGTTGGCTCCGGCTTTGTCGGGGTGGTTGGCTTGGCCGGCACGCTTGCTTCTAACGTACATGATAGATGCCATGCAGCTACTAGCCAAAGTGCCCCATGCGCTGAGCAAACAAGGTCTTAGCCTAGCCCAAATGCTTTTAATTTATGCTGTAGTAGTCGGCCTTTGTTTTGTCTTGTGGCGCAAAACTAGAGGCAAAACTGGTATAATAACAGAGAACGACGGGATAAAAACTTGAAGGGGAGCTATGTCCGGACATTCTAAATGGAGTACCATCAAACGTCAAAAGGGAGTCGCCGATGCCAAGCGCGGCGCTGTCTTTACTAAACTAGGCAACCAAATTGCCATTGCTGCACGCGGTGGAACCGACCCCGTCACTAACTCTGCACTGGCTATGGCTATAGAAAAGGCCAAGGCAGCCAACATGCCCTCGTCCAACATTGAGCGATCAATTCAACGCGTCAAAGATAAGTCGGCGGCTGATTTGCAGGAAGTTATGTATGAAGGTTACGGTCCGGGCGGGGTAGCTATATTGGTAGACTGCGCCACCGACAATGTGAACCGAACCCTGCCAGAAGTACGCAATGCATTCAACAAGCACGGCGGCGCTTTGGCAGAAAAAGGAGCTGTGGCATTTCAGTTTGAGCGCAAAGGTATGATACGGGCAAAGGGTAGCGGTGATGAGCTAATGCTTATAGCTATTGATGCTGGTGCAGAAGACGTACAAGAAGAGGGCGAAGAATCAATTATTTATACATCACCAAGTGACTTGGCTAGAGTACGGGATAATCTAAAAATTGCTAACATAGAGGTTATAGAAGCCGAGCTAACGTACGCGCCAAACAACAGCGTGGAAGTGGCAGATAAAGACACAGCAGGCAAAATTATGCGTCTCATGGACGCGCTGGATGATCTAGACGACGTGACCAATACGTACACCAACTTTGATATCCCAGAAGATCTAACCGAGGACTCATGAGCAGGATCCTAGGCATTGACCCGGGCACCGGAATTTTGGGGTTCGGGGTCATAGATGTGGATCAAAAAGGCAAAATTCAGCTGGTAGATGCCGGTGTGATCCGCACGCCAATCAAAGAAGACGACGCAGTAAGGTTGCAGACTATCTTTGAGGAGCTGACAGACATAATTATGCAGAACAAACCGCAGATAATGTCGGTAGAGAAGCTATTTTTTATGAAAAATGTTACCACCGCCATGACGGTCAGCCAGGCGCGGGGCGTGGTGCTACTATGTGCCATGCAAAACCAACTGGAAATTGCCGAGTATACTCCACAGCAGATCAAGCAGGCTTTGACTGGCTACGGCCGGGCAGACAAAAAACAAATCCAAGAAATGGTGCGGGTGGTGCTGGGCCTAGAAGACATACCCAAGCCAGATGACTGTGCAGACGCTCTGGCAGCAGCTATCTGTCACGCGAACCACATGTCGCAGTGACCTGCTTTCTAACAGAGTCAGAAACACTGTCACTGCTCTTGGCGCACTACTGCGTCAGAAACTCTGCTACTCGCTCACTGTACTAAAGTGTACACCTTGCTCCGTTGCTCGTTTCTTCCTTGTATTGCGCTCAAGCATGTGTCTCGCGGCTCAATTAAGGATATGAGATAATAACTACATGATAGCAACGCTTTCTGGCGTAATTAGCGAAAAACTTTCAGAACTAGTAGTGCTGGATGTAAACGGCGTGGGCTACGGGCTGTATGTAACTGCCGAAGATTTTGGGCGATTAAATACTGGCGACAAGACTAAACTTCACATTTACGAACACATACGTGAAAACACACACGACCTGTTTGGGTTCAAACAACCAGAGACCAAGGCTTTGTTTGAGCTGCTTCTGGGAGTAAACGGTGTGGGTCCAAAAATGGCACTTAACATGTTAAGTGTTGGAACCATGGACGAGGTGCGGCAAGCCGTTGCGAGTGGCAATGTAAAGTTTTTGCAGACTGCCAGCGGCGTAGGCAAACGCGTAGCAGAGCGCGTAGTAGTAGACCTAAAAGACAAGGTTGGCCTAGCGGGCGTGGACCTACAGTCTTCTGGCCTACTGCAGGCTGACTCGCTACTTCTTAAAGACGAGGCTGTAGAGGCGCTAGTAAGCCTGGGTTACACACCACAGGATGCTTCCCAAGCCCTAAAATCCGTTGACAAAGAGCTGTCCACCCAAGACCGTGTAAAACTAGCACTCAGGACCAAAGCATGATAGAACGTATTGTAAACACCAGCAACGATGAGCCAGAAGAGCAAGAGTTAGAAAATACCCTACGACCACGGGACTTTACCAACTACATTGGACAGGAACGATTAAAGAAAAACCTGAAGCTGGCAATTACTGCGGCAAAAAAGCGCGGCGAGCCACTAGATCATGTGCTGCTTTATGGTCCTCCGGGCCTGGGTAAAACCACTATGGCTAGTGTGATAGCAAATGAAATGGGCGCACAGATACGCATAACATCTGGCCCGGCCATTGAGCGCGGTGGAGATTTGGCTAGCTTGCTTACAAATTTGCAAGACGGCGACATACTTTTTATAGACGAAATTCACCGCTTGCACCGTTCGGTAGAAGAGATACTTTACAG
>MGCP01000006.1:5395-31098 GCA_001790455.1 Candidatus Saccharibacteria bacterium RIFCSPHIGHO2_02_FULL_47_12
GGTGCGCTAGCTGCCCCACTGCGTGACCGGTTTGGCATGGCGCATAGGCTAGAATTTTACAAGCCAGTGGAGATTGCCCAAATCATAGAACGATCAGCCAAAATACTGGGCATCAAAATTAAACCTCAGGCTGCTCAACAACTGGCAGAGCGTGCCAGGCTGACACCGCGCATAGCCAACCGTCTGCTTAGGCGTGTTCGTGATTTTGCAGATGTTAACGGCGATGGAATTATTGACACAGAAATTACCACGCAGGCCTTGGCACTGCTTGAAGTGGATGATATTGGCCTGGATCCGGTAGATCGCATGTTGCTGCTTGCAATTATAGACAATTACAAAGGCGGTCCGGTTGGTGTAGATACCCTGGCCGCATTACTAGCCGAAGAGAGGGGCAGTATAGAAGACACTATTGAACCTTACCTCATGCAGGTGGGCCTGCTAGAACGTACTGCTCGCGGGCGCAAGGTTACAGACAGGGCCTACAAGCACCTTGGCAAAGAAAGCGACAAAAATCACAACCAACCAAAACTGATATAATATTCAAAATATGCCACACACATCAGCACACAGAGAAGAAGCAAGCAGCCACTTGACCCCCATGGGCCAGCGCTTGTTTAGGTTTGTTGAGTTTGATGACAACGAACAACTTTTGGCTGAGATTCGTAAGCATCCCGTTGGTCTTGTATTTACGATTGCAACCGGGCTCTTTGTTTCACTAGCCGTAATGGTGGGCTTGGTGGTGCTTGCCCTGAATCTAGAGTCTATCGGGTTTAGCTTAGACAACACTTTGATTCGCGATGTGTTGGTTGGCTTGGCACTGGTGTTTGGCGCATTTGGCCTGATTGCAACTTTTATTGCCGCGGTTTTATATTTAAGTAACGTCGTTTTTGTGACAGACCAAAAGATTGCGCAAGTCATGTACATTAGCTTATTTAATCGCAAAATATTGCAGCTAGGCATGGGCAATGTCCAAGACGTAAATGTATCTCAAAAAGGCATATTGGCTCACATTTTTGACTACGGCAGCCTCATAATAGAAACCGCAGGCGAGATGGAAAACCCGGCCTTTACGTATGTGCCAGACCCTAGCACTAATTCGCAGATTATAATTCAAGCGCACCAAGAGTACGTAGAGAAACACGGCAACTAACCATAGCCCTTGTGTCGTGTTGTCTTGCTGCCCGGCGTGGACTTTCTACTCGTTGAAGGGGTTTTCGCGCGCGCTCTCGATCAAAGCTTTTATTTCCTCGCTGTTGTCTTCTAGCTGTTTAAGTTTGTCTATGGTAGATTGGTCTATTTTGGGAAGCCTAATATCGTTTAATTTTTCGGTCAGCTGGTCATCGCTGGGCTTGGCCTGGTTGAGGGCATTAATGCGCCAAACCAAAAAGCCGTAGGCTAACAGGGCAGATACTATGAAGATAACAGCTCCATAGCGGGCTGCCTTTTTTAACCTAAGCAGTAACAGGTTTGGAAAATTTTTGATGCTAAAGTTTGGTTTGATGTCTTTCATGGTTTTATATAGGCATTAACTGTTAGTGTAAAACTTAGTTTAGAGCGGTTGCTGGGATTGGGCTGCACAGTTACGCCGCTGACCTGAGCAGTGCGTCGGTTGTTTTCTAGGCGTTTTAGGAAATCAATAAGCTGGTTGTAGGTAATTGGTTTGGCTTGTTCTTGTTGGACAGTGATTTCCATGACGTAAACGCCAGCTATACCCTGTACAGGTTTTACTTGGGTAACCGACGCAGTGGAAGTTTGTGTTTGCGAAGTGCCGGTGGTGTCGCCCGCTTCGGTTGTGGGTTTTGGTACAGCCTGGCCCAGTGTAGATGCCGGGAAACTTATGGAGCTGAGCGTTATGCCACTCTCAGAGGCGATTTTTACAATCTCTCTAACCGTTTGGGCCTGGTCTTTGTCTTGGGGTACCACTGCCTTGGCAATCTTTTCCAGTTCTATGTAGGTATCTATGTTTTTGTTGGTTTGAACTAGTGAAGTTTGCTGGTTCTCTGCCAGCTCGTTTTCTAACCTCAAGTTCACTAGTTTGGCTGATTTTTTGCCCAGGGTTTGGTTGGCCCAGATTATGGAATAAACAGACAGCAAGCCCATAACTATTAGTATGCCCGTAGCAACGATGTTGGTGTGCTTGCTTGTCATGAACTACCGCCTTTATTTATAAACAAGAACGGGTTCTTTTTAGCAAAACGAGCCCGTATATTAATGGTGCAGGGGTAGCGCGGATCTGCCGAGGTTTCATTGCAGGAAATATTTACAATGTCAGCTTGGTCAAAAATTTTATTACCAGGGTCTGCCAGATTAACTTGTACTTGGGTGGCGGTGTTGTAGTTGGCAGCTATAGCCGAGAGGTCAATTGCGCCCTCTACTTTGCTGATCTCTAGGTCGGTTAGGGCTGCATTGGCTGGTATAACCGAACCAATTTGCTTAATTAGCTCAGAAAACAAAACTTCGCGAGACAGCACCTGGACGACCAACTTTAAGCTTCCAGAAATTTCATCTACTTTGGTTTGGGTGTCCTCTAGGTTCTGGGCATTTAGCTCAGACTTGGTACGATCAAGCCGGGTAGAGAGGCTGTTGATAGACCGGTCCATATAAAACAAACCCAGAGCCACGATTATGAGTATTCCGCACATAAAACCAACCAGTGTCAGCACCCACTTAAACAGGCTGGTGTTGCGTCGGGCGTAACCAACACTGTCTTTGAGGCCGGTAGGTATTAGATTGATCATGCAAATATTTCCCTAGGGTTTAATAGCGCCAGACCAGCAACGGTAATATACATGGACTTCTCTACGCTGCTTGGTGGTTGTAGCCTACCAAAAGTTATGTGCTGCCATGGCTCTGAACCACGCACAGGCAACCGTAGCTCATTCGTCAAATATTCATTAATACCTGGCATGTTGGCACCACCACCCATAACTACAATCTGGCCAATCTTGTTCTTTTCGCCATAGCGTTCTTCATAGTAGCGTTGCATGCGGCGAATCTCTTTGACCATTTGTTCTAGTAACGGCGAAAGTACCTCTGTAATCTCTGCTTGCCTTTTGCTATGGCGCAGTCCGTACTTGGTTTTTATTATGTTGGCTTCGTCATAAGAAGTCCCCAATTGGTTAGCAATCAGTTTGGTAAAATCATCACCCCCGCCCTGGACGGTTCCGGTTACTAGAAGTGTTTTGTCGTAAATAGTAATGTCGGTAGATACAGAACCAAAGTCTATGAGTATGGTCGGCAGGTCGCTGCGGTCAGCCTTTACAAACACGCGGCTAGAGGCGGCAATGGTTGTTTCCATGGCTGCCACTTCCAGGTCAAGCAGGCTGGCTAGCTGCATGTAAGAATCAACAATAGTCTTTGGCACGGCCACGGCAAACAGCTCAACTTCTTTGTCTGACTGGTTGATGATTGTATGGTCCAGATAAAGTTGGTCTACAGATACTGGGATGTATTGTTCGGCTTCTAGTTTTACTGCGTCTGCCAATTCTTTGCTGCTGAGTTTGGGAGGAAGTTTGATCACCCGGTTAAAGGTTCTAGCAGCCGGAATACCTATTGCCACGCGTTTGGTGGTAATTTTGCCGACCAAACCATTTTTAAATAATTCAAGTATAGAACTAGCCAGGGCTTCGTGGTTAATAATCACGCCATTTTTAATTGCCTCGGGGTTAAACCTAATAACACCGTATGCAGACACAACGGGTTTTTTGCCGCTTTGATCAATTTGCATGACTTTTAGCGAGCTATGGCCTATGTCTAGGCCAAATAGCGGCTTGTCGGTGTAAAGATAATTTTTAGATTTTGATATTTTCATGCTTGCCCATCAAAGCATTAGAGGTACTAACAGATTAACTATAACATATAAAGGGGTATGGCTTATTCAAAACTACGGCGGTAGCCATCTATAACCCAGAAGGTTTCGCCGGTGCCAGGAACAGAGGTACCAAAAGTAATTGTGCCACTGTTGCTTAGCTGTACCGTTTGCCCAACCAAAGCGCCAATTTGGCCGCTGTTATTTACCTGCACCCTAGTCCACCGAGCGTAAAATATAGTGTCTGGTCCCTCGGCTGAATTGCTCAGGCTTATAGTTGTGTCGTTGCGCGAGTTATAAAGATCTGTTCCGGTCACGCTAGAACAGTCTGGTGAACAGCTGGCGTCACTGCGGTAGGTTATTACCTGGAAACCGGTGCCAGAGGCGTTGGACACTAACTTGGTGCTGTTGCTAAACGTAGCGCCGCTGCTGCCATCGATCATTATGTTGGGCTGCGTGCTGCCTAGCGCATCAGACACTTTAATTTGTGTTGAATTAGAAGAGGTTAAGTTGCCAGTAATCCAAACATCACCTAGAACCGTCACTTGGCAGGTGTTGGAAAGGGTCACGTTGCCAACTATTTTTGTGTTTGCGGCCCAGGTTTTAGTTTGGCTTCCAGAACAAGATGCAGCCGACCCGGTAATCTCTGTTGCAATAGCTGCCTTTTGGGCCGCTCGGTCGTGCGGTGGCAGGGGTAGGGCCGCCACGCCAGAGCTGGCAGTGAGGCCTGGGTCGCTCATGCCGCTTCCACTAACTTGGTTGTTGGCCTTTACGTCGCCATAAATATGGGCAGTATTGTTTATATCTATTGGTTCACCGTTTCCACCGCCACAGAGTTGCGGGTACGAACTGTCAGCAGGGTTGGGGCAGGTTTGGTGGGCAACGCTAAGGTTAACTGGGTTAGAGCTAAGTCCTATCTGGGCTGAGTTGCTCATACTGATCTCGCCGTTGACGTGGACATCACCACCCAAAATTTTTGCGCTGTTACTCATATACAAACCGCCCACTCCGGTGACAAGGCTAAAGTTGCCGGTGGTTACCGCGCGCAGGTCTACCTTGATCTTTACCGTAGAATTAGGTGTACTGCGGCTGACGGGGCTATAAGAGTAGCCAGTTGCATTTATAGTTTTGCTGGTGGTGCTGTTGTTTGTAACAGAAACTTCATAGGTTACTTTGGTTACGCCGTCGTTATGCAGTTCTATGGGCGTGGTTGTGCCTGGCCAGTCTGGGTCGGCATTTATCTGTTCTACTGCATAATCTATGCTGGCATCGGTGCCAAACTGGGCTTGGGTATGTAGCTGGTCCTTGTGAGCCAAGTTATAGCTAGAGGTAGCCAGCTGGAAATAATGCGACGCGATCAAAATTAAAAACGGCAAGATTACAATAAGCGATATCAGAACAAATCCTCTTTGATTCTTTTGTGTGACAGCCATTAGAACGTATTCCTCAAAGTTACTCTTATGCTATTGTCTACAGCCAGTGGCGTGCCAAAACTATCGCGCTGTAGGTTGAGACCGATTTTTATAGACCGTGCTAGCAGGGGGTCGGTGGTCAGTGCATCGTCTTGGTCATAGAGCGTAAAGACCATATTGCTTACATTGTCTGCCAGCTTGCGGTCAGCTGGGCACGAGGTCGATGCGCTAGCTTCTGGGCAAGACGTTCTAAGCGAATTTCCAGTCGCGCTAGAGTTTGCCAAAATTCTTTTATACAAAGTAGTGCCGCTTTTAAAATACACCAACTCGTTTATATAGGGGCTGCCTGTGTCTGGATCAACAATATAATCATGGTTTTGGTCCAGGGCAGGTACCGCGATGATGATCACAAAGTTAGAGTTACTGGTTGTCCAGCTACCACCTGGGGCGTTGGGGTCGGTAATGGTGTTTGCCTGCCGAACACCCGCTCCATAGCGCAGTTCTTCTACTGCCGTTCTGAGTAAGTTTTGTGAGTCTACAGTCATGTCCATAAGCACGTTGTTGCGAGTAATTAACACCAAAAAGTTTGTAAAAATAGTGAGTAGGCTAACCGAAATTATGCCTAGTATCAGAAGGCTCAAGTTCAATTCAACCAGGGTAAACCCAGCTCGCCCGTTTACGCTTGGCCGGCGTGGAGCAGAAGTGAGGTTAATATTGGCCAACACCAAGCTCCCCTATATATGTAGTGTACGAATACGTCCGTTGTGCTCCTTGGTCGTTGTAAGTTATAGAAATATCTATTTTTTTAACAGACGTTGACTGCGAAGAAACCTGCAAACTGCCACTTCTGGGGCTTCTAAGTTCGCCTGGTAACTCGCTGGTTATGTTTGTTGTGCCGTCTGTAAGACCCAAATATCCGGTACTTCGCAAACTCTCTACTTTATTTTCGCTATAAGAATTAGCAACTGTTAGCGAAAGTGCCCGGGCGCTTAGGCTGTAGTAAACCGATCCCAACAAGCTGGCTGCGCCTACCAATAAACTACCAACTACCAAAGATACAATTAGCTCAACAATTGTAAACCCTGCCGTCTGGTTTCTGGTACGCCGAGCCGGCTCGCTAAAGCGCTTCTTGTTTAAATTTAACATGGTGCTAAAGCTTATTATAACAAGCAAAGCATATAAAAGTTACGGCAGGAACTAAACGGTTAGTTTAGGTTGCTTTTCACAAAGTAAGTGCCACCGCTCTCAAGCGTAGCAGTTAAGGTAAACAGTGCACAGTCGGCTGCAGCTGTAGTGCAGGCCGTGGTACCATCTGTTTGAAATACAGCATAACCGTAGCAAGTTGTAGACGGCGTGGCACATAGAGCTTGAGTGCTGCCTTTTGGATCTTTTAGGGCTTCTGCGTCAAGGCCCTTCATGAACGAGCCTCTCCAGGTTGAATCATTTAATCCATCGTTAGATCCCTGGGTGCCCAGCCCTGGATAGGCGCCATATTGGGCGTAGTAGGCCTCTAGTTGGCCATGCAGTGCCTTTACATCGGTTTGCCTTTCTGTGTCGCGGGCTTTCTTTTGGATGCCGGTAAACGTGGTAATAACCAGCGCTGCCAAAATACCAATTACCACAATCACAATTAGGAGCTCCACGATAGTGAAACCACGTTGTTTTAGTTGAACTCTCATTTGTTTATGCCCACCCTTCTGGATTTACCTAAAGATAATTAAGTTTTATATATCAGATTATAGACATAAGCGCTTTGGCGTCAAGCAGGCTAGGGACTACGCTTAACCGCCGCTGATGTTTTTGCTTAGCCCGGCAATTGGTCCCATAACGCTGGCAGCAATCAGACCCACAAACGCGCC
The DNA here is from genome assembly GCA_001790455.1 of Candidatus Saccharibacteria bacterium RIFCSPHIGHO2_02_FULL_47_12. Lineage (GTDB taxonomy): Bacteria > Patescibacteriota > Saccharimonadia > Saccharimonadales > JANWIN01 > 2-02-FULL-47-12. Next base: position 12,475 of record MGCP01000006.1, read on the forward strand.
CAGAACAATAATCATTAAAGGCTCTATAATTGAAGCCAGACTGTCAATTAACGTATTGACCTCTTCTTCATAAAAATCTGCAACTTTGACCAAGATAGTGTCGATCTGGCCGGTTTCTTCGCCAACCGCCAGCATCTGGCTGACTATGCGGGGAAAGTATTTGCTCCCACTGATTGGCTCGGACAACTGCTTGCCGTTTTTTACCTCAGTAGCTGCTGCTTTTAGTTCGTCCTCTAGAATGACATTTCCCATGGCTCGGCCAGTAACATTTAATGATTCAAGCACGCTTACCCCGGCGGCGGTCAATGACGCAAAAGTCCTAGAAAACCGCGCAACTGATACTTTAACAACAACAGTTTTAATAATGGGCAAATTTAGAAGCAGCAAATGAAAACGATGCCGGCCACCGGGAGTTTTTATGTACTTTCTAAGCAAGAAGAAGGCAATCCCAAGCCCGACCAATATAAATATAGAGTTGTGTTGCACAAAGCCGCTGACAGTTATCATGGCTCTGGTGTATACAGGCAGTTTGGCATTGGGGCCGCCCAGGTCTTCCATGATCTTTGCGATTTTAGGGATTATAAATATCATGATTCCAAAAAATGCCACCACAGAAACGCTTAAGATGACGATGGGGTACATCATGGCGCCCTTGACCTTTTTGCGAATACTGGCGTCTTGTTCTACCTGGCTAGCCAGGCGCTTTAATATGTCGTCTAAAATACCACCGGCTTCTCCGGCCCTGACCATGTTGGTATAGACCTCAGAAAAAACGGTGGGGTGGCGTGCAAACGCATCGGCTAGGGGCATGCCGCCTTCTACGTCTTTGGATATGCCGGCTATAACCGATTTAAAGTATTTATTTTCTGCTTCGTCCTGGAGCGTAGCCAACGACCGGGTAAGCGGCACCCCGGCAGAAATCATGGTAGATAACTGTCTTGTAAATACCACCAGATCCTTTAGTTTTACCTTTTTGCCGAGCTTTAGTTTGCTTAGAAAACCACTCTTTTCTGCAGACGATGGTTTGAGTGCAATTGGACGCAGCCCCTGTTTGGTCAGCGATTGCATTGCCGCCTCTTGGCTGGCAGCCTGCAAGTTGCCGTGCAGGGCTTTTCCGTCTTTGGTAAGGGCAATGTAGGCAAAGGTTGGCATGTTATTCCTCTGAAGTTACGCGCAAGATTTCTTCTACGCTAGTCTGCCCGCGCAGAGCTTTAATAAATCCGTCTACTTGCATTGTGACCATTCCTTCTTTGATAGCCTGCGTTTGCAGGTCTTCACTGGTGGCACTAGACACAATCAGTTTCTGAATGGATTCAGAGTTTGGCAGTACCTCGTAAATGCCGGTACGGCCTTTGTAGCCCACGTGTCCACAGTTTTCGCAGCCGCCGTCGTGAGCTTTCCAAAGCTGAAGTATGCGGTTGTCTGAAGTCCCGGGTGTGATGTCTTTGCCAATTCCACCCGCAATGGCTTGTTGTTCTAGCTCGTGAAGACTTTTTAGGGTACCCTCATTGTTTATACCAAATATGTGTCCCAGATGCTTTAGGGCTGCCTCGTCTGGCTGGTAGCTCTCGCGGCAGTCGGGGCAAAGTCTGCGCACCAAACGTTGGCCCACGACTGCACGCACCGTGCTGGCAATCAAAAACGGTTCTACGCCCATGTCTAAAAGTCTTGGCAATGAGGTGGCGGCATTGTTTGTGTGCAGAGTAGAGAATACCAAGTGACCGGTTAGGGCAGCCTGTACTGCCAGATCAGCAGTTTCGCGGTCACGGATCTCGCCCACCATTATTATGTTTGGATCCTGGCGCAGCAGGGCGCGCAGGCCAGAAGCGAATGTCATGCCAGCTTTGGGGTTTACCTGTGTCTGGTTGGCGCCCACAATCCGGTATTCTACCGGGTCTTCTACGGTAGAAATGTTGACCGTGGGCTTGTTTAGCAAGCTCAGAATACTAAACAAGCTAGTGGATTTGCCAGAACCGGTAGGGCCAGTTACTAAAAGCATGCCATGTGGCTGGGTAATGGCGCGGTTGATACTGGAAAGGGCAAAGCCCCAGTAGCCCAACTCCTCAAGGGTCAATGCTTTTGCCCCTTCACTTAAAATTCGCATAACTACTTTTTCGCCGTCAACCACTGGCAAAGTAGACACGCGCAGTGCGTGCAGCTGGCCACCTAGCTCAATCTTGAACCGGCCGTCTTGCGGGGCCCGGCGTTCGTCAATCTTCAGGTTAGACAAGATCTTTATACGCGACACAATAGGGTTCAGCAGTTTCTTTGGCAGCTTATTTGCCTCACGCAAAATGCCGTCTACGCGGTAGCGGACCAGCACAAAATCTTCGCGTGGCTCTATGTGGATGTCGCTGGCGCCGGCCTTGACCGCATAATCAATTATCACATTTACGGTTTGTGCGGTTGGTGAATCTTCTGCCAGGTCTTCTTCGTTTACCTCTTCTTCGGTTTCTTCGTCTTCTTCGGGCGACATAACCTTGGTTAATTCAGAACCAATGTTGCCCCTGTATTTGTCTAGTGCTGCCCGGATTTTTGAAGCTGGGGCAATGTGGATTTTGGCGTTTTCGCCAAGCTGCTTTTGTAAAAAGCTAATTGCCTGAATATCATCAGGGTCTTCAAGCGCCAGCAGCATGCTGCCGTCTTTGTCTACGCCAAATACCACTGCATTGTACTGGCGGGCTACACGCTCTGGAATCAGCCGGAGCGTACTTTGGTCTATGTCTTCTGCAACTATATCTACATAGGGGATGTCTACTTCTTTGGCATAGAGCTTGGTCAGGTCTGTTTCAGACAAAACGTTGCCAGTCAGAACCAGCTCTTGCAGAGATTTCTTTTCTGCCTTGGCCTGCTCGTGCAGACCGGCCAGCTGCTGGTCGCTGACCTTGGCTTGTCTAAGTAGTTTTTCAACTATGGCATCAGATATGCGCATTGGTTACTCTCTTCGCTCCAATTTACAAATAGCCGGCAGTAATGTTTGGACGCGGCTATTAATTGTTTTCTGCTCTTTGTTCATGACTGATCAGCCCACCATAATGGTTATGTTCCATTATATAAGAAAAAACTACAACTGCTGCATGATATATAATAAGGGTAACGACTGGTGGGACGTAAAATTTTCTTAAACGGAGGGTTATGGCCTTATGGCAGATGACAAGGCAGCGGCAAAAGAAGGCAAGGGTAAGGCACTAGGGCTGGCGCTAGAAACTATTGAAAAACAGTTTGGCAAAGGTTCGATTATGAAAATGGGCGACGCCCACAAAGTGCACGTAGAGTGCATCCCCACTGGTAGTTTGTCTTTAGATATTGCCCTGGGTGGCGGCATACCCAAAGGCCGCGTTATAGAAATCTACGGACCGGAAAGTTCAGGCAAAACCACCTTAACCCTGCACGCCATTGCAGAAATTCAGAAACAAGGCGGCACAGCAGCTTTTATAGATGCCGAGCACGCCCTGGATCCATCCTATGCCAAGCGCATCGGCGTAGATGTAGAGAACTTATTATTGTCCCAGCCAGACAATGGAGAACAAGCGCTGGAAATTGTGGAAACCCTGGTGCGGTCTAACGCTGTAGATTTGATTGTAGTTGACTCTGTGGCTGCGTTGGTCCCCAGGGCAGAGATAGAGGGCGAGATGGGCGACAGCCACATGGGCTTGCAGGCCCGGCTCATGAGCCAGGCGCTGCGCAAACTCACTGGCGTTATTAGCCGTTCACATGCCACAGTTATTTTCATCAACCAAATCCGTATGAAGATTGGTGTGATGTTTGGCAACCCAGAAACCACTACCGGTGGTAACGCACTTAAGTTTTATGCCAGCGTGCGCATGGACATTCGCCGTATTGCCCAGATCAAAGCCGGAGAAGAAATCATTGGCAACCGCACAAGGGTAAAGGTGGTAAAAAACAAAATTGCTCCGCCGTTTCGCCAGGCAGAGTTCGACATTATGTACAACCAAGGCATTTCGCGCTCTGGCGACATTTTGGACCTAGCCACAGAGCGGGGAATTGTAGAAAAGTCCGGCGCCTGGTTTGCGTATAAAGGCAACAAGATTGCCCAAGGCCGCGAATCTGCCAAAAAGTATTTAGAAGAAAACCCTAAGGTTATGGACGAAATCGCCAAGCAAGTCACCGTAGCCGCCGCCAAGGAAGAGTGATATGGTAACCCCTGAAGCCATTAAAGAGCTAGAGTTTGCAACCTCGCAACCGGTAGCCTGGTTTGTGATTAGTGAGAGGTTACTGAGGCATCCCAGTTATGGTTCTACTTATATGGCCACAGAAAAACTGCTCATAGGTGTTCCGTTGCCCATTAGAAAAAAAGAAGCAATCTCTGATCCCTATACCGACGCTCGCAATAGGACACATGAGGGAACTGTGATGGTTACTGGCGACGATCTGCGGGCGGCCTTTACGAGACTAACTGGCAGCCCGGTTCTGCCTGAAAATGTTAGCGGAGTTGGCTTCCCAAGAGAAGTTGGTTCGATATTTCAGGAAGATCTACAGTTTGATGACGGTTCATACCCGGTTGAAAGAGATCACGGAACTCCCTTAGATAGAACTTTCAGGGTGTCCGTGTATGCAGGCATTACGGCAATTGGCCACCATGAAGATCAGCAGCATTAAGCAGCAGGTGAAGCGGCAGGATCGCTATTCTATTTATGTCGACGAGAAATATGCTTTTTCATTGAGTGAGAGTGAACTTCTAAATTTGGGGCTAAAGATTGGGCAGGAATTTAGCAAAGAAGAGTTAGAAGAGCTCAAGCAAACGGCGGTTTTAGACAAGGCGTACGACCGTGCTCTCAACCTAATCGCGCGCAGGCTTAGATCCGAGTGGGAAATACGCGAATATCTAAAGCGCAAAGATTACACCCCTGCCCTGATCGATACAATAGTTAACAAGTTAAGCATTAGAGGTTATGTAGATGATGCCAAGTTTGCAGAGGCTTGGGTACGTAATCGCCGTTTGCTAAAGCCCACTGCTCGCCGGCGGCTTGTCCAGGAACTTCGCGCTAAGCGCGTCCCTAACGAAATTATTGACCAGGTTTTGGTAGCGGACGAAACTGATGAGCTGCAAGTTTTGCGCGTTCTGGTTGAGAAAAAGAAATCCCGCTACCCAGACAAGCTAAAGTTCATGCAATATTTGGCCCGCCAGGGTTACAACTACGACGACATTAAGGCAGTTTTAGAAGAGTTAAAAAACCACTGACTCCTTATAACTTACCCGATTGGTTAAATATTGAGGATTTGTTAGGCTGGCGACAGTGGCGCGGCGGCTGGCTGGGGTTTGGTGTCCTTTATGCCTTGCAGCGGATCTTGGATAACAATTTTGCGGTTAGTGATTTCTACAATCTGCCCGCGTTCTACACTTAGGCTGCCGCCGCTCAAACTCTTGACCAAAGGCTGTCCCACATAAAGTTTTTCTATAAAAAACGTAGACAGCTCTGTGGCATAATCATTTACCTTGCCTATTTTTTGTTTGCTTTGGGTGTAGACCGGTTTGCCTAGAAGCTCAAAGTTTAGTCCTAGAAGATCCTTTAGGCGTACCAATTCCTGTGGTTCTGTTAGTGAATCGTGATCGTTTACCACAATTCCTTGTGGCACCACGTCACGAATATCTTGGTAAAGTAGCACCAGCCGTTTCTTTTTGTCTTGGTTGTCTAGGCAGTAAAAACCCTCTATCTTTAGGTTGTTTGGGTTAATTATTGTCGACACGGTCACGCCTACTTGCCCGCCGGTACGCAGGCTCATGATTTTTTGCCCAATTAAACTTTTGCTAAGCACAAACATAAGCTAAATTATAACGCAGTTGGGCACATTGCGATTGTGATAAAATTGCTACATGAACGAAGAGCAGCTGGAAGATCTGAAACAGTTTATAGATTCCAAAATTTCTCAAACTGAAGAAAGACTCAACGATAGGATTGATGGAGTAAACGAAAATATTGAAGGTGTAGATAAAAAACTCGATACACGCTTGGAAGAATTGCGCAAAGAAATGATTGATGGTTTTCTGGGGGTGGGTGACGCAATTGATGAAATAAACAAACAAATTGACCACCGCTTAGCCAAGCTGGAACGGCAAGCAGCTTAAACCAAATATCGTTGTAATTTATTGAAAATATTATGCTATTGCTTGCATGGCAATTTGCTTGTTCCATACAATCTTTATCAATGTTTAGAGATGGTCTAAAGATTTGGGTGGTGACTGTCTTGGCTGCTGGCCTACTTGGTTCTGTTGCCAGTGCAGTTGTGGCGCCTCCTTTGGCAGTGCCAGCCGGTCTGGCACTGGCAGAAATAAAAATGACTGGTTCAGAGTTTGTCATGCTCGTAAACAATTCTGGCAGCACCATCACGGACTTGTCGCAATATTGGCTACAGGTTTTCAACAATGCAAACCCGGGGGCGGCAGGTGTATCTAGTTCGCTTCAACAACTGCCTGCTGGCAGTTTGCAGTCTGGCCAGGCAGTGCTTTTGAGCGAGGGCGGTTCAACATGCGGGGCAGCTGTAACAGACAGCCTGGGCATCAGCCTAAGTGATTCAAGTGGTTACCTGCAGGTTATTCAAAACACGGTTGTGAGTGGTGTGCTGTCTCAGCTAACTCACGATGCGGTTTCCTGGAGCTCTGGTGCAAACGCCACACCGGGCATGATTAGCAGCGTGCCCAGTAACAGCTCTGATCCTTTGAACTCGTGGTATCGCTACCAAAACTCTCTGCTAACACCGCCGTTTTTATGGCAAAAGGCTCGCATAGCTAGCCTGGGCGACATTTGCCAGCTAAACGTGGTAGACAATGTTAGCTCTGCTCCGGTCACAACTAGCACTGTAAACCAGCTTTTGCCTGGTTTGCCACCGCCGGCCACCATAGTCAGTGTTTTGTCTGAAACAGACGAGAGTTCTGAGTCTGGGTCAGGCGGGTTGCCTGCCGCAGATATTGGCCTACGCTCACCAGTGTTAAATGAGCTTCTACCAAACCCCAAAGAACCCCAAACCGACGCAGATGATGAGTATGTAGAACTATATAACCCAAACGACGCTACGTTTGACCTATCTGGCTTCAAACTTCAAACCAGATCCGGCACATCTGACACCAAACGTACATACACGTTCCCAAGCGGTACCAAAATAGCTCCCAAATCTTTTGCGGCTTATCCGTCAGAAAACATCAGCGTCAGCTTGTCTAACAATGGCGGCCAGGTTTGGCTGTTAGATCCTAAGGGCAACATCATCAGCCAGACAGAACCTTACACAGAGGCCAAGGAGGGCCTAGCCTGGGCGCTGGCCGAGGGCAAGTGGTATTGGACCACCACACCCACACCAAATGCGGCTAACACCATAAATGGTTCAACGTCTGGCATTAGCAGTTCAAAAAACAAGTCTGGCAGTGGCGTAGGCGTAGTTGAAGGTACCAAGCAAAATGCTAGCCTTGATTCGTCGCCCACAGGGAAAAAGAGTAATTCTAGTGACAACAAAAACCCTCTGCTTCACCCACTAATCATTGCAGGTGTGGCTACGGCCGCGTTACTATATGGGTTGTATGAGTACAGAGGTGATATTAAAAATAAACTCCACCAGCTCCAACAAAACCGAGCTACTAGGCGAGCACGTCGGCAAAAACCTTAAAGGTGGCGAGGTCATAGAGCTGGTTAGCGACCTGGGGGGCGGTAAGACCACGTTTGTGCGCGGACTGGCCAAAGGCCTGGGCAGTACAGATACGGTTTCTAGCCCCAGCTTTACAATCCAGCAGCAGTACCGCACACAGGACCTAACTCTGCACCACTTTGACTTTTATCGGTTGCATGAACCGGGCGTGCTAGTGCATGAGCTAGCCGAGGAGATTCATAAAGAGGACGCCGTTACGGTAGTAGAATGGGCAGATATAGTGCAGGGTGTTTTGCCAGAAAATCGGTTAAAGATTGAGCTTAAAGCTGTAGGCGAGACCAAAAGGCAACTGGTCTTTCGCGGCCCAGATTCGCTTAAGTATTTGCTAGAGGGGCTAAAATGATTATCCTAACTATCCGTACCGACAAACCAGAAGCTGAAATTGGTCTATATGATGATAACAAGCAGCTAGCTTACGAAACCTGGCAGGCTCACCGTGAACTATCCGAGACGCTCCACCAAAAAATTGCGACAATCTTGCAAAAAAGTAATAAAGATTGGCAAGACATACAAGGAGTTGTGTGCTTTAAGGGTCCAGGCAGCTTTACGGGGCTGCGCATAGGTTTAACTGTAGGCAACGCATTGGCGTATGGCCTGGGTGCTCCAATTGTGAGTGCAAATGGCGAAGATTGGGTAGAAAATGGCATTAAAAAATTGCAGAAGGAAGAAGATGAAAAGATTGCCCTTCCCAAATACGGCAGTGATCCCCACATAACAAAGCCAAAGAAATAATTGAGATTTTGCTACTTTGCGCGTATATTTATTGGTAGGATTTGAGGCTATTTGGGAGCAAAATCCAGGTAGGAAATTATAAATTTTGATATTCAGATAACAGCTGCCGACTAACGAAGTGATAGTGATTGTCGAGCTAGGTTATCTGCAAGGAGTACAACATGGATCCAATTACCATAGTGTTAGCTGTGGTTGGTATTGGTGCTGGTTATAGCGCCAGCACAGTCCTGACCAAAAAGAAAATAGGCTCAGCAGAAGAGGCTGCCAAAAAAGAACTAAAAAAAGCAAAAGTCGAGGGCGAAAAAATGGTAGCCTCAGCCAAAGAAGAAGCTGCCAAACTGGCAGATGACGCCCGCAAAGAAGACCAGGCTCGCCGCAAAGAATACAAAGACTTAGAACAGCGCATAGTCACCCGCGAGGAATCGCTAGACAGGAAGCTAGACGACCTAGACAAACGTTCAGAACATTTGCGAAAAAGTGAAGACGAAGTAGAGGGCCTAAAAAACGAAATCCGCGACATCAGAGGAAAACAACAAGACAAGCTAGAAAAAATAGCCAAGCTTACTAAGGGTGAAGCAGCTGACAAGCTCATGAAAATGACCGAGCGCGACATCAAAGAAGACCTAAAGGGCTTGGTGTCTAAACTCCAAAACGAGGCCAAAGAAAACGCAGAAGAGCAAGCCGCCGCTGTGCTGGTGGGTGCTATGGAGCGAATGGCTAGCGAGGTTACGGCCGAACGCACCGTTACAGCCGTGAAGCTAGAAGATGAAGAAATGAAGGGTCGCATAATTGGCAAAGAAGGGCGCAATATTCAGGCTTTGCAACGTGCCACCGGCGTGGATATTTTGGTAGACGACACACCGGGCATGATAATTTTAAGCTCTTTTGACCCGGTTCGCCGTGAGATTGCGCGCATAGCCCTGGAAATGCTGCTAAAGGACGGCCGCGTACACCCCGGCCGCATAGAAGAAGTTGTAGAAAAAGCCCAAAAGGAAGTACAAAAGGAAGTTATGCGCGCTGGCGAAGACGCTGCCCGCGAGGTAGGAGTAATTGGCATACCAAAAGAAGTTTTGCAGTACCTGGGCGAGCTAAAGTTTCGTACCAGCTACGGCCAAAACGTGCTAAAGCACAGCACCGAAATGGCGCACATTGCGGGAATAATTGCTGAAGAGCTGGGCGCAAATGTAAAGACCGCCAAATACGCTGCGCTGGTGCACGACCTGGGCAAGGCCCTGACACATAAAATAGAGGGCAAACATCACCATATTAGTGGCGAAATTTTGCGCAAATATGGCGTACCAGAAGATGTAGCCCACGCTGCAGAGGCACATCACGACGACATGGAGGCTACCACCACAGAGGCGCTGATAGTGCGCGTGGTAGACGCCATTAGCGCGTCTCGGCCGGGTGCACGCAACATATCTGCTGAGAACTTTGCAGAGCGCATGAAAGACCTAGAAAATGTAGCCAATAGCTTTGGCGGCATAGAAAAGTCCTACGCTATAAGCGCCGGCCGCGAGGTGCGCGTGTTTGTAAAGCCAAAAGACATAGACGACCTGTCTGCCATCAAACTAGCTCGCGATATTGCCAACAAAATTGAATCTACCATGCAATACCCGGGTACTATAAAGGTCAATGTCATCCGCGAAACCCGCGCCATAGAGTTCGCCAAATAGTCAGCTTGGCATGAAAACCGCCAAAACACCTCCAGTTACAGATAAGACAAAACTGCTTTGTTTTGATCTGGAGTCAAATGGGCTGCACGGGCAGGCGTTTGCAGTGGGTGCGGTGGTTATGGACATGCAGGGCAAGGTGCACGACCAGTTTACTGCCCGCATGAGAATCCACGGGCAGGTAGACGAATGGGTAGAAAAGAATGTATTGCCAGCAATTAGTGATATGCCCATCACACACGCAACCTACAAAGACATGTGCACGGACTTTTGGAAGTGGTTTGTAGCTGCCCAAAAAAACAGTGACTACACGCTTGTGAGCAACGGCTACCCGGTAGAGTATCGGTTTTTACTGGACTGCCAAGAGGGCGATATTGACACCCGCTACTGGGAGCATCCGTTTCCGCTAATTGATGTATCTTCTTTATTGCTTGGCGCGGGCCTCATAAGCAACTCGGCTAAACAAGATTTAGTAGCCAAAGCTACAAAAGACGAGGAATTTAAAAACCACCACCCATTACACGATGCCAAAACCGCGGCTTTGACAGCCATAGAGGCACTAAAGACGTCAGCTTAGTTCTGGCTTTTACAGGGGTTTTATAGTAAAATCACCCTTGTCTTACACATCGACGACGGGGTGTGGCGCAGTTGGCTAGCGCGCCGCGTTTGGGACGCGGAGGCCGGAGGTTCGAGTCCTCTCACCCCGACCATGCAAAGAGTCCAGGACGTAGGCCTGGGCTTTTTGCATGGTTTCAGGGGACGAAAGGCACGAGAACCGTAGGTTCGGTGGACGAGAAGCGCAGGCCAAGAATGTGCATGCATATTCTTGCCGAGCATCGCAGGTAGGAGTATTCGCTTCAGCGAATGCGATGTCCTCTCACCCCGACCAGTTATAATAAGGTTCATGCTTGGTGTTTTTGTTACCAGTCTGGCCGCTTTAGTCGTGTTGCTTGCTACAGAGCGGGCTGCGAAGACCAACAAAATTTCTACAGAAGTCTCGCGCAAGATCCCGCATGTGGTGGGAAGCCTGGCTATTGCCACGTGGCCGTTTTTTGTCAGCATGCACACGGTGCTTACTTTGGGGCTGGTGTTTACGTTTGCGGCTATTGGGGTGAGGGTTTTCAACTTGTTTCCAAATACCCGCTTTGTAGACAGGAAATCGTGGGGCGAGCCTTTGTTTGGGTTGGGCGTAGCGGGCGCGGCCGTGATTGGTCCCAGTAAGTGGGTGTTTGCGGCGGCCATGTTGTACTTGGGCGTTGCTGATTCTGTAGCCGCATTGGTAGGCAAACGTAGGGGCAAAAGGCAGTTTCAGTTTTTTGGCCATATAAAAAGTTTAGAGGGCAGTCTGGCTTTTCTGGTGGCTGCAATCTGCATAACAGCATTGTTGGTTTTTATGGCTCCTGCGGGCCTAGACAGCCATTGGCAGGTGGTTATTTGGTTGCCGCTGTTGGCTACAGCAGTAGAGGCTATAGCGCCGTGGGGGATAGATAACCTTGCGTTGCCAATAATTGTTACTGCCGTGTTGGCCAGTTTGTAAACTAAATATCTGTCTCGCGCTTTTCGCCAAACGGGCCGTGGGCTCGTAGGGCATTGAATATAACTATAACGTCAACAATCTCTTGCAGACCCGCGCCAAGGGTTGCGCTAAACCGCCCGGTAGAAAAGACTAGCATAAGCACCACGCTTATAGCTATGCCAATCCAGATGCTTTGTTTGGCAATGCCAATGGTCTTTTTAGCAATAGCTACAGCTACAGACACGCGCTCAATGTCGTCTATCATAATCACGGCGTCTGCTGATTCGGCTGCCGCAGCCGAGCCTCGCGCACCCAGTGCTATGCCCACATCGGCGGCGGCCAGCACTGGCGCATCGTTTACGCCGTCGCCGGCAAAAGCTACAGGGCGTTCTTTTTCTTGCTCTACGGCGCGGATCTTGTCTGCTGGCAGGGCACCAGCCACAACCTCGTTAATACCAAGCTGGCTGGCTATTTTGTCTGCTACCTTTTGATTGTCCCCGGTTACCATCAGGAAGTTTTTGACGCCCATTTGCCGTAGGCTTTCCAGGGTAGATTTACTCTTTTCTCTCACGCGATCATCAAAAGAAATCACGCCAGCCACTGCTTGTTCCACAGCTATATAAACAGAAGTTTTTCCTATGGGTGCCGCCAAGGTTTTGGGAATAGACATGCCTTCTTGCTCTACTAGCTCGCGCCTGCCTACTACTAAACGGTATTTGCCAAAGGAACCTTTCAAACCCATTCCGGGGATTTCCTCTACGTTTTTCACCTTGGCTAGTTTTAGTTTTTTGCCCAGCGCCGCGCCTACTATAGATTCGGCAACTATGTGGGTAGAATTTTGTTCTAACGACGCAGCCAAAGCTAGTACCTCGTCGTTTGTAAATGGTTTGGCAGTTTTTATGCCAGCCAACTCCAGACGCCCATAGGTCAAGGTGCCGGTTTTGTCAAAAGCAAAGGTCTTAATCTCTGCTAGCCTTTCTAGGGCGGTGCCGCTTTTTACTATAATCCCGCGCTTGGCTTGGCGGCTCATGCCAGAAATAAGCGCTATAGGTGCTGCCAAAATAAGCGGGCAGGGGGTGGCTACTACAATGACCTCCAAAAATCGGATAGATTCACCGCTAACGACCCAGGCGGTTATAGCAATGCCAAAAGAAACTATGGTAAAGGGTATGCTGTAGCGGTCTGCCAGTCGGACAAACGGAGCGCGGCTGGCTGCAGCCGAACGCACCAGGCTAACAATTTGTTCGTACTGGCTGTCTGCAGCAGAGCGCAAGGCGCGGGCCGTGACTACGCCATCTTGGTTGACCGAGCCAGACAGTAGCTGATCGTTTAGTCTCTTTAGTGCGGGCATGCTCTCGCCAGTTAGGCTTGATTCGTCAAAGCTGGCCTGGCCATCTATAACCACCGCATCAACTGGCACCAGCTCTCCGGCGCGAATAATAATTTTGTCGTTTGGTTTTACCTCGCGTGCTGGTATATCTATGGTCTTGCGGCCACGCAGCACGTGAGCGGTACGTGGTGCGCGTTCTAGCAGTGCGGTAAGCTCGGTCTTGGCCCGGCCTTCGGCATAATCTTCTAGCGCCTCGCCACCAGTCAGCATAAGCACAATTATCATGCCTGCCCAGTACTCGCCCATAATTACCGAGGTTATAATGGCCGTGGCTGCCAGTATGTCTACCCCGTATTTACCGGATCTTAGGTCGCGCAAGATATCTATAATAATGGGGATAGAGTTGGCAATTGCAGCCACGCCTAAGACAAAGTGTGACGCGGTGTCCTTTCCTGCTAAGTCCAGGGCAAGGCCAATCACAAAGGTTACAACAACCAGTCCAAACTGGCGGTAATTATTAAAGAAGTTCCAGAGTTTATTCATCATGTATATCCTTGGGGTGCCCGAAGGGAATTGAACCCTCGTATCCGCTGCCACAGAGCGGCGCTTTAACCACTAAGCTACGGGCACCACGACCGCGTGATTATACCACGCCCACCTCTGTTATCCAACTGGTACGCCCGGTAGGACTCGAACCTACGACCTTGAGCTTAGAAGTCTCCTGCTCTATCCAGCTGAGCTACGGGCGCATGGTGCGGGTGGAGGGAGTCGAACCCTCGTCGCCAGTTTGGAAAACTGGAATAATGGCCGTTATACCACACCCGCGTATTAACAGAAGTGATTATAACAAATTATCGGTGTTACGAAGGATTTTAGTTCTCAACCCAGACAACATTGTCTACGTAGGCAAGAATTCCAGAATTGCCTTGCAAAATGATTTGCAAGCTGGCTGAAGCTACGCTGCCAGAAGTTGGAGTATAGTTAAAACTCGCTGTAGCAGCTCCAACAGATCTAACTCCAGTTTTGTACTGACCTGAGATCCAATTGCCACTAGCATCGTATTCGTCCACGTAGAACCCAACCTCGCCACTAGTTAGTTGTCTTATGTCCACATAGGTGCTTAAGTTGTAATTTGCGGACGGGTTCAAAGTTGTCTTTGGTGAAAACAGGTGGGTGTTGCCAGAGACAGCGGTCATTTTTACAGAGTTAACCGGGTTGGCAGGACTGCCGTTGCCGGCACCATCGGCAATAATGTTGGCTGGGCCATCAGTCAACCAGCCGCCGCTAATTCCAGCGTCAAAAGTACCATTAGCTACCAGGTTGTTTACTGCGGACGGTGGCGGAGTTGCCACGCCTTCGTTTATCCACTGGAAGTTATCCAAATATGCAACTATACCTGAGTTCGCTGGCACAATTACTTGCAGCCGTGCCTTAGCTACGCCGGCAGACGATGGCTTGTACTCATATCCGGCGGTTTGAGGCCAAGCAAAACTAACACTTTGTTTGTATTGGCCAGAAATCCATGTGCCATTTGAGTCGTATTCATCAATGTAGTAACCTAGCGCATAGCCGGTCTTTACCTTGGTTAAATTCATGTAGCTTTTTAAAACATAGGTGCTGTTTGGGTCGACAGAGACTTGGGGTGAAAACAGATGAATATTTTTGTTGGTTGAGGTCATAGAAATAGAGTTGGTGGGGCTAGGGTAGCTACCGCGCCCCGCTGTATTTTTCTTAACATAGTTGGGTGCGTCGGTCGTCCAGCCACTAGCTAGGCCACTGTCAAACGTTGAGTTTGCCAATAGGTTAGTGCCTTTTACTAGCGCATCTTTGACAGTAACTACCGGAACACTCTTGTTCTTTACGTAGGCAGCAATCTGATCCAGGTCAGAGGTACTGTACTCATAGTCTTCCGGATCTGCACTGGCGTTGGGCTGGATATCGTGAAAGGTTAGTACCAACCACTGATTGTTGGCAATTGCCTGGTCGATGTACCCCTTAACTGTGTCTACAGATACACCAGCTTGAACTTGTTGGTCGCGGATTATGTAGTCGTTATAAGGGAAGCTGTTATATCCTGTGTCGGCAAAACCGCGGTGTGACTCATAAAGTTTGGCAATCTGGGCCAAAACAGTTTGGTTGTAATCACCGTACGGGCTGGCAAAGTTGACAGCATTTATACCATGAGCAGCTAGGTCATTCTTACTTTTGGTTAATTCTTGCGTTACTTGGCTGGCTGTTAACTTCTTTGTCTGGAAATCTGGATCGCTGCTAGCTAGAAGAGGGTGACTGACGGTGTGTGCACCAATTTCCCAGCCATAATTATTCTGTAGCTGAACAACCTGGTCCCAGGTCATATATACCTCATCTTCGTCGGCGCCGCAGGTATTTGGTACTGTAGTCATACCAATACAGCCTGTTGTTACATAATTTACCCCCGCAAAGCCATATTTGGCTAAAGTAGGTGCCGCCTGGGTAAGTGAGCTATTTAGCCCATCGTCAAACGTAAATGTTACTTTTGCTGCAGGGGTTAAGTCGGTCGCAGCGTAAGCACGCAAAGGGACCCCAAATGCAAAAAAGCTTCCATAGAAAATTGCTAAAGATATGACGCAGGACTTTACAAGTTTTTGCTTCGCAAAACCAACAAGGTTCATTAGGTTAAATCCATTTCACCACCTATTACAATGGCCAGCCAAAGGCTACCACACCCACGCTTTAAGTGAAGTATACAATAGTTTGCAAGTTTACGCAAGAACAAAGGGGCAGCTAAGCATAACCTCTTATAAAATAAGCTTTACAAAATGTCATTTAAAGGATACAATTTGTGCTGAATGAACTGCGAGGGGTGGCGAACAGCATTCAAAGCTTATTAATTTTTAAATAGGAGGCCTCCTATTATGTATGGTGGAGTAGTACTCGGAACCAGCACAACGGCTGTTGCTGCGGTTGTTTTGCCAAAAACTGGCGCAAACCGTCTGCTTACAGTTGTGGCAGCCGTTACACTTGTATCAGGTGTAGCAGTTGTTGTAACCTCGCTTGCTCGTATGGTAGCTAAGCGAGCTCACAAGGCTTAAGCTTTTGTGACTTGAAGGGGAGGGGTTAACCATTTTATGTGGTTCCTCTCCTCTTTTTGTTTATATTTGCCACTAGACCGTCAAGGAAGAATTATGAGCACAGATAAAACCAAGCCAAAATCGAGCAAGAAAGCTAACCAGAATAAGCCTGGTAATCGAGCTTTTTTCATATTTAATTTGAAAAAGCGATCTACGACAAAGAAGAAGTCGAAGAAAAAAAATGTAGTCAACCACCGCTTCTACCTAACGGTTGGCACGCTGCTTATTGTTGCTAGCCTGCTACTTGGGTATGAGCCGTTTGTGCAATATTGGCACGAACGCCAAAGAGATACTAGCAAAGCAAGCGCGCCCTCAGACACTGAGCAGTTTCGAAAAGACAAAAAGACCGATGTAGTTATACAAGGCAGGCCAGTACGCATAGATATACCAAGCCTTGGCATCAATATTCCAGTAGCAGATGGCATCTATAACCCCACAACCAAATCGTGGACTCTAAGCAAAGACAAGGCACACTTTGCCCTTATGACTACAATGCCAAATAACCAGACAGGCAACGCTTTTATTTATGGGCACAATCGTAAAGAGGTATTTTCTAAATTAGGCAAAATGAAGGTTGGCCAAAACGCCCTAGTTTATACTGACAATGGGCACGTCTTTACTTATCGTTATCGCAGTTCATACGAGACAAATCCAAATGACGACTCCCTATTTAGATACCAAGGCTCCCCAATCTTAACTCTGCAGACTTGTTCCGGCCTATGGTATGAGAATCGCCTATTAATGACCCTTGATTTAATAGAGGTAAAATAATGGCACTCGATGACCTGATATTTTACGTGTTTATGGTTATAGGATTGATTTACTTTGTGCACTTCGGTTTATATACCGTTGGCGCAAACCTATATGACATAAAACAGTACCGCCGTTTGCGCCGCGTACCCAAGCGATTTAGGACCAAGAGACCACTAGTTAGCGTGCTTATACCTGCCCATAACGAAGAGAAGGGAATTGTCCGTTGCCTGGACTCGGTTCGCAAAAACACGTATCGCAAAATTGAAATCATCGTTATTAATGATGCGTCCAAAGATAAGACCAGCGACCTAGTAGCAGACTACATATGCCGCTATCCGCGAATGTCAATCAGTTTAATTAATCTGCGAAAAAATCTTGGAAAGGCGGGGGCTCTAAACCGCGCACTCAGGAGGCAGGCCAGCGGTAATTTAATAATGACATTAGATGCCGACTCTGTACTTCACAGGCGTGCCATAAAAAGGTCGGTTGATTATTTTGAAGACGAAAACATTGTAGGCGTTGCTGCCAATGTTCGTATGATGGACGACTGGTCTGTTTTGGGTTTGCTGCAAAAGTTTGAGCATATGATTGGTTACAGATCCAAAAAACTCTACTCGTTAACTAATAGTGAATTCATCATTGGTGGAGTCGGGTCAACTTATCGCAAGGAAATCATGAAAGAGGTTAAATTCTATGACACAGATACTTCCACGGAAGACATAGGCCTGAGTCTAAAAATTGCAGCATTGGGCAACAGAGAACACCGATTAGTCTACGGGTCAGACGTCGTGGCTATGACGGAAGGTGTACAGTCTTTCAGGGCGCTGCTACACCAGCGTTATCGCTGGAAAATGGGCATGATCCAGAACTTGCTAAAACACCGGCAGCTGTTTGCAAACAATGACGAGTCCTATACCTGGTCGCTTACTATGTACCGTATACCAATGGCTTTTTTGGGCGAGATTCTTATGATGCTTGAGCCATTGATGTTTGCCTACACCATCTACTTGGTAATCGCTTTTAATGCGGTCGGTATTGTAATGGGAGCCTATATGATAATTACTATGTATGTTCTTTGGAACCTATGGCCAGACGAGCACACGCCGCTGAAACGTAAACTTCTACTAAGTTTATATACTCCGGTCATCTACTTCATTTTTTACATAATGAGTTTTGTGCAGATTGTGTCCATCTATCGATGTCTATTCAATGTGAAGCAAATTACAAATCGTAGTTCTGGTGGCGGGAAATGGGTTTCACCCGAACGAACTGGACAGCAAGTAACACAATTTAACTAAGCTAAATTTCGTGCAGCACTGTAATGTGAGCGCCGAGGCTGTTCAAACGTTCCGCCAGGTCTTCGTAGCCGCGGTTTATGGTGTAGACATTGCGCAGTGTAGATACGCCGCCTGACGCCAACATGCCAATCAGCAGCATCACTGCCGGGCGAATGCCGCTGGGAGCCACAATGTCGGCAGCGCGCCAACGGGTTGGGCCATCTACAAAAGCCCGGTGCGGGTCGGCCAGCTCCAGCTTGACCCCAATCTTCTTCATTTCTGTATACATAAGCGCGCGGTCTTCATAAACCCAGTCGTGTATAAGCGTGCGGCCTTTGGCCATGGCGGCAATGGGTACAAAGTAGGGGAGATTGTCTATGTTTAGCCCAGGAAACGGCCTGCCATAGAGTTTTTCTGCTGGAGCCACCAGCTCGTGGTTGTGTTTGTGGGTGGTTAAGTCGACCAAGTCTGTAAATCCGTTTTCTGCTTTGTACACCTCGCTCTGGGTTACCTTTAGCCCCATTTTTTCTAGTTTCATAAGTTCTAACTGCATGAATTCAATTGGTACGCGGCGGAT
>MGCP01000006.1:31235-33773 GCA_001790455.1 Candidatus Saccharibacteria bacterium RIFCSPHIGHO2_02_FULL_47_12
CTATCTTTACCCCCAGTTTGGCCAGAAAGCCGCACATGTCTTGCACGGCGTAGTTGGCGCTGGCCATTTTTATGATTGTCTCGCCCTCCAGCCTGGCAGCTGCCATGAGAGCGTTTTCTGTGGTAGTGTCGCCAGATTCGTAAAGCACCACGGTCCGCTTGGGTAAATGTCTATCAGAAGTTACGTGGTAATGCCCGCTTTTAGTAAACA
This sequence comes from Candidatus Saccharibacteria bacterium RIFCSPHIGHO2_02_FULL_47_12, assembly GCA_001790455.1. Taxonomy (GTDB): domain Bacteria; phylum Patescibacteriota; class Saccharimonadia; order Saccharimonadales; family JANWIN01; genus 2-02-FULL-47-12. Next base: position 31,446 of record MGCP01000006.1, read on the forward strand.
CGTCTACGCCAAACTCCTCTAAAGCATAAAGGTGAGGCAGCACCGTGCGCCTGCCCAGCTCGCAACCGCCGGCGTAGGGGATGCTAAAGTCGCGCATTTGGTGCATGAGCGGACCCATGAGCATAATCACGCTGCGCGTCTTGCGGGCAGCAGATTTGTCCAAGTTGTCTAGGTTTAATTTGGCAGGTGGTTTGATCTCTAGGTCGGAACCGTCTTCTCCGGTCCAGCGTATAGCTACGCCAATGCTCTTTAGCACCTCTACCATGCGGTTGACTTCTTCTATGCGCGGGGCCTTTTTTATCCGGGTGGTGCCTTGGTTTAAGAGGCTGGCGCAAATTAGTCCAACCACCGCATTTTTAGAAGTTTTAAGTGTAATCTCTCCGTTCAGTTCATGGCCACCCTCTATACGCAGGCTCACTGCGCTGTCAGAGACGTGGATGATCTGCTTGTTTAGCACGTCGCTTATGCGGCCGAGCGTATCAAGGCTTAAGTTTTGGTGTCCGTGCTCTATGCGGTTTACGGCTGATTGGCTAGTGCCTAGTTTGCGTGCAAATTCTGCTTGGGTTAGGCCCTTTTCTTGTCTAATCTGGTAAATCAGGTGGCCAATCTTTTCGTTTGTGGTTTGCATAGGAGTGTAATTATATCACTGGTGATATAGCAGTCAACTCTTGAAATTTGTAAATTTTACAGTGATACAATGTACGGGATGAAAGATAAAGCCATAGAGAAGTTGATCCAGGCCGAGGCCAAACGCCAGTTTGAAGGTCTAGAAATGATCCCTAGTGAAAACCATACTTCTACTGACGTACTAAAGGCCCTGGGGTCCAGATTAACCGACAAATATTCAGAAGGTTACCCCGGCAAACGTTACTACGGCGGCTGTGAATTTGTGGACCAGGTTGAGAATTTGGCCAGGGACCGGGCCAAAAAACTTTTTGGGGTCGACCACGCCAACGTGCAGCCGTATTCCGGCTCGCCGGCTAATCTGGCGGTTTACTTTGCGCTTGTAGACCCCGGCGATACGGTCATGGGCATGCACCTGTACTACGGGGGCCACATGACGCACGGGCTCAAGGTAAACTTCTCTGGCACGCTGTACCACTCAGTGCAGTACCACACAGGCAAGGATGGCTACCTGGACTATGACGAAATGGCCGGTATGGTGACCAAAGAAAAGCCTAAGCTAATTTTTGTAGGCGCCACGGCTTACCCGCGCATTTTCGACTGGAAAAAGCTGCGCGATATTGCCGACCTAAACAAGGCTTGGCTGGTGGCAGACATATCACACATTGCTGGCCTGGTGGTGGGCGGGGTACACCCTTCGCCGGTTGGATTTGCCGACGTTATTACAACTACTACTCACAAGACTCTGCGCGGGCCGCGCGGCGCCATGATTTTGTGCAATGGCAATCCATCTAGCCCGCTTAAGGCTGTTGAGCGAAAAGCAGAAAATCTGCCCACTTTGATTGACCGCGCCATCATTCCCGGACTGCAAGGCGGACCGCACAACCACCAAACAGCAGCTATAGCTGTGGCTTTGGGCGAGGCAGCCACGCCAGAGTTTAAAGCTTACGCCAAACAGATAGTAAAGAACGCCCAGACCTTGGCCAAAGAGCTTGCAGGGAAGGGTTACAACCTAGTAACTGGCGGTACGGATAACCATTTGCTACTTATTGATTTAACAAACAAAAAAATCATTGGAGCTGAGGCCGAAGCAGCGCTAGGCAAGGCGGGGATTACGGTAAACAAAAATACCGTGCCATTTGATCCGAGGCCGCCATTTAGCCCATCGGGTATTCGCATGGGTACGCCAGCGCTCACTACGCGTGGAATGAAAGAAAGCGAAATGGTGCAGGTAGCCGAGTGGATAGATACGGCCATTACCCACTCTTCTGACGAAAAGATACTTAACAAGTTAAGCAATGATATTAAAACGCTTGCTAAGCAGTTCCCATTGCCGAGCGACAAATAACGCTTAACTTGTTAAGCTTACTCACCAATTAGTTCTGGTTCTTGCTCTAGCGTAACGCCAAATTTGTCTTTTACTGCGTCTACAATTTTTTGTTTGAACTTTAATAGGTCTGATGTGTGTTTGGCGTGCTCGTTTACTAGCACCAGGGCTTGGCGCGGCCAGGTGGCCATGCCAGTCTCTGCGTCATGAACATCTTTGAACCCGGCGGCTTCTATTAGCCAGGCGGCAGACAGCTTGAACTTGCCATCTTTTGTCTCCCAGCTCGCAATGTCTGGATACTTGGCTTTTAATTTGCCGTAAACAGATCCACTGACTATGGGGTTGGTAAAAAACGACCCATTGGTGGGGTTATTGGC
>MGCP01000006.1:33799-35138 GCA_001790455.1 Candidatus Saccharibacteria bacterium RIFCSPHIGHO2_02_FULL_47_12
TTGCAGTGACCGCATCACGCAAAACCTGAGGTGTAAAACTCTTTATGCCGTGTTCGTCAAAGTAGGTCTGCACCGATGGGTAAAACGGCGGTTTGGGATTATCATGGGTAAGTTTCAGTGTGAGCGAGGTTATGAAAAACCGTCCCCTGTCGGATGTTTTGAAACGGCTCATTCGGTAAGCAAACTGGCAATCTTTTTTGGGTATGGTCACAAATGACTTTGTTCTAGAATCGTAGGCCTCGACATCTACCAGCGTGTCTGCAATTTCTTGCCCGTACGCACCCACGTTTTGGACCGGCGTGGCGCCAGCAGTGCCAGGTATGAGTGACAATGCCTCTATGCCGTGCAAGCCGCGCTCTACCGTTTGCCCTACAATCTGGTCCCACTGCTCCCCGCCGCCGATTTTAACCAGCGCCATGCCGTTTTTTTCTGCTACTTCAAATAGTTCTATTTTATTTACCAGTACTAGACCTGGCCAGCCCTTGTCGCTCCAGACAATGTTGCTACCCTGGCCAATCATAATTATCGGCAGCTGCCTCTCGTTTGCCCAATCTACGGCCTTGGCTACTTGCTCGCGGCTGGTAACTTCTGCCAGATGAGCGGCCTTGCCGCCTAGGCGCATGGTGGAATGGTTGGCCAGCGAAACACTATCTAAAATGTGCATATAAGGGGTATTATACCCGCTTTTGCTTGCCCAGTAGTAGATCTTCGTGTTGCCCGCCAAAAAGGCGCCCTGCCTCTCGGCCACTGGCCGAGAGGGTCACGAAGGCTCACTACTGGGCTTGAAACCCGGTCTTATGAGGCGTACCATAGGATATACATGGCAGGTGAGAATATTTGGACAGACAAACCCTATTACCAGCTTGGTAATAAGCTCAGGGAAGCCAGGCAAAAAAGTAAAGAGACCTTGGCAGAAGTATCAAGCTCTGTAGAAGTTGATCTAGACACGCTTAGCAGCATAGAAAACGGCGAAAAGCGGCCAAATGAAGATACGCTAATGCTGCTAATAAGCCACTTCAATTTTAACGACGATCAAGCCGGTGATTTGTGGGAATTGGCAGGCTACAGTAACCCAATGGTTGAAATGGAAGGGCTCAAACCTCTGGCAGCGATCATTCCTATAGACAATAGGGTTATGTATACAGACACGGTGCACATAATGATTAACGGTTACGGTGTAGTGATGAACTTTATGCAAAATTCTGGTTCTAATAACCAGCCACTGGCTGTAGCCCGAGTGGGCATGAGCAAAGAGCACGCACGTAGCGTACTGGAAGTTCTAAAGAAGACGCTAGAGCAGTCAGATAGCCCCAAGCAAATTAAATCTCTCCCAGCCCCA
>MGCP01000007.1:0-147 GCA_001790455.1 Candidatus Saccharibacteria bacterium RIFCSPHIGHO2_02_FULL_47_12
TCACTGCTAGAATTATACAGATGGATGTGGATATAAAACCAGGTACCTATGTGGTGGCGGTGAGCGGTGGAGTTGATTCGGTGGTGCTGCTTGAATTGCTTGCCCAGAAACCGGGGCTAAATTTGGTAGTTGCCCACTATGACCATG
>MGCP01000007.1:324-1575 GCA_001790455.1 Candidatus Saccharibacteria bacterium RIFCSPHIGHO2_02_FULL_47_12
TTGTGACGGCGCACCATGAGGACGATGTGCTAGAAACTGCCATTATAAACATCTTGCGGGGCACGGGCAGGCGCGGCCTGACGGCTCTAAAATCCGGCAAAATTATCCGTCCGCTTTTGGGCGTGCCCAAAAAAGACATTTTAGCTTATGCCAAGCAGCGCAAACTCAAGTGGCGCGAAGACCCGACCAATATAGAGACAGATTATCTGCGCAACTGGGTTAGGCACAAAATTGTGGCCAAGTTTGGGCCAAAAGAGCGCAGGCAAATGCTGGGAATTATTGCCAAATTAAAAGTTACAAACAAAGACACAGACGCCGTGATTGCCGATGTGTTAAAGGCCAAAGCGCAGAAAGATGAGCTAGATCGCCACTTTTTCATTATGCTTTCGCATGACACTGCCAAAGAGCTCATGGCCGGCTGGCTAAGGCAAAACGGCATAACTAGCTATGACAAGCAAACACTAGAACGATTGGTGCGGGCCGCCAAAACGTATCTGCCAGGCAAGCAGGTAGATATTATCGGTAAGGTAATAATGCTGGTAAATGAAGACACGTTGGCACTCGCTAGAGTTGAGTGCTAGCAATGATAAAATGGATTCTGTATAATGGGTAAGTCTATGAATGAGAAACCTTTTAAGTTGAACCCAAAACAAGGCGGGCCAGGCCGCAAAGGACTAAAAAATATAGGCTTTGTTGCCCTAGTTATTCTGACTGGGCTAATAATTTTTGCAGCTTATGGCCAGCCCAGCAACCTCAAGAGCGTCCCACTGAGTGAAGTAGTCAAAAGCGCCAATGCCGGCGAGGTCCAAAAAATTACAGTCAAGGGCGACGAACTGGAAATTACCAAAAAGGGCGAAAATACCGCTTCTATAAAATCACGCAAAGACCCCAGCTCTAGCATTTATGAACAAGGCCTCACCAACAAAGACGTAGAGATAGAGGTCAAACCAGAGTCAAACGCCAGCAGCACCTGGACAAACATTGGCATTTCCTTGCTGCCTGTGTTGATAATTGGCGCTCTACTTTTCTTTATGCTCAGGTCTGCGCAGGGGCAGGGCAACCAAGCAATGTCTTTTGGCAAAAGCCGTGCCAGGCTATACGGCAATGAAAAACAAAAGGCTACATTTAGTGACATTGCCGGCAGTGCCGAGGCCAAGCAAGACCTACAAGAGGTTGTAGAATTTTTGAAAAACCCTAAAAAGTTTGAGGACGTAGGCGCCAAAATTCCCAAGGGCGTACTGCTGGTTGGCC
>MGCP01000007.1:1637-9519 GCA_001790455.1 Candidatus Saccharibacteria bacterium RIFCSPHIGHO2_02_FULL_47_12
TTCAGCATATCTGGCTCAGAGTTTGTAGAGATGTTTGTGGGCGTAGGTGCGTCTAGGGTACGTGACTTGTTTGCCAAGGCCAAAAAGAACTCACCGTGCATTATATTTATAGACGAGATTGATGCAGTTGGGCGCAAGCGTGGCAGCGGCATGGGCGGCGGCCACGACGAGCGCGAACAAACCCTAAACCAGATTTTGGTAGAAATGGATGGCTTTGAGCAAGGCCAAAACGTCATAGTCCTAGCCGCAACCAACAGGGCTGATGTGCTAGACCCGGCACTGCTGCGGCCTGGCCGGTTTGACCGCCGGGTAGCCATAGACCTGCCGGACCGCAAAGACCGCGAAGAAATATTGAAAGTTCATTTTCAGGGCAAGCCACTAGCCAAAGGTGTAAGCCTGGACGCGCTAGCTGCAAAGACAGCCGGCAGTTCTGGTGCTGACCTGGCAAACATAGCCAACGAATCGGCCATAATTGCCGCGCGCCACAACCGCCGCGAAATTACTGGCAACGACGTTACCGAAGCCTTTGAAAAGGTAGCGCTTGGCCCGGAACGCAAAAGCAAGGTAATGACCGAAAAGGAAAAAGAGCTGACAGCCTACCACGAGGCTGGCCATGCTATTGTGGGCCACGTGTTGCCAGACAGCGACATGGTACATAAAGTGACTATAATTCCACGCGGTGGCACTGGTGGTGTTACCTGGTTTATACCACCAGAAGACCGCAGCTATCACTCTGTAATAGAATACAAGGACGTCTTGGCCAGGATGCTTGGCGGACGCATAGCAGAGGAAGTTATGTATGGGCCAGACCGCGTAACAACCGGTGGCGGTGATGATTTGCGCAAAGCGGCCGAACTGGCGCGCGACATGATAATCAACCAAGGCATGGGCAAAAAGTTGCGCGACCAGGTATTTCATGTAGACGAGGGTATGATGCTTGACAGGCTAATGCACGAGAGGCAGTATTCGGACGATACCGCCAAGCTAATTGACGAAGAAGTAGAAAGTTTGATTTCCGAGGCAGCCGACCGAGCCCGCGTAGTCATAAAAGCCAACACATCCAAGCTAGAAGCACTTAAAAAACGATTGCTAGAGAAAGAAACCGTAGAGGCAGACGAAGTTCTAGACCTTCTAAAGGGCTGCACCATGCCCAAAGCCGCTGCCTTGTATTAGCGGCTACGCTTCGCTCCGCCTCATGAGACAAACCTACGGTTTTTCTCATCGCGCCGGGAAGCAAGTGAATTGCTTCGCGGGCTGCTCTTTTCCCTGGTAAAAACGCAAGAAAAAGCTAGTTCCTGTTCGTGTGTTCATCTATAATCTAGTTGAATGAACCGTTTTCTATACAAAGCAAACAAAAAGGTTTCTTTTGGCGGGGCAACAACGATGTTGATTGTTGTTGCTTTGGTTGGCCAGTTGCTGGGTTTCTTTCGAAACCGCTTGATCAGCGCCAACTTTACCAGGTTAGACCCGGGCAGCACCGACGCTTACTTTGCCGCTTTTCAGATTCCAGACTTTTTCTTTCTAACCATTGCTGCAGGAGCGCTGGGTGTGGCTGTTTTGCCGTTTTTAGCAGACAGGCTAGAAAAGGGCGACCGCAAAACCGTGTGGGAGACAATCTCAGGATTACTTAACTTGTTAAGCGTTGTCATGCTAGTGGTCGCGGTAATTGTGTTTGCTTTTGCCAGGCCCTTGCTGCACTACGTGGTCGCGCCCAAGCTAGATCCGCACCAGCTAGACCAAGCCACCACCATAATGCGAATCATTGCGCTCAACCCGTTACTATTTACTTTGTCTGGGCTTATTACCAGCGTGCAACAAGCCTTTGGGAGGTTTTTCTTTTTTGCTGTTGCCCCGCTGTTTTATAACATCTCAATTATTATTAGCGTTTATGTGTTTAAAGACAATCTGGGGATTGTGGGCTTGGGCTTTGGCGCGTTTGCGGGTGCTTTTGTTCAGCTGCTTATTGCTACGCTTGGGCTGTGGGGGCTGGGTTTCAAATGGATTCCCAAAGTCAGTATAAAAGTGGGAGACATCAAGCCAATCTTGCAAAGACTGCCGGCAAGGTCTATTGACCAAGGAATCGATTCTATAAACAGCATAGTAGAAACCAACCGAGCAACTTTGCTGGGTAAAGGCCCGGTTAGTTATTACAACTTTGCTACTACGCTTATGAATGTGCCGGTCATGTTGTTTGGCACGGCCATATCAACCGTGGCATTCCCGCGGTTGACAGAACGCCTGGCCCAGGGTCGCCCTGACCTGTTCCACAAGGAATTTTTTAAAGTACTTCGGCTAATGTTTTGGATTGCTATGCCCATAGTAGTAATAAGCTACTTTACCAGAGGTTATCTAGCACGTTTGCTGTTTGGTGATGTAGCGCCAGAAGTGGCTTTGATATTTGGCTATTTGACCATTGCCATACTGTTTAGAATTATTTATTCGATTGTGTCGCGCTATTTCTATGCCCAAAAAGATACTAAAACCCCGCTGTTTGTGTCGTTGTTTGCTATTGGGCTCAATATTGTGCTGGTAGTTAAACTAGCACACCCAGAGGTGTATGGTATTGCCGGCTTAGCGTTGGCGCAGTCCATAACTGCTGCGGTAGAGGTAGTGCTGCTGTTTGGCATTATGTTTATTCGTGACCGCTACTTGTTAAACCGAGAGTTTTGGGGTTCAATTCTAAAGGTTATATCGGTTACTGGTTTTAGTGTTATTGGCGCGTTTATTATGGTCTCTTTGTTGCCCCTAGAGATTACCGACCGCGGTCTGGTAACCCTGGGAGTCAAGTTTACCGCTATAGCTAGTGGCACCATGCTTATACACGTGCTCATGTCTTATCTATTTGGTTTGGATGAACCCAGGCCGGTGTTTCGTAAACTCCGCCAGATTATATTTAAACCCATCCGAATCCAGTAACCAGCTCTGTTATACTTCTTAGGACATGAGACAGGTACATATTCGGAACTTTTGTATTATTGCGCATATAGATCACGGTAAATCTACGCTGGCTGACCGGCTTCTGGAGCTAACCGGTACGGTAGAAAAGCGGCAAATGCGCGCACAGCTGCTGGATCGCATGGACCTGGAGCGAGAAAAGGGTATTACTATAAAACTTGCATCAGTTCGCATGAATTACAAAGATTATGAACTGAATTTAATTGATACGCCTGGCCATGTGGACTTTAGCTATGAGGTGTCACGTAGCTTGGCAGCATGTGAGGGCGCCTTATTGATAGTGGACTCCACGCAAGGTATTCAGGCTCAAACGCTTGCCAACGTCTATCTGGCACTGGCTGCCGACCTGGCTATCATACCAGTGCTAAATAAAATTGATCTCCCAGCGGCTGATGTAGAACGGGTAAGCGCAGAGGTTGTAAGTTTGCTGGGCTGTAAAAAAGAAGACATTTTGTTAATTTCTGCCAAAACCGGCGAAGGGGTAGAGGGTGTGCTAGAAAAAATTGTGCAGGACGTGCCCCCACCATCGGGCAAGCCAGACCAGCCCGCGCGAGCACTGATCTTTGACAGCTACTACGACGATTTCAGGGGTGTAATCCTATATGTACGGATTGTGGACGGCAAAATTGCAAAAAGTTCGCAAATAAAAATGATGGCGACTGGTGCCGAAGGCATTGCGCTAGAGGTTGGCAGTCTTCGACCGGATCCTTTCCGGGGTGCCATCCTGGAAGCGGGAGAGATCGGCTACATTGTGACCAATTTAAAAAGTACGCGCGAAGCAAGAGTGGGTGACACGGTAACCCTGTCTAGCAGCCTTACCGAAAGCCCCCTACCTGGTTACAAAGATGTAAAACCGTTCGTCTACGCCGGCTTCTTTCCAGAAAGTAATGATAAGTACCAAGAGCTAAAGGATGCCATAGAAAAGCTGTCACTTAGCGACTCGGCCCTGCAGTTTGTACCAGAAAATTCCCCCGTGCTGGGGTTTGGGGTGCGCGTGGGGTTTTTGGGGCTGCTGCATATGGACATTGTGCGCGAGCGGTTAGAGCGTGAGTACGATTTAGACCTGGTTGTCACTAATCCTTCAACTGATTACCAAGTTACGCTTCTAAACGACACAGAGGTAGATATCAAATCTGCTGCAGACCTGCCAGATGTAGCCAGCATAAAAGAAATCCGCGAACCCTGGATACGTGGCGAAGTGGTGGTACCCAAGCCGTACGTGGGCGGGGTGATCCAGCTTATAGCCGGCAAACGCGGAATCCAGAAAAATTTGAGTTATGTAGAAGACCAGCTGGCAGTTATTGACTTTGAAGCGCCGCTGGCCAACCTGCTGACAGATTTTTATGACCAGCTAAAGAGCATTACCAGCGGTTACGGCAGCTTTAACTACGAGCTGGCAGATTACCGCGCAGAAGATCTAGTAAAGCTAGACTTTTATGTGGCTGGGGAGAGGGTAGACGCGCTGAGTGTTATGGTGCACCGTAGCGAAGCCGAAGGTTTAGGCCGGGTGGTAGTAGAAAAGCTAAAAGAGGTAATCCCTCGCCAGCAGTTCAAGGTTGCCCTGCAGGCGGCCATAGGCGGCAAGTTTATAGCCCGCGAAGACCTAAGCGCCTACCGCAAAGACGTGACAACCGGACTCTACGGCGGCGATGTATCGCGCAAAAAGAAGGTGCTGGCCAAACAAGCCAAAGGCAAAAAACGCATGAAACGGTTTGGTAAGGTAGACATCCCCGCCGAAGCGTTTACGGTCATGCTCAAACGCGATTAGCGGGTTTCAGGTTACTAAGGCAGTAGATAGTAGTGATATCGCAAATGGTGAAAGCGAACTTTACCCGAATCTACCTTCAAAGAATAGCCAGGAAATGCAGTTGATTTTCGGGCAGAACCAACACAAACTTCTTGGTAAAGCCAATCCCCAATACCTGGCGAAACAGTTACTTGTTGCACAGTATTGATGCCCCAGAGCGAAACGGTTGCGTTACCGCCCACGGGTTTAATTATGTAGCAATTTTTTATAAATTTAGGATTGCCGCCACCTTTTCCGCCAAGCGTCACTGATGCGCCAGCAGATACTTCTGCGACCTGTTTTACGCCCAGAGGAACTAAGGATTCTTCAGTCACTATACCGATACCCGTTCCTGGCTGAACGGATTGATAGTCGGAATAACCGGCGTACTCTGGTCCATATGCTGGTGCTGCCTTGCTCTTGACCAGAAAATACACGCCAACTATGGCAAAGACCAGCACAAACGACATTAGCAAAAATAGGTGGGCAATGCCACGCGAATCTAATTTTTTCATATATTCCTTTCTTTTGGTTTTGACTAATTGATTATGATTATCAAAGAAGGTTATGCTAAAGTCAAGTAAACACAAAGGCAAAGCTAAGATTTATCCACAAGTAAAAATGACAGACACAACCCGCAGTTCAATCCTCAGCGCTTTTACGCCCTCTGGCCTAAGCATATTGCTCGGCTTGCTACTGGTTTTTGTAATAGTAGGTGGCGGCATAGGCTACTTTGCTTACAAAGGCAGCGGTTTAGAGCGCGACGTGGCGTATTACCAAAACGCCAAGTCTATAGAAGCAGAAGAAAACATAGACACATACTTTGATGACCAGCAGGAAGGAATTAGAGATAACAGGTTTTTGTCTAATATACCCCTTTTGTTTTTTTGGGGCGCCATAGGGCTAATCGCATACCTTACGGTTAGCTCACTGGTAAGGGGGGTAGGCGAGGTAGATGTGTTTGTTAGGCAGTTAGACTTTGTAAACGCTAGCCGTGCCCAGCGTATAAAAGAAGCAGTTCTACATTTGGCAGTAAGGGTTAGTGCGGCTATAGCCCTGCTGCTGCTTTTAAGGTTGTTTATACGCGTGGTTTTGCCCTACACATTGGCACTTACCCATATAATTGCAGACGGTTATAAAGAACCCGCAAACCTTATATACATACCACTTGCAGTTGCCACCGCATTTGCATTTGGTCACATACTAGCTGTACTGGCTCGCTTTATAACTCTAAAGACCAGGGTATTTGGTTAGTCAGTCTAACCCCGCCGAAGCCTTCGCGTGATGTTAAAGTCCCACTAGGTTCCTGTATAATTACGCTATGAAAAAGGGAAAACTGTTGGTTATATCTGGCCTATCTGCTGGTGTGGGCAAAGATACGATCCTGAAAATGTTTCTAGAAGCTCACCCTGATTGGGAACATCCTATTTCGACAACCACCAGACAGCCAAGGCCAGGCGAGCAAAACGGTGTACAGATGAACTTTGTAGACAAGGCTACCTTTGAGAGTTGGCAAAAAGAGGGCAAATTTTTAGAGTCAATACTAGTAGACAACAACCAGTGGTACGGAACGCTGCGCGCACCTGTTGAAGAGTTACTAGACAGGGGCAAAAACGTAATTTTGCGCAAAGACGTGAGGGGTGCGTTGTTGATTAAAGAAGCGCTACCAAGCGCAATAATTGTATTTATAGACATAGAAAGTTGGGAGGCCCTAGAACAGCGCATCCGTGACCGTGGCACGGAAGACGAACCGGCAATTAGACGCAAACTAGACCTTGCCAAAACAGAGCTGCCATATCGCAAGGACTTTGACAGTGTGATCATCAACCCTACCGGCCACCCAGAAAAGGCCCTAAAAGAACTAGAACACATTGTTGGCAGTCTTGACTAGAGAGTGCCAAAAGCGTAAACTAGCACTGTTAACCTGTGAGTGCTATGACACAACGACAAAAAGATATTTTAAGTGCAATTGTTGAGCAGTATGCCGAGGTAGCGGCACCTGTTGGTTCGTCTTTGCTTGCCAAAGTTTTTAAGGTTTCTTCTGCAACCATCCGTGCCGAAATGGCCCAGCTGGAAGAAGCTGGTTATATTACCCAGCCACATACTAGTGCTGGGCGTATTCCTACAGACAAAGGCTACCGCTTTTATGTGAACAACATGAGCGAGGCCAAAGAAACACCTACGGAACGCAGGGCAGAAAAGGCTTTGACTGCACGTGTGCAGGAGGGCGGTGTGCCAGAGAGGACTATCCGCAACACTGTTGACACACTTGTGGAGCTGACCCACAACCTGGGGCTTGCTACCATTGGCGAGCAGCTGTACATGAGCGGCCTTTCAAATCTGTTCGGGCAACCGGAATTTATGAATGCGGGGCAAGTTCAGGAGGTTGCGAGGCTTCTGGACAACCTAGAACCATGGCTGTACGAGGCCGCGCTAAACGAGCCGCTAAATGTGTACATAGGGCGCGAGAACCCCATTGGCGCCAGCGCAGGCGTCTCTTTAATAATTAGCAAATTCCGCAGTCCGTACAGCGACCAGAGCTACATAGGCGTGCTTGGCCCGACCCGCCAGAACTACCGCGACGTGATGAGCCTGGTTCAGCGCGCCGGCAAAACGTTGGAGGAAGTCCTCTATGCCTAAGAAGCCAACTATCAAAGATCTAACAGGGGCGTTGCAGCGCGAGCGGGCAGATGCAGAAAATTTGCGTCGCCGCCACACAGAAGAAGTCATGGGTCTAAAAACCCACGTAAAAGCCAATGTGGTCCGCGATCTTTTACCAGTTATAGATAACTTTGAACGCGCACTAAAGCATGTTCCAAAAGACCTAGAAAAAAATGACTACGTCAAAGGAGTAAATGCAATAGTGTCGCAGTTTGAAAAGACCCTGGAAAGCATGGGAGTAGAACGCATAAAAACAGTGGGCGAAGTGTTTGACCCGCGCCTGCATGAAGCAATTAGCATGGAAAATGGTGACGGCACTGTTGAAGTTGTTTGCGAGGAGCTTCAACCCGGCTTCAAGATAGGCAATGATATCATCCGCCACGCCATGGTCCGTGTAAAGATGGAGGCACGTAAATGAGAAGTCTCGAAGAATACGAAGCAATGCCGTTTGCTGACCATAAAGAGCTGTATGATCGTATG
>MGCP01000007.1:9566-10198 GCA_001790455.1 Candidatus Saccharibacteria bacterium RIFCSPHIGHO2_02_FULL_47_12
CAGTCACGCGGTTACATGCTACGGACTGTTACAAATGCCCTGATTGAGAAGGGCTATAGCTCTCAGCAAGTTGATTCTGCTCGCAACAGAGTAATACACGGAACGTATTAATCTAATATCAAGTCAAGGAGGAATAAATTATGGGAAAAATTATAGGAATAGATCTGGGAACAACCAACAGCGCCATGGCTGCCATGCAGTCTGGTAAACCAGAAATTATTGCCAATAGCGAAGGCCAGCGTACTACGCCCAGCATGGTAGCCGTAAGCAAAAACGGTGAACGTTTGGTGGGCCAGGTGGCTCGTCGCCAACAGGTCACTAACCCAAAGAACACCATTTATGAAGTAAAGCGACTAATTGGTCGCCGCTGGGAAGACAAAGAAGTCCAACGCGATATCAAGCTCATGGGCTACGAAATGATCAAAAGTGGACAGAGCGTAAAGGTAAAGATGGGCGACAAAGAATACAGCGCCGAAGAAATTAGCGCTATGGTGCTGGGCAAACTTAAAGCCGACGCTGAAGCTTTTTTGGGACAGCCGGTCACAGAGGCAGTCATAACCGTACCGGCTTACTTTGACGACAGCCAGCGCCAAGCCACCAAAGACGCCGGCAAAATTGCCGGACTGGAAGTA
>MGCP01000007.1:10212-10558 GCA_001790455.1 Candidatus Saccharibacteria bacterium RIFCSPHIGHO2_02_FULL_47_12
CGAGCCAACCGCTGCTGCCCTAGCCTATGGGCTAGACAAGGCAGACAAAAAAGACGAAAAGATCGCGGTGTTTGACCTAGGCGGTGGTACGTTTGACGTATCAATCTTAGAACTAGGCGACGGCGTGTTTGAGGTAAAAAGTACCAACGGCGACACGCACCTGGGTGGCGCGGACTTTGACCGCGTACTAGTAAACTACTTTGCCGATGAGTTTAAAAAAGAATACGGCATAGACATTACTAGCGACAACCCTGCCATGCAGCGCCTGCGCGACGAGGCAGAGAAGGCAAAGATTGAACTTTCTACCACCAATGAAGTAGATGTGAACCTTCCCTTCCTAACTGCC
>MGCP01000007.1:10581-12974 GCA_001790455.1 Candidatus Saccharibacteria bacterium RIFCSPHIGHO2_02_FULL_47_12
TGAGCACAAACTAACCCGCGCCAAGCTAGAGAGTTTGGTAGCAGATTTGATCGAAAAAACTGCAGCCCCATGCGAAAAGGCACTAAAAGACGCCAAACTTTCGCCATCTGGCATAGATGCCATAGTGCTAGTGGGCGGTATGACTCGCATGCCAGCAGTGGTAGAAAAGGTAAAGAAAATCTTTGGCAAAGATCCACTAAAGGGTGTAAACCCAGACGAAGTAGTTGCCATAGGTGCGGCAATCCAGGGTGGTGTGCTGCAGGGCGATGTCAAAGACGTGCTACTGCTAGACGTTACACCGCTTTCACTTGGTATTGAAACGCTAGGTAGCGTGGCAACTAAATTAATTGAGCGCAACACTACAATCCCAACCAGCAAAAGCGAGACATTTAGCACCGCAGCAGACAACCAGCCGCAAGTAGAGATCCACGTAGTCCAAGGCGAGCGCGAAATGGTAGCAGACAACAAGTCTCTGGGCCGGTTTGTGCTAGACGGCATTCCACCGGCACCACGCGGCGTACCGCAGATAGAAGTGACCTTTAACCTAGACGCCAACGGCATTTTGAACGTAACAGCTAAAGACAAAGGCTCTGGCAAAGAGCAGTCTATAACCATTCAAAACAGCGGAAACCTAGACAAAACTGAAGTAGAAAAAATGGCCAAAGATGCCGAAGCACACGCAGAAGAAGACAAGAAAAAGCGTGAAGCCATAGAGGCACGAAACGGATTAGACAGCGCCATCTATGCTGCAGACAAGTTAAAAACCGAGCACAAAGACAAACTGGCCGATGAGGACATGAAGACCCTAAATGAAGCTGTAGATGCAGCTAAAAAAGTAGTTGCCGACGAGAAGGCAGACAAAGACGCACTAGAAGCAGCCGCTAAAGAGCTAAATGAAAAGATCATGCCTATTGGCGCCAAAATGTACGAGCAGGCCAAGCCTGCCGAGGAGTCAGAAGAGGGAACTGAGAAAGATGCAGACAAAAAGGAAGCAAAAGACAAAGACGAACCCGTAGAAGGCGAAGTCGTGGAAGAAAAGGACGATAAGTAAATGGGCCTAGAGATGGGCGGCGGCGGCGGCGATATCGCAGGCCAAGAACAACAGCCAATATTGCCAGAGCAGTTGACTCTGGCAGACGCAAGCCGGATTCAAGACATTTGCATAGAAAAAGTAGGAGGCGAACAAGACGGAAAATGGACTGATGAGCAAGAAAGAGAATTTATGTTTGATCTGGAAAAGCAAAGCCCAGTGGCTAGGGCAATCTTGGGTCGCAAGTATGTATTAAGGATTTCAGTTTTCGATCTTACGAGCGATCACCCACGAACACCATACGTTGCTTTTAATATTACCCAGCGCAGAAATGGGTCTGCCCGTGTGGGCGCAAGACGCATAGGTAGCGCAAAGGGTTTTGATGAGCCTCGCTACGACAATCCAGAAGACATCTCTGAACTTTTAGGATACTTTGCTCCAAACGTAGAAAAGGTAGACACTGTACCAAATGGCGAAGCGTGATTTCTGCCAGTTGTGGTTGAGCTGCGTTGGTACGGCTGAAGCAACAAAAATTGCTAAAGTGCTATTACAAAAGCACCTAATAGCATGTGCCAAACAGATGCCTATAACCTCTGATTTTCATTGGCAAGGCAAAGTTGAGCATAGCAACGAAACACTGCTACTAATGGATTCGCGGCTAGATTTATTTGATCAAATTGAAGAAGAGGTTTCTAAACTACATAGCTACGATACGTTTGTGTTGCAGGCAGTTCCAGTGGTAAAAGTATCTAAAGAAGCAAAGAAATGGCTAACGAAAGCAACTTATGACGAAGCGTGACTATTACGAAGTACTAGGCATAGGCAATAGTGCCAGTGCTGACGAGATAAAAAAAGCGTTTCGCAAGCTGGCTATAAAGTTCCACCCAGACAAAGAGGGTGGAGACGAGGCCAAGTTTAAAGAAGTTAATGAAGCATACGAAGTTCTAAAGGATGATAAAAAGCGCCAGCGCTATGACCAGTTTGGCCATGCTGGTGTGGGCAGCAGCGCCGCCAGCGACGGCGATCCGTTTGCCGGTTTTGGAGGCCAAGGTCAGAATGTAAACTTTGACTTTGGCGACCTGGGTCTAGGCGACATATTTTCTAGCTTCTTTGGCGGCAATATGGGTGGCGGCGGGCGAGCCAACCGCCGCAGCCGCGGACGAGACATAGAGACGTCTGTGGAGCTAAGCTTTGAACAATCGGTTTTTGGTACAGAGATCGACCTGGATCTAACTGTAGAAGACACCTGTGAACATTGCAAAGGCACCACGGTAGAACCTGGCTACGAGCTAAAAACCTGTGAAACATGCAAGGGCAGAGGCCAAGTGGTAAGTGTTACCCGCACCATATTTGGCAACATTCA
>MGCP01000007.1:12986-14377 GCA_001790455.1 Candidatus Saccharibacteria bacterium RIFCSPHIGHO2_02_FULL_47_12
CTGCCCTACCTGCAAATGTACAGGCACTGTACCAGAAAAGGTATGCACGGTTTGCCATGGCAGCGGCACTCGCCCCAAGAGGCAAGACATTAAGCTAAAAGTTCCAGCTGGCATAGACGATGGCTCCACTATTCGCCTGCGTGAACATGGCGAAGCGATTGCGGGCGGCCCCAAGGGCGATCTTTATGTAAATATCCGTGTCAAACCGCACAAAAAGTTTACGCGCGAAGGCGACCTAATACTTTCGGAGGAAAATGTTGATATGGTTGATGCTGCACTGGGCACAACTATAGAAGTTGATACAGTAGATGGGCCCGTAACCATGAAAGTTCCAGCCGGCACCCAAAGCGGCACAGACTTTAAACTGTCCAATCACGGCGTACCTCACCTAAAAGGTTCCAGCCGCGGCGCGCATATTGTAACCGTGGTGGTAGATACTCCAACTAAACTGTCTAAACACCAGCAAGAGCTGCTGAAAGAGTTTAATAACCCTAAAAAACACGGAATATTTTAGCGGTAAGTGCCGCCCGAAGTATGTTGTTCTTGTTTGTGACGGGCCATGTTTTCGTCGGCAGCTTCAAGTAGAGCAGAAACGTCCATGCCCGGCTCCCAAACCGCACCACCAATGGCAACGTCAAACCCATAGCTCTGAAGTTCCGGTATCTGGTCTTGCATAAGTTTAAAGTTTTCTTTTAGTCGGTCCTTAACTATGCCTAGGCGTTCGGCTGGAGTCCACTTGCTGCCTTCATCTGTACGCGGGTTTAGATCTAGGAAGATGGCAAATTCGTCACCTCCCACGCGACCAGCTTCTCCGTCAGCTGGTTCGTAACGGCGTTCGTGAGCTGCAGCATCTTCTTTACCGGTTCGTACAGAGCGTTCTATAACTGCGGCAACAGACTTTAGAACACTGTCACCTGTGGCATGTTTACCGGGTGATTTATCGTTTACCGCTTTAAAGTTGGTTAGATCTATAAAAATCATGCCGTAATCGCCTCCACCTCGTAGTGCTGCCTCGGCTTTTTTTCTAAGGGCTCCCTTGTTATAAAGTCCGGTCAGATCATCATGAGTTGCACGATACTCGGCATCAGTTAGGCCGCGGGCCAACTCGTTTACACCAAACATTAAACCAGCCTTCTCACCGATGTTAAAATACTTGTCTTTTTCGGCTTTTTCCTGGTCGCTTATAGGCTGAAATTCTGCCATAATGCGCTTATTATAGCATATAATGTGCAAAATTGTCAATTGCTTGTGCTTTTTGCCATCTGTACTACAATTGACTTAAAGATGAAGAAAGATTCACAAGATCAAAACGGCTTTATACCCCTCATGTTGTTACTTTTAGCTATTCTAGTAGCCCTGGTGGCGTTGGTTTACGTTCGGGTCATAAAAGC
>MGCP01000008.1:0-5239 GCA_001790455.1 Candidatus Saccharibacteria bacterium RIFCSPHIGHO2_02_FULL_47_12
AATTTAAGCTGCCCCGGCACCATCTTGATTACCAGAAAACCCTACTTGCGTGTTTACGGTGGCGATGTGGTTTCCGGAATCGGGTTTGAACCCAGTTGTACCAAAAACAGCTCATCCCAAATAGCCGCCTACAACCGCGGCAGTAGCGGTGGCTACGGCGGTGCGGGTGCACAATTTGGCGTTCAAGCCTATGGGGCAGTAGACCAGTTTGTTAGCGCTATGCTGCGTGGCAGTAACCCTGCACCACCAAAGGGTTTGACCTTTGCCAACACCAGCGGCACGTATGGAGCTAGCTTTGGTGATGCACCCTGCATAAAGGATTACTACGCCGACCTAGCTGCCTACCATAGTAATGCGCCGGCCATTCCTACTGGCATAATCTTTGGAACTTCTGGTAACTGGGATCCAGACCTGCCATTCGGTAATCCCGGCTATGGCTATCGCCAACGCACTGGAGACCTAACCTTGGCCGCCGGAACCATTGAACTAGGTACCCACCGGGTTATTTATGTCGAAGGCAACGTCGCAATCACCGGCGATGTCTTCTATGCCGGCTACGGCTCTCAGGACCAGATACCCTCGTTTTACCTGATAGTGAAGGGCAATATTTATATAGACGGAAATGTCACTAACCTGGACGGTGTGTTTGTTGCCCAGCCTAGAGCGAATGGCACGGGAGGCATTATTTATACCTGCTCAAGCGGTTTTGCACCAGTTGCACAAAACCTCTTGTACAACGCTCCCAACAACAACAGTAGCGGCTGTGCCAACAAGCTAACAATCAACGGTGCCTTTATAGCCAACCAGGTTAAGTTCTTGCGCACTGTTGGCAGTCAGGGGCTCTCTAGTGCCAGCGAGGCCAGTAGTTCAGCCAATATTGCCGAGGTGTTTAACTTTAGCCCAGAACTGTGGCTAACCAGCCCGGGGCTGGTTACCGGAGGCACGGTCCAGCTAGATTCCATTACCAGCTTGCCGCCCATTCTTTAGATAATATTCAGAAAACAAAACACAGGCTTTCGGAAAATACTGTTTGAAAATTGCATGCCTGTTGGCACGCTAAACCCCTTATGCTATAGTGAGGTTAACTATGGCTCGGGCAAGAGAAAAACTATTAAATTTAAAGGGTGGGCAGTCGTTGCCTAGAATTAAGGATGAGCTTACTATCTGGAGTGTCTGATTTTTTTGGCCTAGATATTGGCACGACCGCAATAAGATTGGTGCAGTTGAGAGGCAGTGGTTCAGTGAAGGCACTGACCAGGTATGCTTATATTCCCATTGACAGTAAACTGTCTGTCTCAGACAGCAAGTCTGACCAGCAAAGAGTTGCACAAATTATCAAAGACTTGGTCTCTCAGGCCCAGATAGTTACCAAAAACGTAGCGGTTGGAATCCCATCGCAAAGGGTTTTTACTACGGTAGTAGACATAGAGCGCCTCAACCAAGAAGAGCTAGCCAAAACCATACACCTACAAGCCGATGCGCTTATTCCAACTCCCCCCAGCGAATCAAAAATAGACTTTGCGGTGCTTGGCGATTCGCCGGTAGACAAAACCAAGATAGAGCTTTTGCTGTCTAGCGTCCCCAATGATTTTATAGAGTCCAGACTGGATCTGCTTGAATCTATTGGACTAAACGTTATAGCCTTTGAGCCAGACAACCTAGCCCTTACCAGAGCCCTAATTCCGCTTGATGCCACCGAGCCACAAATGGTTCTAGACATTGGCTATAAAAGCACAGACCTGGTTATTAGTATGCAGGGTGGGCCTAGGCTTACCAGGTCTATACCAACCGGCACCGAAGCAATTATAAGATCGGCTGCGCAAAACCTAAATATTGACGACAAGCAAGCCCAGCAATTTGTTTTTAAGTTTGGAGTGGTCAAAGACAAGCTAGAGGGGCAAGTATACCAAGCAATCATTGGCACTGTAGATATTTTGGTAA
Source organism: Candidatus Saccharibacteria bacterium RIFCSPHIGHO2_02_FULL_47_12 (assembly GCA_001790455.1). Classification (GTDB taxonomy): domain Bacteria; phylum Patescibacteriota; class Saccharimonadia; order Saccharimonadales; family JANWIN01; genus 2-02-FULL-47-12. The sequence goes on from MGCP01000008.1 coordinate 1,942, forward strand.
GTGAAATAGAAAAATCGATCAAGTTCTTTCAGACCAGGTATAGCACGATAAAGCTGAATCGGGTTATTGTAACCGGTGCGGCCAGTTCTTTGCCGGAGTTCCCGCTCTATGTGGCTAACAAATTTGGCCTAAACGTAGAGATTGGTAATTCCTGGCGCAATGTTTCATTTCCGTCTGAGAGGCAAAACGATTTGCTGGCAGTATCTAGCCACTTTGGCGTAGCAGCAGGGTTAGCGGAGAGGCAAGAATGATTCAATTCAACCTATTACCAGACGTTAAACTAGAGTTTATAAAAGCTCGTCGCACGCAGCGCAGGGTTTTGACGGCCGCAGTTGCAACCGCGGCTGTTTCAATTGGCATATTGGTCCTGCTTTTTACTGCAGTCAATGTACTTCAGAAAAAGCACCTGCGAGATTTAAATGGTGACATTCAGAGCTACTCTAACCAACTATCTGAGGTCAAAGACCTAGGCAAAATCTTAACTGTGCAAAACCAACTTGGCAGCCTAACAGGGCTGCATGACCAAAAGCCAGTAACCTCACGGCTATATAGCTTTATAGGCAATCTTACTCCAGCTACTGCTACCATATCTCGCATAGAGGCCGATTTCGATGCGCACACGCTTGTTATTAGCGGCTCGGCTGACAGCCTAAGCACAGTCAACAAGTTTGCCGACACATTAAAGTTTACTACCTATAAAACGGCAGACGAGGCGTCTGAGGGCAATGCCTTTTCTAATGTCGTTTTGTCTAGTTTTAGCTCCAACGATCAAGGCTTTATGTATCAGCTAAACCTAAACTTTGAGCCAGCCATATTTAGTAGTGCCAGTGATGTGACCCTAACCGTACCAAACATTGTTAGCACCAGGTCTGAAACTGAAAAGCCAAACGAAATTTTTCAAGAATCACCAAGCGGTAACGGGAACTGATCAGGAGAGCAGAATATGGCAAAACAAGCAAAACAGTCACAAAAAAGGGTAGAGATCAACCAGACCAATGCCCGTATGGTCAGTGTTTTGGCTATTTGCTCAGCGGTTGTTGCTTTTTCTTTGGTTGCTTCCAGATCGCTACTTTCGCAGCGGTCTTACCAGAGCCGTGTCATTAACGAGAAAGAAAAAGCTGCACTTACACTAAAAGTCAATGCAGAAGCTGCCAAGAATTTGGCAAAGGCTTACTCTGCTTTTGTTGGCACCAGCTCCAATGTTTTAGATGGTAACCCAGCAGGCACGGGTGAAAAAGACGGAGATAATGCCAAAATTGTGCTAGATGCACTGCCAAGCAAATACGACTTTCCTGCTCTAGCCAGCAGCCTAGAAAAAATCTTAAAAGACCGCAACTACAAGATAAACTCCATAACCGGCACAGACGACGAGGTTAACCAGCTAGGCACTGCCAGCCCCAACCCCGAACCGGTAGAAATGCCGTTTCAAATATCTGTTGAGGGTGACTATAACTCTATGAAAGAGCTTATAAGTACACTAGAGCGGTCTGTTAGGCCATTTGTAATACAAAAATTGCAGATGGATGCCAAGGACAATTCTATAAATATGACTATTAGTGCCAAGACTTTTTACCAGCCAGCCAAGAGCCTAACCATAACTACAAAGGAGATTAGATAGTGAAACAAAAAGACATTGTCTTAATCATTCTAGTGGTATTTATTAGCACAGTTGTGGCGTTTGTTTTTTCTAGTTTTGTGTTATCGCCATCTAAAAATCGCAGTACCAAGGTAGAAGTAGTCCAGCCAATTACGGACGAGTTTAAAACGCCCGACAAAAAATACTTTAACAGTAATTCTATAGACCCAACCCAGCTAATCCAGATAGGAAACAGCCAAAACCCAGACCCGTTTAGGTAGGCCGATGTTTCGATACACGCAACATCAAGATCAAAGTACGGAGTTCATAGTACAGAGCTCTAAACTAATGCAGCATAACTATGTACTGCGAACCGGGGGCCAGCTATGAGTGTTTTGTCGGCAACAGCCCAGAAACAGGTTGAAGACACACTGGTTAAAGATGGCTTGATAAAACCAGACAAGCTTAACGAGCTGCATAGCACGGCGGAAAAGACCAATTCACCGCTGCTTAGCTTGGTGGTTAGTAAGGGTGGTATTTCAAACGAGGCGCTAACCAAAACGATTGCCAAGGTCACCAAAGTTCCTTATGTAAACCTAAGCAGCGCGCGAATAGACCCACAAGTCTTGACCTTGCTACCTGAGGATGTAGCACAGCGCTATATGGCGGTGCCACTTGGCGAGATGCAGCACCGGCTGGTGGTTGCCATGCTAGATGCCGACAACGTCCAGGCAGTAGACTTTCTGGCTAATAAGATTGGCCGGCCGCTTAAGGTTTATGCCGCTAGTGAGGAAGGCATCCGTCACGTCCTAGCCCAATACAAGGGCGAGATCACCCAAGAGGTCAGAGGTGTTCTAAATGAACAAGAAGAAATAGAAAAACTGGTAGTAGACAGCAAAACTCAGGCCAAGGACATAGAAACGGCGGTGGCTGATTCTCCGGTCAGCAAGGTACTGACTGCCATATTAGAATACGCCGCCAGCCATAAAGCCAGCGATATTCACATAGAGCCAAACGAACGCGACCTGCGCGTGCGTTGTCGAATAGATGGCGTGCTGCGTGAGATCATGAAATTGCCAAAAGGCACCGAACCACCCATAGTGTCGCGCATAAAAATTTTATCCAATTTGAAAATTGACGAACATCGAATACCCCAAGACGGCCAGTTTACAGTCAAGGTTATAGGCCGTGAGATTGATCTGAGAATAGCCATTTCGCCGCAGGTTTGGGGCGAGCAAGTGGTCATAAGGCTGCTAGACAAAACCGGCACTAGCCTAAAGCTAGAAGACATGGGCTACCGTGGCCGACCGCTAAGATTAATACGCAAATCCTTGGGTTTGCCTAACGGCTTAATTTTAACCAGTGGTCCTACTGGTTCGGGCAAGACCACGTCTATGTATGCCATGCTCCAAGAGATCAAAAACGACAGCATAAATATTGTTACGCTAGAAGACCCTGTGGAGTACAAGATTTCTGGAGTCAACCAAATACAGGTAAACACAGATGTGGGGCTAACTTTTGCCACCGGCCTGCGCTCTATTTTAAGGCAAGATCCGAACGTGATTATGGTGGGTGAGATACGTGACCAAGAAACAGCTACCTTGGCTATCCAGGCTGCGCTTACTGGCCATTTGGTTTTTTCTACGCTGCATACAAACTCGGCTGCCGGAATCTTGCCCAGGCTTTTAGACATGGGCATAGAGCCGTTTCTAATTGCCAGTA
>MGCP01000008.1:5249-9247 GCA_001790455.1 Candidatus Saccharibacteria bacterium RIFCSPHIGHO2_02_FULL_47_12
GGTGATTGGCCAACGCCTGGTACGGCGGGTGGGTGAAAACAACCGTGAAACCTATGAGTCATCACCGGTAGAAGCTGCTGCAATCAAACAAGCTATTGGCCATTTACTGCCGGCAAACGAGCAAGCCAGGGCAGCCGCAGGGCAAGATCTGGGCTATGAAAACTTGCCCTTAAGCAACCAAAACGCTTATACTTTGGTTAAGGGCATGGATAGTCCCGATACCCCTGGTGGCTACAAAGGCCGTATGGGTTTGTACGAAGTTTTTGAGATTACCGAAAAGATTCAGCAGCTAATCATAAAGCATGCGACCTCGTCGGAAATCCAAAAAACAGCCGAAGCCGAGCAAAAGATGGTGACCATGCGCCAAGACGGCTATCTAAAGGCTCTGGCAGGTTATACAACCATAAATGAGGTAAACAGGGTGGCAGCTTCAGACAGCGCCTAGGTGGGAACAATGCAAGGACAACCAAGAATAGAAGTATTACTAGAAGAGGTGATAAAAAAGAAGGCTTCTGACCTTCATATTCAGGTTGGTTTGCCGCCCATGTTGCGTATAGACGGAGCGCTTACGCCGGTCAGTGGGGCAGAAGTTCTCACAGAAGAGTCGGTAGAAACACTAATCTTTGCCATTTTAGACGAAGACCAGAAACAAATTTTGCTTAAAGACAAAGAGTTTGACTTTAGCTTTGCATTTGGCGATCTGGGCAGGTTTAGGGTCAACGCTTTTCATGAACGCGGCAACCTGGCTGCGGCCATGCGCCTTATACCAAACGATATTATGACCATAGAACAGCTAGGTCTGCCGCCTATAGTAAACAAATTTGCCGATTACCCGCGTGGGTTGGTGCTTATTACCGGTCCTACCGGCTCGGGTAAATCTACCACCTTGGCAGCCCTTATAAACAAGATCAACAACGAACGGGCGGCCCACATTGTAACCATAGAAGACCCCATAGAGTTTACCCACCGCTCTAAAAAATCGGTAATTGTGCAGCGAGAAGTACACTACGACACCTACAGCTTTAGTGCGGCATTGCGCTCGTCTTTGCGTGAAGACCCAGACGTAGTGCTAATAGGTGAAATGCGCGACCTAGAAACAATTGCCTCGGCTATAACTATTGCAGAAACAGGGCATTTGGTGCTGGCCACACTGCACACCAACAGTGCTGCCCAGAGTATTGACCGCATGATCGACGTTTTTCCGCCGCATCAGCAACCACAAATTCGATCTCAGCTGGCCAATATGCTTATGGCTATTTGCTCTCAGCGCCTTATTCCCGCCATTGGCGGAGGACGCATTGCATCTGCTGAAATATTGACTGCCACCCCAGCTGTGCGCAACATCATACGCGAAGGCAAGAGCCATCAGCTAGAAGCAGTTATTCAGACGGGCGCCGAGTTTGGCATGCAGTCCATGGACAAAACCCTGGTTACACTTATTCATAACGGCACTATTACCTACGATGAGGCTCGCAACTTTGCAGTTGATTTAGATGAACTAGACCGGTTAATGCGAGGCTAAGATGAGGATTGAGGGCATAGGGTTTAGGGTTAAGGAGAAATTCAATCAAACTATATCCTCGCAAACGGAGTTTGCGCAGTGTTAACCTTTAAATACACAGCACGAGACCCTGCTTCTGGCAAGAAAGTAGAATCCCAGATACAAGCAGACAACGAGGCTACCGCAGCCAAATTAATTCGTGGCCAAGGTCTGGCTCCGCTAGACATTTCTCTTACCAGCGATGAAAAACATGGCTACAGCAAGCTCTTAAACCGCATAAAATCTAAAGATAAGGTTTTGTTCTCGCGTCAGCTGTCTACGCTAATAAACGCCGGACTTCCGCTAGTACAAAGCCTGCGGAGCGTGCAAAGCCAGACAACAAACAAGGCCTTTAAAGCCGTAATTAACACTGTTATAACAGACCTAGAGTCCGGTTCGGCATTATCTGCGGCCATGGGCCGGCACCCACACGTTTTTAACAGCGTCTATATAAACCTTGTGGCTGCCGGCGAAGCCTCCGGCACCCTAGACAAAACGTTCGAACGTCTGGCCAACCAACAAGAAAAAGACGCCGAACTCATAAGCAAAGTACGTGGCGCCATGATTTACCCAGCAATCGTTATCTTCGTAATGTTGCTGGTGGTAGGCTTTATGGTAATCAAAGTCTTGCCTCAAGTAGAACTTTTGTATAGCGATCTGCCTGGCGCTAATTTGCCACTTGTAACCAGGTTACTACTGGGTGTTTCAAAGGCTCTCACGCGGTTCTGGTGGGTTGCACTGGTACTCCTTCTGGTGGGTGGCTTTTTTACCAGCCGATGGGCGCGTACACTGGGCGGCAAAAGTGTAATTGACCGGCTAAAGATGCGGATTTGGCCTATTGGCAGTTTATTTATGAAAATGTACATGGCCCGCTTTGCCCGGACTGGGCAGACCCTGGTTGCCAGTGGTGTCCCGCTCATACAAATGTTAGACATTACCAGTAGCTCGGTAAACAACGTACACATCTCCAAATCAATTGACGCGGCCATAGAGAAGGTAAAGGGCGGCAAGGCCCTGTCAGATTCAATATCTGGCGACCCAAACTTTTTAGAACTAGTTCCAAACATGCTGAAAATTGGGGAGCAATCTGGTGCCATAGAGCAAATGTTGGCCAAAATAGCCGATTATTATGAAAAAGAGGTAGATAACGAGATCAAAACCATATCTACCATAATAGAACCTGTACTAATGGTCATGCTGGGTGTGATGGCATTTATTATTGTGGCGGCAGTGCTGCTGCCTATCTATGGCCTGGCGGGGCAAAACATAATCAAATAACTATTGCTTTTTTAGACAATAAACCTTAATATTTCAAGCATAAGCGTTAATTAAGCAAAAAAGCAAAGGGGGCATTTGCAAATGCTAAAACAACTTAAGAAAAATTCAGCGGGCTTTACTATTATAGAAGTCCTAATTGTACTGGCTATAGCAGGACTAATTATGTTAATCGTGTTCCTGGCTGTACCAGCGCTGCAACGAAACTCGCGAAACACAGCCATAAGAAACGATGCTAGCAGTTCGCTTAGTGGTGCAAACGAATTCGTAACCAACAACAACGGATCGTTACCTACAACTGCAACAGTTTCTGGTACAGACGTTACGTTTTCTGGTGCCTCAGGTACAACTTCCAATGTATCTAGAGTAAGGTCTGGTACGTCAGTTGCCGTACAGTCACCAGCCGTGAATGTGGTTGGTACGGCAGCATCAACTACGGGTAGTGTGCAGGTTATAACCAACAACGGTTTTAACGGCAACACCCTAGTCTACAAGGCTCGTGCAATAGCCGCTTCTTTCTTAGTTGAAACTAGTGGTTCTGGTACCGCTGTACAGTGTCTTGAGAGCTAGAGTTTATACTCTACTCATAAGAACAAGCCCCGCCTGGGGCTTGTTTTTGTGTTAGGATAAAGCAATATGGTTATTCTTGCACTGGTACTGCTAGGCTTGTGCTTTGGTAGTTTTGTTAATGCATTAGTTTGGCGCCTTCGTGAAAACAAAAACTGGGTGAGCGAGCGCTCTGTCTGTACGCACTGCGGACATACTTTGGCGCCCATTGACCTAATACCGGTGTTTTCCTGGCTTTTCTTAAGGGGCAAATGTCGCTACTGCAGCCAAAAGATCGAAGACAGCCCCTTGGTTGAGCTTGTTACACCTCTTTTGCTGGTTGGTTCATATCTGTTTTGGCCTCATTCTTTTAGCGGGTTGGGTATGGTTTTGTTTGGGTTTTGGGTGGTTTTTACTACCGGGCTGGTAGCTCTAGCGGTGTATGACATTCACTGGATGCTGCTTCCAAATAAAATTATCTATCCGCTGCTGGTTGTGGGATTAGCGCAGGCTATCACAATTGTTATTTGGGAAGGCGGCATAGACAGCATTATAGGCACGGCATTAAGCGTTCTTATTGGCGGTGGAATATTTTACGTGCTATTTTTAATATCTCAAGGCAGGTGGATTGGCGGAG
>MGCP01000008.1:9318-9427 GCA_001790455.1 Candidatus Saccharibacteria bacterium RIFCSPHIGHO2_02_FULL_47_12
GTGTCGTCTTTGCTGGGCAGCTTGGTGGCATTGCCACTACTGCTGACTGGCCGTGCTAAACGCAGCACAAAGCTACCATTTGGCCCGTTTCTGATCGCTGCTTGCATAG
>MGCP01000009.1:0-1025 GCA_001790455.1 Candidatus Saccharibacteria bacterium RIFCSPHIGHO2_02_FULL_47_12
CTGTGGGCGGCACCATGGTTGGTTACTCTATGCGCTATTTCTTTGATGGCCAAATTGACGATTATTACAAAGTTCCAGCCCGCATAAAGGCAGTTACCAAAGAAAGGGTGCTGTCTGTAACCGAGGCAATGTTTAATGACCATGTCAGAGGTATGGGCTTGCTTGGTAACGTAGATGAATCTATGGCCAAAAGCTTAGAAGACCAGAGTAAACCCCTTTGGTAGCAATAACTACTCTATAATGTAACCATGATTGACCTAGAAAAAAGCGCCGAAACGCTTAGGCACAATTTAGAAGATGCGCTGTCCAGGCTAAAAATTAGTGATCTAAAAAAAGAATTAGACAAGCTAAAAGCCCAGTCCGAGGCAAGTGATTTTTGGGCCAACCGGACCAAAGCCGAAGAAGTTATGCGCGGTATTGCTAGCTTAGAGGCGCGCATAGTTCCGTGGCAAGAGTTAGATGCCGAGTTAAGAGACGTCATTGGACTAAGCAAACTCGGAGACAGTAGTCTTAGTGATGACCTAGAAAAACAACTAGCAAACCTCAGCCAGAAGTTTAACGAACTCAAGATCCAACTAAGGTTTAGCGGGCCGTATGACGACCACGTTGCTATTGTTAGTATTTACGCTGGCGCCGGTGGTACCGATGCCCAAGATTGGGCACAAATGCTGCTGCGCATGTACACCCGCTGGGCAGACAAACAGCACATAAAACCAAAAATAATTGATGAATCGCCTGGCGAAGAAGCAGGACTAAAAAGCGCCACCCTAGAATTAGACGGCGACTTTACCTATGGCAAACTAAAGGGCGAACACGGCGTGCACCGGCTGGTACGGCTTAGCCCCTTCAACTCCGATAATTTGCGCCAAACTAGCTTTGCGCGTGTAGAGGTGGTGCCCAAAATTGCCAGTCCAGAAGAAGTGAACCTGGATGAAAAAGATCTCAAAATCGATGTCTATAGAAGTGGTGGGCACGGTGGGCAATCGGTTAACACTACAGATTCGGCTGTGCGCGTTACACATACG
>MGCP01000009.1:1080-9374 GCA_001790455.1 Candidatus Saccharibacteria bacterium RIFCSPHIGHO2_02_FULL_47_12
AAACCGCCATGACCATATTGCGCTCAAAACTCGCGCAACTTCAGCTAGAGCAGCACAAAGAAAGGCTATCTGAGCTAAAAGGCCCAAGCGAGCAAGCTGCTTGGGGCAACCAGATCAGAAACTACGTACTGCATCCGTATAAACAGGTAAAGGACGTGCGCACGGGGTTTGAATCAAAAGACCCAGACAAAGTTTTAGCTGGCGAGCTAGACCCACTTATAGAAAACTACCTTGACCAAAACTACGATGAACAGTACGATGGTTAATAACTAATTGATTATATAGGTAACAAACATGAACCCCAATAATCTGACACCAACACAGCAACCCATTCAATCACCCCAGTCACAACAAAACACACCCCAACAACAACCTGTGCAGCAAGCGCCTACGCAAACTGAGTCTGGACTGTCAAAACCAGGACAAGCAATCGCAGTAATAGGTTTGATTTTGGCAATTATTTTACCACCCATTGGGGTTGTAGTTTCATTCATTGCTAAATCCAAGGCAAAAACAACCGGTACAAAAAGTATCTTGGCAGTTGTGGGTATTATTATAGGCTCAATTTTGAGCCTGGTAATACTAATTATCTTTATTTTCGGTTTTCTCTCAGGGACTCAGATGGCGGTTAAAGAAAAAGCATATGATAATGAACGCCGAATTGATGTGAAGTTTTTAGGAAATAGTGTTAAACAGTACGTACAGCAAACGGGTAAATTCCCAGAAACCCTTGATAACCTAAAGGATGTCCAGGGTATAAACCAAGAGGACTTAGAGGCTGCAATAATAGATCCAAAAGGTTTTAGTTATAGCTATGGCCCAACACCGGCTGGGTGCACCAATGAGGCCAAAACTTGCACAGGATACCAAGTATATACAGTATCAAGTACTGGGCAGACAATAGAAGACTCAGACACTCTCGCCCCAATTCAGTAAGAGGATAAGTTACATGAAAATTGTTCTATTAACGGTTGGTATAATCCTAATGTTCTTTGGTGGTATCGCGTTACTTAGTTATGGTATTGGTCTGATTTTAATAATACCTGGTTTTTTATTAATTCGTCTAATAAACAAAATGGAAAATAAAAAACATGGCTTCAGCAAAGATATTTTAGAAGTTCCGGTATGGCTTTACCGACCAAATAAAGAAGCCGTAAATGTACTCCTTACCATTAACCCAGAATCAAAAAAGGTAAGCTTTACCAATGCTGATAAACAGATAGTAGCAGATATTAGTTTAAACACCGTTGATAAGATTAAAACAAGCAGACTTTATTATTTAAATTCTGCATACATATATACAAAAGGAGAAAAATGGGTCATCAGCCTCGATCAAGGCGATACTTACCTACGTAAGAAACAATATATAGCCAGGATGCTAATATTTGGTAACTTAATTGCGGTAGCTTCAGTATATAAAAGCGGAAGTGGTTCCCAGGAGATATTCGGCCTGAGTTCTGGTGCAACTGATTATTTGCACTTTTGGCTTAGGAACAACCACATAAAGCAGTATAGACAAATCTTTTGTCCATCTGAAGATGCTGTTTTAGCACTAGTCTTAATGCTTCCTTCAATCCTCATTGCTTGGGGATTTTTGGCCTGGCTTTCTAATTGAAATAAGCGTTTTCTCTAATCATTGTCTAGGCCCCGATAGATATGTGCCGTTTCTACATACATTCTATGGGATCAGTGCATGTAGTATTCTGGCAACTAGACTCTCGGATGCCGCTAGCAAGGTTTAGAAGTGCAGAGCTTGATGAGTATTGACGCTTATTCCCAACGCCTCAGCACGTGCATACCATTAGTAGCTATGCACCGCTCTGTATATAAGTCTCCAAACCTGTGCACAACTTGTTTGCCTAAAAATGTATAGTGGTGGTAAAATTGGGCAAACGTCAAGGAAAATAAAAAAATTCATATATGACAAACGCAAAAAATCAAATGGGCTTCGCCCACATCGGGCTTATATTACTTGCTTTACTTGTCATCACCGCAATTGGTGGGGTAGGCTGGAGAGTTTTGGGAAAGAACAAAAAATCAATAAACAGCTTTGCGGAATGTGTGGCTGCCGGAAATAAAGTTGAGGTAGAGGACGGAAATAATAGGAACTGTAAAGCCAACGGCAATACATATACAGAATTTGACAAGTCCTCTCTGCCTGAAGGAGTTAATAAAGTAGAATCAAAAGACCAAAATAAATCTGAAGACGAGAAAACCGCACAAGAAGAGATCGATAATGCCCAAAAAGAGAGAGAACGAAAACTCAAAGAAAAAGCTGACAAACCTGTGGTTGGGTATTTAAAGATAAATGAGTTCGGGGTCAAGCTGCCTCTGATTGAGGACATATCCGATGCATATTATGTTATAAAAACGGATGAAGATGGTGCATACGCATCCATCTCTACGCATAAATTAGTTGATTATTACGGTTCAGAATGCGATCCGACAAAATATAATTACGTTGCCATGGTTGGCTATTTTACTGATCCAAATGCCGACGACGCATTAACTGGAACTTCAACAAATAAAGAAGTTTTTCCTGATGCCATACAAATAGGCAGCAGGTATTACTATTATGCTGTAAGCCACCAGTACGGTTGCTATTATGTTACCGAAAAGAGTAAAGATCTTGGCATTAATACATATACTTCATTTGACGCGATGAAATTAGAGAAACTTTGATGAAAAACCTACACAAAAACAATCACGGCTTTGCCCACATTGGGCTCATATTACTTGCAGTGCTGGTTATTACAGCCATCGGCGGTGCTGGATACTATGTCGCTACACGAAATAAAACAGAAAACACAATTTCATCAAACCAGGTTTCTAATTCCACTTTGCAAACACCGTCGAGTCAGACAAAAGACAACACTTCAGACATATCGGACTTCCTAGCAGGCACGACCACGCTCAACATAACAGAAGCTGGAGTCAGTCTTACGGTTCCCTTTAAAATCAATGACTTAACCTATGAAATTCGGGATAATAATGCATCATGGGACTATATCGGCATCACCACAAAAACCATCCAGAACAAGGTTTCCTCTGAATGCGATATAAAAAATTACGCACCGTACACGATAGGCTATTTTACTAATCCCAATGAGGCAAATCCACTTAATCCGTCAGATGAATCTACTACCTACGCTCACGACTTTCCAAATGCTCTGCATGTAGGTAACAAGTACTTGTATCTATTGAAAGCCAATGGGCAATGTGATCCCTATCAGGAGAATGGACAGTTAATGCGCGCTTTGAATAGTGCTAAACTGGAAGCGATATAGTAAGGCACGAAATGCATAGACTTCGCAAAAACAACCACGGTTTCGCCCACATCGGACTCATATTGCTTGCTTTAGTTGTCATTGTCACCATCTGCGGAGTCGGATACTATGTTGCAACTAAAAAAGACAAGACTAATACAAATCCTACTATCTCGACTTCTCAGTCTAGTACGCAAAACACGGCCAATTCTAGTGAAAATAAGTACTTGGTAATCAAAGAGTGGGGCATCAAAGTTCAGCAGCCGACCGCACTTACAGCTATATCGTATAAAATTGAAAACAATATTCTAGTCTTCAGTTCCGATCAGCAAAAACAATTAGGCTGTGATGAGGTAAGAGATTCGTGGGGTATAGTACGTGAGCATGCCGGCAGCTTAATAGATGCTGATGGTACTAAAATTAGTGACCAAGAGGCAGACGAAATGCCGAGCTATATACATATAGCGAACTACTACTATTCTCGGGCATATCCACAAACGGGATGTGAAAAAGAAAGTGATAAAATGAGCATGATCGACGATGCATACACCAGTCTTTTTAAAACACTAACCTCAAGCGAATAGGGATACGTTATGAAAACCATACACAAAAACAATCACGGCTTCGCCCACATAGGACTTATTTTGCTGGCAGTGTTGGCCATCGCTGCCATAAGCGGGGTTGGGTATTATGTCGCTACACGAAACAAAACAGAAAACACAATTTCAACATCAAATGCAACAAGCCAACAGGAAACGCGAGTAACCGGAAACACGCTCGCTACGCGTTGTTTTGAGGTAAAATTTCCCGACAAAGTACTTTATAACAAGCCCGATGGCACGCCGCAAGAGTTTGAGAGTACTATGCAGTCCTCTATCAACGACTGCAATAGCATTTCTGCCTGGGAGGGAATTGGTGATTTCCCGGTCTTCAAAGTTACCCAGGTAAAATCCATTGAACCCACCATCGACCAAGACGAAGCACAGCTCATTAAGGCTTTTGCGCCCGGTTCAGTGGTTGAGAAAAGCCGTATTAAAGTTGGAGGTTATGATGCGGCAAAAGTTGTCGGAAAAGATAGCAATGGGCTAGATCATGTTTTTGTTACGGTCAGAGGACCTAAAGACAACAACGCTTCCGGTAGCTTGCAGGGGTTCTTCATAACAGGTTACTATTATAATGAAACATTCAAGAATACGTTTGATCCCGCTCTGGCTTCACTAAAATGGAAGCTCTGACACCCATATAGAAAAAGCATAAAAGAAGCAACTTATGAGGCAAAGTAATCAAGCGCTGGCAGCGTCACAGGCCAAAGATAAACAAAAAGCTCGTGTATTATTTGTTATTGCTCTCATTAGTTTTTTGAGTGGCTCAAAAATAAATTGGCTCTTTCGTCCTGGGTTATTACGCACGATAGTGATTTCTTTAGAGACAGTTATATTACTTGTATCATTACTCTGGGGACTCATACTATGGCAGCGAGCAAAAAATCCGTCAAAAGCCAAACAAAACAAGGACCAAGCGGGCTTTATGTATAAAAATGTGGGTGGGGCAGCGTATAAAATTAGCCTGGGAGTTATTTTCGTGTATGTGTTTTTTATATCTGCCTGGTATATCATGATTATTTGCTACGGAGTCCTTGGATTTAGACCTGCGAATTTTCTTACCTTTCTTGTTACTATTCCTCCAGCAATACTACTGGGCTGGAAGGGCTTGAATCGCTATATTTCCAAACAGTTTAAAGCGGCAATTACATACTTGTTATTCTTTAGCATTCCTTTAGTGCTATTCATTATCTTAGCCGGAAAGTAGTGGACCCAACCTTCCGAAAATAGTCGTTAAACCACGTGTTAGCAAGCAGCCTGGGGCAACCAAATTTGCAACTATGTACTCCACCCATAAAAACAGGTTAATGATTTAACATAACGGGTTCGAACCTAAAAATCCAGTTAAAGTGCTAGGCGGTGACTTTGGTGCCTGTATTAACGCCTATCTCTTGAACACGTCCTGAAAGTTTAGTTGTGTATAACCAATTGCATTTTTCTTAATAAAGCATAATAATTAATCTAAATATAGATTAAAAGACCAAACGACCACAAGAACTTGCAAAAAAATAGAAGTAACTATGCCGGTATTAACTCAAAAACACAATAGCCCTCATCATGCTCATATTCGGAAGCTCGAGCTGCTATTTGTTGCAACTGCGTCTGTGGCTATTGTTACTAGCTGTGCTACTGGTTTTTTTCTGTACAAAAATCTCAAAGCGTCTCATGAGTCAACCAGCGGGGTGCAACAAAAGCTATCAGTGGATACTGCAGAATCACAGATGGGGACTGTTCACTCCAAGCTTGGTTTCACAGTAAAGTTTGATAAAAAACTTTTTAACTCTGATGCTACGGTTCTTAGGCCCGATGGCACTGCTGAGTCTTATAAAGACGAAGAAGTGTTCAAACCCAATGACTTTGCTATTCTTAACATCTATAAAAATAATAAAACCAACAAAAAAACCAGCACAGTCAACGACGAACTGTCTGAACTTTCAATTAATACCAACGTACGAAAAGATTTCTTTGAGCGTCGCAAATCAGAATTCGGCGATCTTAGTCAACTGGATCTTACAGAAAAATTTTATACACCAAAGACAGATGATCAAACAAAATATACACTATTACAAAAAAGCGATGAGACCATAGGGAACATTACCTATCGCAAGCTAGAATTTAGTGAAGAGAGCCAACAATTAAGCAGCTTAAGCGGTAAACTTAAACCCTTAAAATATTACCTATATGTGACAGTCCAAAACAATCGTCCATACGCGGTTAAAATTACTGGTATTGGCCAAGAATCGCCAAACCTAGCGGCTTTTCAGAGTATACTTTATAACACTACTTATCCGTCGTTAGACAACGATGCGCAGCTTTCAGCCAACACTGGCCAAGAAACTGCTATGCCCGAGCATCGATCTTTATTGAGTGCTTTTTGGGGCAGACTCTCTCCCCAGGTGCATGCTGCAGTCTCTGACTCAAAGACTGCAACCATTGATGATGAAACTATTAAAGTAGTAGCGACCAACACGCCCGCAGTGGTTCAAATTGCTAGTGCTTACTGTGGTGCTGTAACGATAGACGATGGACGATATGCTGTTAATGTACCTAACAGTTGTGTGCAGGCGGGTGGTACAGGCTTTTTTGTCTCGAGCGATGGTTATATTGCTACCAATGGCCACGTGATAAAGTTCACTCCAAGTGAGCTTGTTGCCATTAATTTTATGCAAGGGAATCCTAACGTCATAGTGCCGGTTATAGCCTTTGTAGCGGGTACAAATAATCCTGCTAAGATTAATTCAATAATAAGTTCAATCAGTAATGATGAAGCTGCAATACAGCAAATCGCAAATTATATACTTACCGAACCACCTACAAGCTTTAAAGTCGCTCAAGAAATTTCCCAGTACGCAGTACAGCTAGGCACGGAGCCTATCAAACCAAATACCGGTGGCAATATCGAACAACTCTTTAGCTACACTGATGGTGTAGTCAAGGCAAGTTTAAAGGACTTAGATTTCAACTCAGCTGATTTGTATAGTGGGAACGGCTTTACTGCGTCTGATGTGGCACTTTTGAAAGTCGATGGCACTAAATACCCTTATGTTCATCTGGGAAGCATTGATGGTCTGACCCTAGGTTCCGGACTGACGGTTATTGGCTATCCTGGTCTTGCTGAAGAAAATGGCTTGACTGATACTTCCACATCTCAGGCCACAGCAACAAAAGGTATCGTAAGCGCCCTTCGTGAGGCGACAGGTAACCGTAAAAAATTAATTCAATCAGACGTTTCCATTGACCACGGCAATAGTGGTGGGCCAGCTTTTAATAATAACGGCGAAGTGGTTGGCTTGGCCACATATGGTATAAAACTACCGGATAGCAGCGGTACTTTTAACTATATGCGCGATGTCCAGGATCTGAAGGACTTAATTGCAAAGAACAATATAAACCTTTCTCAAACTAGCAACACTCAAAGCCAGTGGGAGAAGGGTTTACAAAAGTTCTCAAAAGCACACTACAGCAAAGCCATCAAAAGTTTTGAGGCGGTATTAGTTGACTATCCAAATCACAATCTTGCCCAAAAATATATTGATATTGCCAAAGATAAAATAGCTCATGGTGAGGAAGCAACAGATCCTAAATTCATCATCATTATGGTAACCGCATCAGTAATATTAGTTGGCGGTGGCACGATCGTGCTAGTTCTGATTATCAAACATCGCCGACACTTGAAAAATTCAGGCATGTACCCTCCCACACAACCAGGCAACAGTTCAGTATTTACACCACCACCAGCACCACCAGCACCGAATAACAACTCCTCAGGTACTTCATTGACTATCCAATCACCTGTGACTACACAGGCTAACGCGGTTTCCCCACAACAAATTAACAACTCCAGCTCCACACCCTCATTAGTTCATACCCAATTGCCGCCGCAGCCCGCAAACAACCCTCAATTCATAGCAGGAAATTCAATGCAGCAGCAAATTATTCAACCCTCGCAACAAGCTCCAGTAAATCAGGACAATAACTTAACATAAAATAGCAGCATAGAGGTTAATACGATGGACCCAAATATACAAAATCCAAACCAAACACCACCAAACGAACCAAATCCTCAAACCTCACTACCGAATCAGTTCGTACCTCAATCGCCGGTTATACCAAATCAGGTACCAAAAGAACCTCTGGATCACCCTCCACTAGAGCAATCAGGTGCGGGAGGTAACTTTCCTGGAGCGATGCAGTCACAAAATACAACTCTAGCTGGCGGTATGGTTTCACCCCTAGCACCAGGTGTTAATATCCAGAATGTCAGCAAGAGAAGATTTTCAGCAAGGTTTGTCACTAAGTTACTGATTATTTTAATAGCAATTTTCGCTCTTATCGGAGCTGTGATTTATATTCTTACAGCACTTGGTAGTGGGCCAAAGAAGTACTCAACTGCAGACCTAGTTACCGAGAAACTGCCTAATGTCAG
>MGCP01000010.1:0-126 GCA_001790455.1 Candidatus Saccharibacteria bacterium RIFCSPHIGHO2_02_FULL_47_12
CAGGCTGTCTAAAAACATCCAAGACATACTTGCTGCTGACCCTGCGCTTAGAAGCAAGCGAGAGCTCATAGAGAAGTTTATCCAACGTAATATTCCTGGTATTAGCAGCGGAGAAGATGTAGAGGG
>MGCP01000010.1:170-312 GCA_001790455.1 Candidatus Saccharibacteria bacterium RIFCSPHIGHO2_02_FULL_47_12
AAGAAATGTGCGTGCAAGAAGGACTGGAAACTGACAAATTACAGCAACTTATAGATGATTATTTATTTAGCGGGCGAAAGCCACGTAATGAAGAACTCGCAGGAGCATTGAAAGAGAAGCCAAAAATTCTCGAACGCAATTC
>MGCP01000010.1:479-9261 GCA_001790455.1 Candidatus Saccharibacteria bacterium RIFCSPHIGHO2_02_FULL_47_12
ACAGCAGGCCCGAACAACGCGGCGCCTTCCGGCGGCTTATAAACAAAGCCACAATTGCCAATGCCGGCATCTTTGCTTTGAGCCTGGCAAATGTAATCACCAACCCCGCTCCGGTAAGCGTTTCTCAGACCGCAATGGAGGGCGTTGACACCGCTATGCCGCTGGCTATAGAGGCTGCGCATTATGCAGACAAAAGAGGCAAGACAGCCAAAGCTATTGGCTGGCGATCCGCGTCAAACTGCGTGCATGTGGGCGCGGCAAGCGTGGGTATAGCGTTTGCCGGGCTGTATATAAATGATCCTCCAGATACCAAGTGGTACAACGTAGCTGTGTCTGCAGGGATAGGGATTTATAACCTAGGGGTGTTCCGGGGTATTCGCAAATACCGCATTGCAGAGGAAACCTTGGGTGAAGCTAACCATAGTCGTAATACTGAAAACCTGGGAGTGCTTGTGGGTAGCAACATAGTAGAGGCCATGCCGCCACTACTGGGCCCTTTGATCCAGCTAGGCTGGGAAAACGGCACCGCCGCAAGCGTGATTGCCGCAAACACGGCCATAATAGGTATGAACAGCTGGCAGCTTATAAAAGACCGCGCCATCTATGCCCAGCAAAGACAAGAGGGTTCTTGACATTTTAACTTCGCTTTTTAATGCTTTAGCTTGCTTTGATAGCTTGAGCCTTTGAAGACGTTTCTTTTTGGTCTAAGTATGCACGCTTAAGTGCATTCCTAATAACCCTAGTGGCAGTCCTTGAGGGCTTTGGAGCAGCAACTTCACTTAGTTTAACTTTTGGCGCAACGAGCTTCTTTATCATTGAATCTCCATTGTAGCAGCTTCGATCTCTTTATCGGTAATAAATGTAACGTGCTCAAAGATATTTCCTACGTTTTCGATAATTTTTCCCACATGATTCTTTTCATCTTTGATCACTAAGCTTATAGTAACATTATATTGCGGGTTTTGCAACTCGTTGAGCCTCTTCTGTATGCGTTGATAAGTATCTACAAAGCCAGTTCCATTAATGGCACGGTGTTCGACTAACTCTCTATCTTTAGTAAACTTCCAAGCAATGTTTGGAACTTGGTGTATATAGTAAACTTTCACGATATAACCCTTAGAAATAGCTCGTGTCACATTTGCAATAGCTTTATCGTGTGCAAAAGTCCCGTCCATAACAAAATCGAAACGTGCTTTTAGAACTTCGTCATAAATTTTATCTAGAATTATTGATGCT
This sequence comes from Candidatus Saccharibacteria bacterium RIFCSPHIGHO2_02_FULL_47_12, assembly GCA_001790455.1. GTDB lineage: Bacteria > Patescibacteriota > Saccharimonadia > Saccharimonadales > JANWIN01 > 2-02-FULL-47-12. The sequence goes on from MGCP01000010.1 coordinate 1,716, forward strand.
CCTGCTCGAAATCTATCCGCAATTTTAGGTTTATATCCCTCTATAAGTTTAGCAATCTCATCCATATCAAGCCTCAGGGTGTGATCTTGAATACTTTTTAAAAGTTCAATTGTAAATTCAGTTTTACCAGCACCTGGCAACCCAGCAGTAAATATCGCGCTTGGTTTTTCACTGGGAACAAATCCTGCTTTCTTTACAAATTCACGCGCTATATGCTTTTTATTTTTGCGAGCCCATGCTTCTATATCCATTATAAGTATTGTAAAACATGAAATGAGATTCTATAAACATCTGGTTTTCTACAAGAGGGTTCTTGACATTCTATTCCTAGTAGTTTGATTTTCTTCACTTTTTCTTGCATAATACTTCTATGAGTTTAATGCATGGTGGTCATACTTGCAGTAGGCAGTAGGCAGGAGTACATAGAGGGCCAGAATAAACGGATTATGCCAGATGACCTTATGGTGGCGGAACTGTATACGCTGATGGTAGATAGCCCAAGGATTGACCGCGTGGATAGTTTGTTTGGTTTGAGACTGCCCACTAGGGTAGACGACATTAGAGCTAGCAAAAACGGTCTTTATGTAGTCCATATGGCTTTTCAGCTAAAGGAGCCCAAACCAAACAAGTTTACCTACGCCAAATTTAACCAGTATGGTTTTTGGGTAAATGCACTAGAAGACGGAAGCTTTGGCAGTAGTGGGCCGTGGGCTCGTCATGGATATTTTTTGGGCTATGAAGAGCCGCGAGACGGCGGTACTGTAGAGCTAAAGGCCGCTTTAGAGCAGCCCAGAGTTTTAGAAACTGTGTAGAGCAAAATTTTTCTGCCTTGGCACATGTGCGCCACAAGAACGGTGTAATTGTTACCATTGCAACTCACGACGCATCAATCTAGACTAAAATACAAATATAGTGAGGTAGATAAATATGCCAGAAGAGACAGGAAGCGACAGGGATAAAGTTCAGTTTGATTTTGGCAAGGAATCGCTTGCGCGAATTGAAGCAGATTATCAAGACCGAATGATTATGTTTCGGGCAAGTGTAATAAGGCTTCTTTCCAAAGCAAATGCACTGCATGAGGGCAAAGGTTGGGCAGTATTTTACCTAGAAAGCGACGAAGAAAACCGGCAAGAACTCCCCGCCATCAATGGTGGGTTTAAAGACATGCTTATTTTGCTGGATTCTGGAGATGAAGAAGCTGCCGGTACACCGCCTTCTATAAGAATATTGACCAATGAATCATACGAGACTCCAGATGGATTGACATGGCTAGTGCAGGACTTTTCTCTAGATCATGAGGGCGATTCCCAATATCTTGTAGATGTCTGCAATTATATAACCGATCCTGGATTTAAAAATACATTGGCAACATTCTTCATGGCAGAAGATGACAACCTGTTTCGAAGCAGAAACTTTATGGAGTTCACACCCTACTTTGAAGTAGCGGACGAAATATACAAGGATGGAGCAGAAATTTGTGTGGCGCCGTTTGGATACTTCACCTGCCTAGAGGACAAAGTCAGCGCACTAAACTATGGAATTTCTTTGCTACAAGAAATAGTCAATGAACAACCTTATGCGCGGATGACTAAGGCAGTAGAAAGCTAAGATCACCGTAGGATCACAAACCTCACTTATCCACAACTAGGCTCTTGACGTTTTGACTTCTGTAATTAATGCTTTTGCTTGCTTGTATACCCGTAAGTTTCTATAGTTTTAATCATGTCTGTTGAGGCCTTAGACCTGTATTTAGAGCCAGTAGAGCCTTATGACCCTTTGGGCGGCCATCCTGACCCAGAAAGACTTATATTAGACAGCCTGAGCCAAGGCACAATCCTAGCTGGACGTGAAAAGCCGTTTATTTGGGAATTGGACGAAATAACTTCTGAAGGTGCTCTTCACAGGTACCGTGCAGAGGTAGAGGTGGAAGCACTTATAAACCTTGCAGAATATGGACCTATAGATATACCTATTAGTGAAGATGAAAAAGAAACACTGCGCAGTCTTTACACCCCAGAAGTCTTTGACCCAGAAGTTGTTGCCAGACTAGATCACTTGGGGTACAAAGATTATAACGACGGCAAACCCTATGAACACGACGTAAAGTCTGTTGAAGTCTATTTAGGCGAACTTTTGGATGTACATGGCTTGGGTCGCTTAAAAGAATGGGTTCATTTTGGCATGACGTCAGAAGACACTAACAACCTGGCATTTAACCTTATGTTACGCGACGCCTCCAATAGAGTTTTAGTACCTTCCGTTGCTCGGGTAGCAGATAGATTAGCTTACCTATCTGCTACCTATGCAGAAACCCCAACACTAGGCATTACTCATGCCCAAAAAGCATCACCCACAACTGCGGGCAAACAATTTGGTTATCTACTAAATAACCTCACTACCATTATGGAAAAGTTTGAAGATATGAGACTTACGGGCAAATTTAGCGGAGCGGTTGGCAACCATAACCCTATGAGCGTATTGTTCCCAGACTTTGATTACGAGGCCTACGCTAAAGATTTTGTAGAGAGCACGGGGTTTGAATATGCTCCGGTTCAAAACCAACGCAACAATCACTTGGCAGTTAAAGATTTTCTAGACAAAGTAGACAGCCTGGCAGTAGTGCTAAAGGACACCACTGACAATGTTTGGTTAAAGATCTTGGGCAACCAACTTGTTCAAAGACTGGTTAGTGGAGAAAAGGGCAGCTCAACCATGTCTCACAAAATAAACCCCTGGCGTCTTGAAAACGCGGAGTCTTTGTTTGAACAAGCCATAGCGCTTATGAGCCGTGCTCCAGAAGGACTAGTTGCCAGCAGGCACGAACGAGACTTATCGGATCATGGCTGGCAAAGAGCCTATGGCGATATGCTGGGTCGCGTCATTGTGGGATTTAACTATTTTGCACTTCAACTGGACCGCTTAGCAATGGATGAACAGGCTGTAACTGATGCCCTGGGTGAGTCTTATGAGGTTTTGAGCGAACTAATACAGACAGCAGGAAGAGTGTCGGGCGACCCTGAGGCATATGATAAAGTGGCTAGGCTCACACAAGGAAAACAGCTTGACAGTGATGCGGTTCTCACCGTTGTGCAAGAAGCCCTTCCTGCAGGCATGCTTCAGGATCGCGTGGCTGCTATGACTCCAGAAAAATATATCGGCATCGCACCCGAAGAGGCACGTGCAGCAGTGCTGGGTTGGCACGCGGCCAAGTTAGTTTTACGCCGAGGTGTCCTAGACGAGTCAACCAGCATAGATGCGGTCCTGTTTGATCTAGACGGTACGCTTCATTTTGGTGATAAAGATGAACTTTTTGCACGTCTGTCCGCAATATCAATAGACCTGCGCTCTGGTTTTACCGACAAAGAGATCCTAGAGTTTGGCAATCGCAGCGACTTTGTTGAAATGAGAGCATTGATGGTGACCGAACATAATCGTAAATTTCCCGAAGCACAAATAACAGAGGAGGAGTTCCAAGAGGCAAACGACGCTGTGTCTGGCACTTTTGACCATATGTTCTATGCGTCAGACGACGCAGCGACAACCATTTATAAGCTTAGAGCCAGTGGCAAGGCAACCGGGCTGGTCACCACCAGGGGCAACAAATCGCGTGACCGCCTGCTGGCACATCATGGATTTGACGAGTTGTTTGACATTATTGTTGGCGGTGGAGACGCTGTGAGACGTAAACCCCACCCAGAGCCAATAGCTCTAGCACTAGAACAGTTAGGTATAGTGCATCCAGAACGAGCACTTTATGTAGGCGACTTGCAAGCTGATGACGTAGGAGCAGGAAGAGCTTTGGGTATGAAAACGGCCGTTGTAAGCAAAGATCCGCTTGACCCTTATGGGCCAAAGCCAACATATCACTGGCAAGATTTAACACCCCTAGGCAGGATTTACGGACGATAATGAAAAGAGTGGTAATTTCCGGTGGACCCAGTACTGGCAAGAGCACAACCTTTGAGATGCTCCGAGAGGAGTTTCCTGACGCTCATTTTGTTAGGGAAGCAGCAGAACGGGTTATAAAAAGAGAGCTTGCAAAGCAAAAAGAAGATAGCACCTACGACCCAATAATGCCTGTTACAAATTACCATGCCTTTGCCCCACTAGTGATGGAACAGCAGATTGAAGATGAGGCAAATATACCACCAGATACTGAACTTGTATTTATGGACAGGTGTATCATTGATAATCTTGGGTATTTGGCCTACAACGGTATTACCGAACATGTAGCAAAAGTACATCAACACCTAAGAGTGTCTAGATACACGGTGGCGTTCTTTTGTGACTGGTTAGACAAGTTTGAACAGACCGAAGTAAGAAGAGAGACGCCGGAGCAAGGGCTTGCTGTTCATAGACATTTAGAGGCAGCTTATGGCTCAGTCGAGCTCCAAGTGGTTAGCCTACCAGCCGTCAGCCCCGAGGAACGAATTGCAATCATTAGACAAACAATAGAAACCATTTAATTGTCACTTATCCACAACTAGGCTCTTGACGTTTTGACTTCTAGCCACAAACATGGTAGCTTTATGCTTAGAAGTGTACTAAAACACAAAGGAGAAGCGGAGTAAAAAATGGCCGACGTACCAGACAAACAAGTCAAACGTCTTCGTAGCCTTATACAAGAAGCAGAAACAAGCCTGGCAGCCGCCAAGGAACTGCTAGTTAGTTTAGTGGGTGATGATGAAAAAGTGATGGCCAGTATGGGCAATGAGCCCCTGGGCAAAGTTATAGAAGGCGTGTTTGACGGCCAAAACATGGTGGGTAGCGACGGCAAAACTTACCCCGTGCCAGCCAATTACGCCAGCAAGTCCAAATTAGTCCAGGGCGACATACTAAAACTGACCATTGCAGACGACGGATCGTTTATGTACAAGCAGATTGGCCCGGTACCGCGCAAGCAAGTAGTAGGCGTACTAGAGCAAAAAGACGGCCATTACTTTGTAACAGTAGGCAAAAAGCAGTACCGCGTACTGCTAGCCAGTGTGACCTACTTTAAGGCTAAAGCTGGCGACCAAGTCAGCGTAGACGTACCAGAAGAAGACGAAAACGCCGAGTGGGCAGCTCTTGAGGCAGCGCTGTAGCGGCTACGGCTGCGCCTACGGCGGACCGCTCCTTCTCTTTTCCCTTGAAATTACAACAAGTGAAACAATGAATTTTAGCTATAATTAGTAGGCTATGGGGCAGGCATTTTATAGAAAATATAGGTCAAGAAGCCTTGACGAGGTGGTGGGTCAAGAGCACATCGTAAAGACCCTTAAGAACGCGCTAAAAGATGGCAAAGTAAGCCACGCTTACCTCTTTACCGGCCCACGCGGGGTGGGCAAAACCAGCGTAGCGCGCATACTAGCCCACGCTGTAAACAATCTAGATTATAATGGCGAGCAGACACACCTGGACATTATAGAAATAGACGCCGCCAGCAACAGGCGAATAGACGAAATCCGCGACCTACGCGATCGTGTCAGCACCATGCCAACCAGCGGCAAATACAAGGTTTACATTATAGACGAAGTCCACATGCTAACGCGTGAGGCGTTTAATGCGCTGCTAAAGACGCTAGAGGAGCCGCCAGCACACGTTATATTCATTTTAGCCACTACAGAAGCGCACAAGCTGCCAGACACTATTGTCAGCCGCACGCAGCGATTTAGCTTTAAGCCCGTTAGCATAGAATCGGTAGTAAAGCACCTAAAACAGATTGCAAAAAAAGAAAAGATAGACATAGACGACGACGCGCTAGAACTGGTGGCAGAGCACGGAGACGGCAGTTTTCGCGACAGCATAAGCCTGCTAGAGCAGCTAGGCACCACTCACCAGAAAAAGGTCAGCTTGGGCGACGTACAGCAAATGTTGGGTCTAGCCCCGGTAAAGCTTATAGACATATTGCTTAGCTATGTAATTAAAGGCGATGTAAAAGGCCTAATGGACGAGGTTACGGCGGCAGAAGCCCGCGGATTCCACGCCGCTAGTTTGGCCAAACAGTTGTCCGTGCGCCTGCGTGAGCAAATGGTAGACAATTCTGTAGGTTTACCTGCCGACCAGTCACTGGCACTCATGGCTAGTCTACTAGAAGTACCTGGGGCCAATAACCCTGTGCGCTCACTAGAACTAGCCCTGCTAAGCCCCACGCTGCAAAACCAAACAGAGACAGCCGAACCTGATCCCAAAGTACCAAACGTTCAGCCAAAGACCGCAGAACAACCAGCCAAGGTTGCTACCAAATCTATAAAAACCCAGACTGTAGCTGAGGCAAAGCAGGCAACCAGCAATGAGTCAGCTAAATTTTCTCTAGACAATTGGCCCGTCGTACTAGACCGGGTAAAGAAGCGCCAAGCCACGCTATACAGCATATTGCGCTTAGCAGTACCTAGCTTTGACAAAGCATCTGTCACGCTAACTCTGGTGTTCCAATACTCACTGCACCAAAAACGACTAAGCGATGCCAAAAGCCGACAGTTGCTGCTAGATGCCATAGGCGACAAAAACGTAAAACTAGAAGTAATAGTAGATAAAAACATAAAACCAAAACAAGCTAGTGAAAAGCCGGTAGAGCCCCGGGTAAAAACGCCAGAAGTTGTGAGCGGCGTGACGAATGTCTTTGGCAGCGCCGAGATATTGGATAGCTGATTCCGCTTATGATTGCTGGTTCAGCATTAAACATCTACTATTAATGTGATGGATACAGAGGGAGCGCGAATACCACCACAAAACACCGAGGCAGAAGCCAGCTTGCTGGGTGCGCTTTTAATAGACACTGATGCCATAGTCAAAGTAGCCGACATGGTCAGCGCAGATGATTTTTATGACGAAAAGCACCAGCGCATTTATGAAGCCGTAAACCAACTTTACGAAAAACACAGCCCCATAGATGTTTTGACCCTGTCAAACAACCTTAAGGCTTCTGGATTGATAGAGTTTGTAGGTGGTGCGTCCTATTTGACCGAGCTAACCAACTTTGTGCCCACCGCCGCCCACGTAGAACAATACGCAGAGATTGTGGCCCAAAAGGCGCTAAGACGCAGACTAATTAAAGCGTCGCAGGAAATGACCGGACTGGGCTACGACGAGGCCAAGAACCTGCAAGAACTGATTGAGCAGGCAGAAAGCAGCTTGTTTGAAATTAGCCAAAAACGTGTCAAACAAGACGTTATGAGCCTAGAGTCTATCTTGGCAGAGAGCTTTGACAGACTAGACGAACTGCACAAAGACAAGGGCAAGATCCGAGGCGTTCCAACTGGCTACAAAGACTTAGACAACGTTTTGGCCGGCCTGCAGGCTTCTGACCTAGTGGTACTAGCTGCCAGGCCATCTATGGGCAAAACTGCATTTGCCTTAAACATTGCCCACAACGTAGCACTTGGTGCAGGCGCCAGTGTGCTGATATTTAGCCTAGAAATGAGCAAAGAACAGCTGGTAGACCGTATGCTAGCCATAGAATCTGGCGTAGACGCCTGGGCGCTGCGCACCGGCAACCTTACTGACGCCGACTTTGAAAAGATTGGCCAAGCCATGGGCAGCCTTAGCGAGGCGCAGATATATATAG
>MGCP01000011.1 GCA_001790455.1 Candidatus Saccharibacteria bacterium RIFCSPHIGHO2_02_FULL_47_12
AACAGGCGCAGCGTTGTCGAGCAACTTAGCGAGACCGCGAGCCGGGGTCGAGAGCGAAAAGCAAAGCTTTTCGACTCGTGACTCGATTCCCCGTGAGGTCACCAGTTTTTGATTTTTATTTCGGGTAGTTCATCCCAGTTCGAGACGTAGCGGTGGCTGCGGAGCTTTAGTCTTTTACGCTGCCAAAGGCAATGCGGTCCAGGACGAGGTTGTCCATATTTGCCATTAGAGCCGGCACAACCGTGAACTCGCCATATTTATCATTTACCGCGTCGGCCGCCTGGGCCAGTGATTTTTTGGCTAGGCGCGTACCAGCAAACAGTTCCAGCTGCTCTGGGTCGCATGGATGCAGATTGTATACGGATACGCCCATGTTAGTAACCTTGGCTGGTATATGTACTTGGTTGAGGAGTTTTTGGGCTTGGAGGTAAATGTCCTGCGTGGCGTACATCTCTGATTTGGTGTCTTTGCCCCTATGCCAGTACTCTCGGTTGGCAAAGGCTAGCCACAGATGAACTCCGGTGGCGCTGTAGCCTGCCTGGCGCAGGCGCCGGCCGGTTTTTTCGCATAGCTTCATGAGCAGTTTAGACAATTTCTGTTCGTCGGTAGTTTTGTCACCCAGGGCATACTGCTGGCCAAAGTTTTTGCGCCCCCACAGCACATCGTCTACCTCCCAGCCGCGCAGGCGCAAGTACCAGTCAACCCCTACCCGGCTGCGAAACACCTGCTTTTGCAGATACTCGGCTTTTGCTGCCAAAAATTGCATGGGCGTGTAAATACCGGCAACGTTTAGGCGGGCCTCGTAGCGTACGTTTATGCCAGGCAGGTCAACAAGCTCAATCCCTTTCAGGGTGTTTAGCAGGTTTTCACCGCTGATTACATCTAGGCCGTCTGGTTTGTGCAAACCAGCCGCTACTTTGGCCAAAAAGCGGTTGGGGGCAATACCTATGTTTACGGTTACATATTCGCCCAGGCTCTCTTTGATCTTCTCTTTTATTTCGTAGCCAACGTCTACCAGGCTCCTGCCGGCCTGCACTGCTCGCGAGCCCTGAAAGTCTATAACAAACTCATCAATCGATTTAGGCGTAACCTCATTGGTGTAGTTTAAAAGCACTTCGCGGAAGCGCCGGTGGGCGTCGCGGTATTTGGCCGGGTCTGGCATCATGATCACTATATCTGGACATAGCAGGCGGGCCTCGCGCACGCTCATGATCTTTACCCCTTGCCTTTTGGCCTCATAAGAAGCCGCCAGGATCATGCCAGTGTGCGTGTCGTAGGCCGCCACGCCCACCGGTTTGCCCCTGATAAGCGGGTTGGCCTGCTGCTCAATAATGGCAAAGCAGCTGTTTAGATCTATGTGCATAATTTGCGGCTGGTTATAGTTGAGGGGCAAACTGATCACTGCGGCTCTCCGTCGCTGACTAGCTCTAGTTTCCAGTGCAAGTTGCTGGTGTCTAGGCTGAGCCTAAACCAGAGGCTTTCGTCTTTATCTACCAGCTCAAAGATGTGGTGCAAGGTCTCGCCCCGTCTAATGGTGTGGCGGTAGCCAATTTTACCCACAATGTAGTCTTTGTTTTGCCAGTTGATAATATGCGGAACGGCACGCCTTTTGCGGGCGCTGTAGTACATAACCACACTAACTTCTTCATTTATTTTTTCACGCATAACGAACCACTTTCTATAAAGAGTTTCAGGAGCGGCCGTCGCCGGGCCTTGGTATTAAAGACGACTAGGAATTTGGTTGAGTTATCCCTTGGCTGAGCTTGGGAAAACAGTGGTTCGTAAAAAAGCCTGCAGGTAGGAATTCACCTATTGGCAAAAGCACCCACACGACTACCTATATAGTACACCCTTATGATAGTTCTATACGAGCATAGCTAAGTAGAGCGGCGCCATACGTTCTAGCATATGCCAGACCTGCTTTCGTTAAAGTTGCCTCTTTTTCTCGTTTGCCTACATGTGTGACGCCAGATAATTCCACGCGTTGTATATCTCTGTGTAGCCCCTCGTGCCTAAAGCGGCTATTAAGCGCAGCCTCTACATTAAATCCACTTTTATCCTTTGAGGTTAGCAAACCCCAGGCATCGATTGGCAAGGCACGCTGTCCACTAAACGCTCCCCATCTTTTAAGTACGGCTTTTTGCAATTTTGTTCTTTCTAAAATTCCAATAGTCATAGACGCCACATCACTAGTAACGGGCTCAACCAGCGATGTGATGTGTTCTGGTTTTAGTCCTCTCAAATCTGCATCCATAAATAAGAGCACATTGCTCCCGAACTCTTTAGCAAGCTGATAGCCAGTATCCATAGCCGCGCCCTTACCTAAATTTTCAGAATGTTGCATCACAGCAACATATTCGTAGTCGGTAGCTACTTCACCGGTAAAGTCGGTAGAGCCATCATCAACTACTATGATGTTGTGAATATATAGAGACTGGACAGCCGCTTCTAGTACAGCACCAATCCTGGGAGCTTCATTGTACGCAGGGATAATTAAACTAACTCGTCCCCTGTCTATCATTCCGCAATAATATCACGATATTCCATGGTCTTCCCTGGGCTCTGGAAGTTTCTGATGAAAGTATGGCGCTACCAAGCGGAGCGCGGTAGTGAAACTTTTCTACTCCAAAAAAGAACACCCTATTTGATAGAATTCAAAAATTCTACGAGCTGCTTGGGCGTAATCTCAGCCTTCACCAGATAGCCATCGGCTAGCTTTTCCATTTCGGCACGGTTTTCTTTGCTCTGTTCTAGGTTGGTGGTAATAACAACCTTGGCCTTTAGGTTTGGCCGCTCCTCGCGCAAGTGGCGCAGTATGTCTATGCCAACCATGTTGGGCAGCATCAAATCGAGCAATATGATGTCGTATGAGTCGGTTAGGGCTTCAGACAAGCCCTTGAGCCCGTCACTTTCAACCTTGACCTGGTAGCCTGCTTTGGTAAGGGCCCTGGAGTAGAGTTCGCTAATAAAAAACTCGTCTTCTACACAAAGAATCTTTTTGCCGCCAGCTGGCGTGGGTGCCTGTGGCTGGGTTGGTTGTGGTGTAGCTTGGGACTCGTCCATTCTATTTCCTAAATCCTATCTTCTATAAAGCGAGTGGTTTTTGATCCATCCGTGGGCTTGGCGGACTATGCCGGCACTGTCGCCCTTTAGTTTACCAGCAACTAGGGCATATGGCTGCAGCGTAAAGCCCACAACTGTGCCCTGGCCTTCTTTGGACCTTACCCAAATGTGTCCGCCGTGAGCCTCTACAATCGCTTTGCTAAGGTACAAGCCCAGGCCGGTGCCACCCACTTGGGCCTGTGTGCGGTGGTTGCGGTAAAAACGTTCAAATAGATGAGGAATGACGCTTTCTGGTATGCCCATGCCTTGGTCGGTGACCGTCGTTTCTATTACGCCGTCTTTAGTTAAGTAGCTGCGAACCTCAATTTTTTGGCTTTTGTTGCTGTATTTTATGGCGTTGTCTAAGAGGTTGGCCAGCACTTCATAGGCGCTGACGCGGTCGGCACCAACCGTGGGCAGATTGTCTGCAATGTAGTATTCGATAGTCTTGCCTTTTATGTGGGCGCGCAGGTCCAGGTCGTGTCCAACAGCCTTGACTATTTCTGGCCAGTTTTGTTCGGATAGTTCCAACACCAACTGGTTGGCTTCTACTCGAGCCACGTTCAATATGTTGTTTACAAATGCAGACAGTTGTTGGGCCGAGGCCTGCATTTTTTCCATAAAGTCGTGAAGCTCAGGGTTTAGTTTGTCTTTTAGTTCATCGCCAAACACCTCTATGTAGCCGCGCAGCAAGGTTATAGGTGTACGCAGCTCGTGTACGGCTATGGCTATAAAGCTTAGGCCCTGGTCGCGTTGGTTATAACTGTCTGTGTGGTCAAACAGCACCAACATGGTCTCTACGCGGCTAGGATTGTCTTTGTTGTAGTAAGCCGCCATGTCAAACTGCAGCGAGTTTTTGCTATCTGGTAGTTTGAGCCGGACTTGTTCCCACGTTTGAGTTGCCACAACTTTTGTAGCACGCACATCGTTTAGCCAAGTATCTAGCGTCTGTTCGGTTTGAAAAGAAAGGTCCAGCACGTCGTAGACGTTTTTGTCTTGAAGCTCGGAGGCGGTTTTCATGAGATATTTCTGGGAAGCCTCGTTTGCAAAGATTATGCTCCCCATTTTGTCCATCACGAGCAGTGGCAGCGGCAAGTTGCTAGCAATAGACTTTGCCCGCAGGTCTTCACCGGAACTGTTTGAATGTTGCCCTACGTCGGTAGAGCTGGCAAGCTGGTAAACCTGTAGCACCAAGCTAGTCAACAGCTCGCGCCCTAGCTTGACCTGTTCTAGATTGGGCGCCGGTGTGCCGTCGTGTTTGGGCGTCACGTGCAAGACCGCTTGCTCTAGTATTTTAAGCGGGTTCATAACATAGCGGCTGGCAAGCTCGGCGGCCACGTATGCTATTAGCAGTGAAACTGCCAGGGCTATTGCCATAGAGGCAATACTTTCTACGCCCAAGGTAGACACAAGACCATAAGTAGACACACCCAGTGCGGCAACAGAAACTATTACGCCTAGCAAGTACCAGCGAATTTGCCCACGAAGTTTATTCATATGGTCCATAGCAATGTTCCTATATGCCAGAGGTTACTTTGCCCGAGTCAACAATAGTAATCCAGGTTTGCCCCGGATTAAGTGCAATTACCTGCCCGCTAGAGTCGGTAAAGCTAAACTGGGCTTTTCTGTCTGATTTTGCCCACGATCCTTCGGTCACAACGCCATCTTGAAATACATATAGCTTGCCGCTGCCAGTTGCGCCGTAGTTGGTGTGTTGGCCGTCACTGGCAATGCCCCGGGTCATGACCAAAGCAACTACCACCTTTGGAGTAATTTGCGCGCCTGACTTTTCGTCTGTATGGGCTGCTCCGCCCTCGCTTCGTTTATAGCTGTTTGTAGTTGCGTCGTAGTCATAATGGACGCTGTAAAGTGCGCTAGAAACGTTCAAGTCTATTTTGGTAGCAGTTGGTTGGGCGCTGGCTGCCTCTTTTTTGCGGGTAAAACCGGTAAAGTTGCTGCTGGTAAAACCCTTGCTGGCGTTTAGGGCATCTAGTTTGGCCGTGCTGGAGTAGACGTTGTGTGGCGCTGCCCTGTTTTTTACACGCTCATAAGCTCCGGCGTTGGCAAACTGGTCCAGATCTTTTACGCCCAGTGCCTTTATGTCGCTAAGAGCCTGCGGCGGTCCGCCCACGTGGGCAATAGAACCGTCAAACGGCAACAAAAAGTCCAAATAGTACGGCCGAACGCTTCTAATTGGACCAATACGATCTGGTTGGGCCTCTTGAAACAGTGCCAGAAACCGCGTTATGCCGCCCTCGGCTATGGCTTCAAAAACAACCCCAGCATCCTTTAAACCAGCTTGGGGTCGGGCATCTTTGCTGTTTTCTATCATCACCCCAGTAACCGGACGTTTGTTTAACAGAGGGTCAATCTCTATGCCCGTAAGCCTAGAAGCCTCTGTGGCCGGAGCCGGAGGCGTGCGAGGAGACGAGGTTTCTGTATGCGGCTTGACCGTGTAGTGCTTGTAGACTTTATAAATCCCAAATGCTGCCCCCGCTATAACCAGCAACAGGGCAAAAATTAGCAAAAACCACTTTGGCCTAGACAAATGTGTGTGCCGCCAATGCAGTGCCCTTAGCCATTTGCGCCAAAAAGAGTTTTTTTGAGGAGGCTTAGGGGCGTGCAGTACGCCTACGTGCGGATTGCCGTTATGGCTGCGCGAGGCACGGTTGTGGTCAGCCATATGGTCGGGTACCTCTACTATTTCTTCTATATTTGAGTGTGACATATTGGTATTTTGCAGTTTTTACATGCTTTGGCAGACTTTATCATCAACCATAACCACTATATTAGCATAGGATATAGGATACAAAAGATAGTAAACAGGCATCACTTATTTTGCTCATTTTAAAAACTATATCCTAAACCCTAAAACCTCTGTCCTAAAAGTATTTATGCAATAAATGCGTGGTATTGACAAGCATGTGCAATTTATCGTATAATTACACCTATGCTAAAACGTCCAAAGACCGGTGGTGGGCCAGATTCGGGCACCGTATTGTTACTGCAAATACCGCGCACAAATGAAAAGAAAGAGCTGGCCGCCGAGCAAATGTTTGCATCTTTGCATGGGCTGCTGGCTGGCAAGGGCAAGGACCGCGACCGCCTAAGCTTTGAAATTGCCGTAAAGGCCAAGCGAATTGGCTTTTATGTTTGGGTGCCTAATCATCTAAAAAGCTTCGTAGAAGAGCAAATTTATGCCCAATACCCCACCGTACACATTACCGAGGTGACAGATTATACAGAGGCCCAGCAGCCAGACGGTTGGGTAGAAGCTGGCGCAGAGTTGAAGCTAACAGGTCATGAAGCTCTGCCTATCAAGACTTTCCCCAGTTTCGAGGTAGACCCTTTGGCGGCTATTACCGCCACGCTGGCACAGTTTGAAGACAACGAAGAAGCCTGGCTACAGCTGGTTATAAAGCCAGCTCAAGACAATTGGTATAAAAAGAGCGAGCGCTACGCGTCTGGTATACGCGGCGGTAAGACCACCAATAATATGCTGGGGGCCCTTTGGGCACCGCCAGAAACCAAGACCGAATCCCCCAAGTTGGCCGAATACCAGTCGGCTCGGGCAAACGCCGCAGAAGAAAAGAGCCATAAGCTTGCCTATGAGCTAGCTGTTCGTGTTATTTACCGGGGCCAGACTAGCCCCACGCAGGCGCGTATGCGTTTGCAGGCCATCACGGCTACCTTTAAACAGTTCAACAGTACTTACCTAAACGGTTTTGAGCAGCGTTTTATAACAAGTCCGGCGTTTATAGAAGCCTATCGCCACCGCGCTCTTGGCCGCGGGTTTGTGTGCAACATAGAAGAAATTGCCAGTCTTTATCACCTGCCCCACACCAACGTAGAAACCCCAAACATCCTTTGGGCTAGCGCTAAAACGGCCGAGCCACCGGCCAACCTGCCGCTTTATACTGAGGCCAACCAAGACCAAGTAAGCCCCATAGCTGTCACCAACTTTCGCGGGCATAACACCATGTTTGGTATGCCCCGTATTGACCGCGGACGTCATCTTTACATAATTGGCCAGACCGGAGTTGGTAAATCTGCCCTGCTAGAGCTTCTAACTATCTCTGACATTTACAGTCCCTATGGGTTTGCGGTGATTGACCCGCATGGTGACTATGCGCTGAGCATATTGCGCCGCATCCCGGCAGAACGCGCGGACGATGTAATCTACTTTAACCCCGCAGACACAGAATTTCCGATTGCCTTCAACCCTATGGAGGTCTACGACGAAAAGCTAAAGACCCATACCGCGTCGGAACTAATTGGCGTGCTCAAGCGTATGTTTGAGTCTTGGGGTCCGCGGCTAGAATATATATTGCGCTATAGCATTTTGGCGCTGCTAGACTACCCCGACGCCACCATGCTGGACATCACTCGGATTTTAACAGATAAAAAATTCCGCCAAGATGTTATGAACTATGTTCATGATCCCGTCGTTAAGAACTTTTGGACGGTGGAATTTGCCAGCTGGAACGATCGCTTTGCCGCCGAGGCGGTAGCACCTGTCCTTAACAAAGTTGGGGCATTCACTGCCAACCCGATAGTACGTAATATTATTGGCCAACCAAAGAGCAGTTTTAATGTCCGCCAAATTATGGATGAGCGCAAGATCCTTATAGTTAATCTTAGCCGCGGACTAATTGGCGAAGATAATGCCGACTTACTTGGTGCTCTGTTGGTTACTAAAATCCAGCTGGGCGCGATGAGCCGGGCTGATATGCCTGCCGACCAACGTGCGCCGTTTTATCTCTACGTGGACGAATTCCAAAACTTTGCCACCGACTCTTTTGCCACCATTCTATCCGAAGCCCGAAAGTATGGCCTGAATCTTACAGTGGCTAATCAATACATTGCGCAAATGAGTATGGGGGTGCGCGATGCCGTGTTTGGCAACGTTGGCTCCATAATAGCCTTTCGTATGGGTGCGGACGATGCGCGGGTTATGATGAAATACTTTGAGCCCAAGTTTGAAGAGTACGACCTTGTGCACATGCACAATCGTCACTTTGTAGACAGCATGACAATTGAGGGCGAAAAAGCCCAGGCTTTTTCTGCCACCACGCTTGATTTGCCCGACCAGTACAGCGACCAGACCGAGCGCATCATAGCTAACAGCCGTAAGGAATACGCAGTAGACAAAGGCCACATAGAAGCATTCGTAAAAGAACGCTACCTGGACCCAAGTGAAAAGCCCAGGCTAAATGAGTACAAGCATGAAGGACACAAACCCGTTGAACAGCCCGTTTCCCAACATCAGCCTATCCATGCAGCAGCAAGTAACTCTGATGACCCTCAGCCTAAAAAGAAACGCCGCCGCACACGGCGCAAAAAATCATCCGGCGTCGAAATGTCACAAACAGTTGTGGCGCCGCAACCAGCAGATAATAAAGCAGACGACGAGACTGTTATAAACCTGCGGTAGGACCAGATGCCATGGAAAGATCAAGGCTATTTATGCACCCAGAACTAGAATGGCTGGTGTTTGAGCTAGAGGCAAAAACTGACTACCTAGAATATCGCCTAGATCAGCTTGATGCCGAAGGTGAATTGTTGCTTGCAGACGTGCAGCGCGTGCTTGGAACGCCTACAGACTAAAGTACGCCAATCTGTTTCTCTATTCTGCCCAAGGTCTTTTCTTTGCCTAGGACTGCCAGGGTTGGGGCGAGTTCTGGGCTGGCGGGGGCTTGGGTTGTAGCAATTCTGATTAGGCTAAAAAGTACTACGGGCTTTTGGCCGGTCTGCTCTAGCAAACCATTCAAAGTATCCGTAAGCGCTTTGTGATTAAAATCAGTGACCTGCATCACATCTCTGCTCTGCTCTAATAATTCTTTTAGTTCTGCGTTTGATAGTTTGGAAAGCTGTTTGTGAGAGCTGATTAGCTCTGGATTAATCGGCAGGTCAACAAAGAAAAATTTGGTGAGATCTGGCAGCTCGGCAAAGTACTTTAGCCTCTCCTGTACCAGCGCAAGCACCTTCTTTTTATAATCTTCATCAAACTTGGCTGCTTCTGGCGGCCAAAAGTCCGTTACTTTT
>MGCP01000012.1:0-15032 GCA_001790455.1 Candidatus Saccharibacteria bacterium RIFCSPHIGHO2_02_FULL_47_12
GCTGCCAGTGTGTCCTCTAGTTTGAGCGCTTGTTCGAAGTCAATGGCGGCTTTTTCATAATTTTCTGTTTCGTAATAGATAAGCCCAAGGTTGTGCAGGCTAGAGGGTGTGGACTCTATAGATGACGCAATCTCGAAACAGTCTATAGCGTCACGGTATTCTTTTTGTTTGGCATATAGGATTCCCAAGCGGTTATAGGCTGCGGCGTTTTTTTGGTCAATTTTAAGGATAGTCAGCAGGGCTTTCTCTGCACGCAAAAAGCGGTTCTCGCGCATGCCTTGGTGCGCAATGTCCCACAACTTTCCTAATTTATCACTTAACCTTCGGGGAATTTCAGATAACTCCTCTGCGCGGAATTTAGAACTCCTAATGGCCAGTATTCCTAGCCCGGCTACAAGTGCGAGTTCGTACATGTAAATACTATTATAACATGGGCTAAAGATTCAAAACCAAATCGGTCAAGAGCAGCTTGGTGTTTGGGTTAGATCCCAGAGCTTTTTGTTTGCCTGATATCTCAGCCAGCAGATTATTCCACCTTACAGTCTGGGCGTTTTTGCCAGAATTTATTGCGCTATTTAGCGCTGCCCTTGCTACTTTGTCTAGTGCATCTAGTAGCAACGCTACATCGTCTTTTTGCTTTATGTATTCGTCGGCTTTTATCAAACGCTCAAAAGTGGTTAGACCTAGCAGCCCTTTGGAGTTGTCTATATATGCTAGCAACGCGTCTTCTTCGTCTTTGTCTAAAAGGGCTGTCATGAGCCCCGGCAGTCCCCCGCTAATAGCTAGTGCCCTGTCTACGTCGATTTGTTTATAGCCCATACCCAGGAAGTGCTGCTTTATGTCTGATTCTGTTGGTTTGGTAACTGCAATAGCCACTACTCTAGAGACAATTGTGGGCAAAAGTTGCGCCTTGTTGCCAGCGGACAAAATTATGACAGTGTCTGCTGGCGGTTCTTCTAGCAGCTTTAAAAAAGCGTTTTGGGCTTCGCGGGTCATGTTGCCCGCGTGTTCTACTATAATTACCCGCTTTAAGGCCTGTTTGCCTGACACTTTTAACTTAGTAAAGTTTGTTAGTTTGCGAATGTCGTCTATAGAAATACTACCCGACTGCTCAATGATACGAATGTATGGGTGGTCTTGGGTTTTTTCTGAGTCTATGCCTAGTATGCGCCCAGCGATGTGCCTAGAGAGAGCGCCTTTACCTATGCCGTCTGGACCCTCTAGCAGTAAACCGTGCGGCGGATTGGCGCTAATGCCGTCTAGGTAGCGTTTGCTAACTGGGTTAATCAGCAACTTCATTTTAGACTTTCATTTTATTATTAAACAGGGCTGGCACGGGTGATTCAAAAACTTTACGTTCTTTGTTTGGTAGGGTTATTTCCAGAGTTTTAGCATGCAGATATAATCTGTCGGCAGACTCGCCACCATATAACTCATCGCCTACAATGGCGTGCCCTAATTGCTTCATGTGCACA
This sequence comes from Candidatus Saccharibacteria bacterium RIFCSPHIGHO2_02_FULL_47_12, assembly GCA_001790455.1. Lineage (GTDB taxonomy): Bacteria > Patescibacteriota > Saccharimonadia > Saccharimonadales > JANWIN01 > 2-02-FULL-47-12. Next base: position 1,476 of record MGCP01000012.1, read on the forward strand.
CGCAGTTGATGGGTGCGACCGGTATGTGGGCTAAGCTCTAGAAAACTATACTTACTGTTTGATTTTAGTGTCTTATAGACAGTAATGGCCGGTTTGCCACCTGTGCCCACGCGAAATATCTTTGGCGTTCTGGGGTGCCTTTCTATGGGCATGTCTATGACCGCCTCGGATGGCTCGGGTACGCCTTGTACTAATGCCACATATGACTTTTTAACCTTGCGCTGGCTGAACTGCTTTTGCAGCCACTTTAACGCTTGCTCGTTCTTGGCAGCAATCATAACTCCACTGGTACCCCTGTCTAACCTGTGTACTATGCCTTGTCTAGAGTTTGAGGTTTGAAGTTTGGAGTTTGGAAAAACATTTTCTAGGCTCTGGCCTCTAGCTTCTAGCTTCTGATGGAGCCAGGTGGCTACAGTGGCCTCAGGGTTATATTCACCTTTATTGTGCGACAGTACCCCTGCGGGCTTGCTTATAACTATGCAGTCATCGTCTTCATAAATAATTGGCATTTTTATGCTAGGTATTTTTATTTTTTTAGGGTCAAAGTCTATTGCGATTTTATCTCCGGCTCGTACATGATAACTTGGCTTTTCAGTCTCTAGGTTTACTTTTACTTTGCCCTTTTCTATCAACTTGTGCGTAAAAGCCCGGCTGACGCCTAAAATTTCTGTGGCAAAAAAGTCAAGGCGTTTGCCTAGGTCTTCTTCTTTGGGCGTAATGAGAATCATTTGGCGCGCAGGCCCACCACCTTTTGAACTTTCAGAAGCGTTGCACCTGCAGTGTTATTCATAGCTTTTTCGCTAGATTCTAGCTGGGCGGTTAGCTTAACTTGGTCGACTTTTGTTTGTCTTGATTGAAAATGAGTTAAGAACTCTTTAACCTTGACTGCAACTGCTTGCTTGAGTGGGCCATACTGTTCATTACCTATAAATTCCTTCGTGTCTCCGCCCAAAGCCTCGTATATATCCAGCAGATTACTTATGCCTGGCTGTTTTTCATAATCATGAGCAACCTTGCCTAAGCTGTCGGTAGTAGCAGACATAACTTTCTTTGCAGCTTCTTCTGGAGAGTCACCAAGGAATATGACTCCTTTGCCGCTGTCGTCTGATTTGTTCATTTTTTTGGTTGGATCGGCTAGGTCGCGTATGCGTAACCGTGTTTGTTGGTGGGCAAAGGCTATTTGCTCTTTTTCTGGCTCGGGCAGTGCAAACAAGTCGCCAAATTTATTGTTCATACGTATGGCAATATCACGTGCCAGCTCTACATGCTGGGTTTGGTCAGCGCCGACAGGCACGTATTTGGCGCCGTATAGAAGTATGTCTGCTGCCATTAGCACGGGGTAGTCAAACAATCCAGCGCTTACACTGTCTTGTTTTTCGCTCTTTTCTTTAAACTGGGTCATTCGTGACAGTTCTCCCATATAAGTAAAGCTGTTTAGTATAACTGTGAGCTCGCTGTGCGCTGGTATATAGCTCTGCCTGTAAATAAACGTGTCTTGGTCATCTAAATCTAACCCTGCTGCTACAAATAGCTTGAGGTTGTGCATGGTTTGTTCGTACAGTTTGCTGTGATCAATGGGTGTAGTAAAGCTGTGCAGGTCTGGCACAAACAGGTTTATTTGATACTGGCCGGCATATTTCTTTTGAAGCTCGACCATAGGGAGCAATGCCCCCAAGTAATTGCCCAGATGGAGGTCGTTGTTTGCCCTAAGACCAGTTAAAATTACCTTCTTACTCATTTTTAGTATTATACCTCATCAGCTTCTGTTGGCGGTCCGAAAACTACGGTGCTATCCCCATAGTCAACAATGAGTTTACCAAGTTTTTCTAAGCGTTTCCGATCTGCGGCGCTTAGCTCTCCTGGCGGAAACTCTTGTTCCTCTACCCAGTCATCAAAGTTATCTTGGACTGGTTCGTCGCTGGCTTCTAGTTCTCGCAAGTCGCCAAACGCTAACATTGATACCTTGTTTCTCTGCATTATTACTCCTTAGTTAAACAAAAAACCGCCTTGGTGGCGGTCTTTTCGGTAGGTTCTAAGTTATTTAAAGCGCACTGAGCAAACCGCCACGATTGTGGGTGGTAAACCAAAAGAAGATGTTTGCTAGTACTCTTGACATTTGGGGTAATATACCACCGTTGTCAAGGTTAGTCAATATTACTAACGCTTTGTGAATTGACGTTGTTTGCGGGCGCCTTTTAGTCCGAACTTCTTACGCTCTTTTTCACGGGGGTCACGGCCAAGCAGGTCAGCACGCTTTAACGTACTCTTGTAGGCTTCATTTGTGACAGCCAAAGCCTTGGCAATGCCTAGTTGTATGGCATCCACCTGACCGACTACTCCGCCGCCAGAAACTCGGGCGCTCACGTCGTATTTATTGTTTAGTTCTAATACCGTAAATGGTTTTTCTAACCTGGTGAGCAGATACTTGCTAGCTGCTAGGTATTCTTCTGATGGTTTGCCATTTATAGTGACTTTGCCAGACCCAGTGGTTAGGCGAACGCGAGCTGTGGAGGTTTTACGACGTCCTAGCGCGTAAGTGTATTTTCCAGCCATTATTTCGACTCCTTTAGTGACAGTTGCTCTGGTTTTTGGGCTGCGTGATCGTGCTCTGCACCGGCATATATCTTTAAACGTTTCATGCGGCCGTCTCGCAGTTTGTTTACCGGAACCATACCATAAACTGCTTTTTCAATAACTTTGGTGGGGTTTAGCGCCATTTGTTCTTCTAGCCTGCGAGCTCTTAGATTTCCCGGATGTCCGCTGTGGCGGTAATAAACTTTATCTAGCATTTTGTTCCCGGTGACCTTTAGGTTGGCGGCGTTCACTACTATGACAAAGTCCCCACCATCTACGTGCGATGTTACGGTTGGTTTGTCTTTGCCAATCAAAAGCCTGGCTACTACGGTAGAAACACGCCCCAATGTGGCTTCGCTGGCGTCAATCACATACCACTTGCGGGTCACGTCTGCTGGTTTTTGGCTGAAAGTTTTCATTATTTACTTGCTCCTGCCGTTTTAGTGGTTGCTTTAGGTTTGGCAGCTGATTTTTTAGCTGTAGCTGCTGGCTTGGCTTTCTTTGGAGTCTCTTTTTGGGCTGGCACCGCCGGCTTGCTTAGATCGTCTACAAAACTTACTCGTGCCATTTGTGCGCTGTCACCACGTCGCAAAACGGTTCTCTTTATCCTTAAATGACCACTAGATCGCCCCTTTAGTTTGGGCGCTATTTCGTCAACTAGCTTGTGGGTGCTAGATAGAGTCTGCAAGCTAGCCAAAATCAATCTGCGGTTGTGCAAATCTGCCTTTTTGGCCTTTGTAATTAGTGGTTCAACGTAGCGCACCAATTCTTTAGCTTTTGGCAACGTAGTTTCTATAGATTCACTTATAATCAATGCTTCTGCCAAGCTTTTAATCAGAGCTCCGCGCTGATCACGCTCTCTGTGAAATTTACGACCGGTATAGCCGTGCCGGTGCATCTTAAAGCTCCAGCTCCGCTAGTTTTTCTTTGACTTCGTCTAGTGCTTTGCTGCCAAAACCTTTTAGGTCGCGCAGTTCGGCATCGCTTAAGTCAAACAGGTCTTTTAGGGTGTGGATTTCGTTGTTTACTAGAGCATTGGTTGTGCGTGCAGACAGGTTTAGGTCTTCTATAGAAGTCATTAGTTCTGCAGGCTCGTCTGATTCTGCCTCTCCTTCTACTTCTTCACTTGCAGCGCTAAGTGGTGCAGATGGCTCTATCTTGGTCTGACCTGCTAGCGCAGTGTATTGGTTGACTAAAATAGCTGCTGCTTCTTCAAAGGCGTCACTTGGTGTTATAGAGCCGTCTGTGTCTATGGTAATGTGTAATTTATCTAGGTCGGTCATTTGGCCCACACGTGTGTTTTCTACGTTGTAGCGAACTCGCATAACTGGGCTAAAGATAGCGTCTATGCCAATCATGTCACTGTGTCGCTTGGGAGCACCGTCTTCTATGGTTCGGTAACCGCGGCCGGTTTCTACCATAAGATCTACATTAAACTTGGCCTTGTCGTCGTCTAGCGTTGCAATGTGATGGCTTGGGTTTACAATTTCTACGTCTGCGGTTGTTTTAATATCTTTGGCTGTAACTTTGCCTTTGCCTTTTTTCTCTATGCGCAGAACCTGCGGTTCATCGCTAAAAACGCGAAAACGCACGCCTTTGAGGTTTAGCATAATGTCTACTACGTCTTCTTTAATATGTGGCAAGGTGGTGAACTCGTGCGTAACACCGTCTACCTTAAAGGCGGTAACAGCAGCACCGGCAATGCTAGAAAGCAGAACCCTGCGAAGTGAGTTGCCCAAAGTCATACCGTAGCCAGTGTGCAATGGCTCCAAGGTAAAGGTCGCGCTGGTAGGACTTTGCTCGTCTACGTGTACGACTCCTGGGGTGTGAATTACTTTTGACATATACTGCTTCTCCTTTACTTACTTAGCGTGAATAGTACTCGACTATTAATTGCTCGTTAATATCTGGCTCTGCATCGTCACGAGTTGGCAAATTGGTTACTTCTATCTTGAACTTTTTGCGTTCAACCTTTAGCCATGCAGGTATAGCATCGTTGCTCATGGGGCTAACCTCATCAATTTGTTTAAAGTAAGAGTTAGCTGCGCTAGATGTCCGAAGTTCTATAACATCACCCTGATTGATCCTGATTGAGGGGATATCTACGCGGCGCCCATTAAGGTTAAAGTGCCCGTGCGTTACCAACTGTCTAGCCGCAGGTCGCGAAACAGCAAACCCGCTGCGGTAAACCGCGTTGTCTAGGCGTCTTTCTAGAAGTTGTAGCAATACTTGGCCCGATTGGCCCTTTTGCCTAGAGGCCTCTTTAACAAGGTTTGAAAACTGTTTTTCTAGCAGTCCGTAGAGCCTTTTTACCTTTTGCTTTTCGCGTAGCTGAAGGCCGTACTGGCTAGGCTTGGAAGGTCGTCCGCCACGTTGACCGCGTCCAGCATTGGCTGCTTTTTTTACCAGTGCCTTGTGCGCTTTGGGGTGGAGAGCGTAACCTTCACGCCTGGATCGCTTTACTATAGGTTGCAGATCTCTAGCCATTAGACTCTCCTTGCCTTTCGTGGTCTTACGCCACCATGAGGCAGTCCTGTAACATCTGTAATACTATCTATCTGCATATTTAGGGTTATAAGCGCACGTATGGCTGCTTCACGGCCCAAACCTATGCCTTTTACGTATACATCTGCTTTGCTCATGCCAAAGTTTTGCCTGGCAACCTGTCCAGCCTTTTCTGCTGCTACCTGGGCCGCATAGGCAGTGCCCTTTTTTGACCCTCTAAAGCCGCTGGCTCCGGCACTAGATGTGGCAATAACACCGCCAGTTTGGTCTGTAAATGTAACAATTGTATTGTTGAAAGTGGCTAAAATGTGTACTTGGCCAGCTGGAACAGAACGTTTAGCCTTTTTCTTACGCTTAGGCGCACTTACTGGGGCTTCGGCAGCTGCTTTAGCTACTTCTGGTGTTTCTGGGGTAGTGGTTTTTACTTCTTCAGTCATGGTTTAGCCTATGTCTTGCTTGGAGCTTTCTTTGCAGTGCCACCTACAGTTACTTTCTTTCCGCGCTTGGTTCGTGCGTTTGTACGTGTACGTTGGCCACGAGACGGCAAGCTGGCTTTGTGCCTCAGGCCACGGTAAGAATTAATGTCTTTCAAACGCTTGATGTTGCCAGAAACTATGCGCTGCAATTCGCCCTCTACTGTCAGCTTGGCGTTAATAACGTCTTGGATACGGGCTATTTCAGTGTCTGTGAGGTTCTTTGTGCGCACAGTTGGGTCAATTTTGGCCTCTTCGAGTACGTTTTGGCTGGTTTTTGGACCAATTCCATATACGTATGTCAAAGATATCTGGATCTGTTTTTCTGCTGGTATGGTTACGCCAGAAATACGTGCCATTAGCCTTGCCTCTGCTTATTTTTGGGCTTTAATTTGTTAATAACATATAAACGACCCTTGCGACGTACAATCTTGTCGCTGGGACTAATTTTCTTTACACTAGCACGCACTTTCATGCGGATCAGCTCCTTTCAGAGTGACACTCTGCCTGTCTGCCGGTAGGCAGGCTTAAATTTATGATTTGCGGTAGGTTATCCGACCCTTAGAAAGATCGTAAGGAGTCAATTCAACCGTTACGCTGTCGCCCGGTACTATGCGAATGTAGTGTTTGCGCATCTTACCTGCAACGTGAGCTATTATTTGATGGCCGTTTTCTAGCTCCACCTTGAACTGAGTGCCCGGAAGGGTCTCAGTGATGGTGCCAGTCAGTTCTATAACTTCCTTGTTTTTGACCATAAATTAAATAACAGTAGTCAAGTATATCAAAACTTAACCCCTGTGTAAACCCCTTACTTTGTTTTTCTGCGTATGAATTTTAGCCTACGCTGCTTTTGGCCCAACACGTCATTGGATTCTTCGGTCTCAGAAAAGTAATCTGGGGAAGAATATTGGTCATAGGTAACCATGAGAGCGCGTGACTCTATCTGGCGTAGTGTTTCAAGTGCTACAGAAACCAAAATTAATACGCTGGTGCCGCCAATGGCTATATTGGTCTCTAGAAAGACCTGACCAATTATTGGAAATAAAGCCAACAACCCTAGGCAAAATGCCCCAAACAGTGTCAACCTGTTTACTACTTTGCCCAAATATTTTTCTGTTTGCGTGCCCGAACGAACTCCAGAAATGAATCCGCCTTGTTTTTGTAAGTTTTCAGCAATTTCTTTTGAGTTAAAGGCTATGCTGGTATAGAAAAATGTAAAGACAAAGACTAAAAAGAAGTAAACCGCCGGGTACAAATATGGCTGCCAACCACCTGCCTGAAAGCTTTGCACGCTTGGGTTTTGGAACAACTGGATTAGCTTTGCACCAATATTTTGTAAATTGGAGCTAGAAGAGCCGGCAAATATCTGGCCCACAAAGCTAGGTACAGACAAGAACGCTACTGCAAATATAATGGGTATCACGCCGGCCGTTATGAGCTTTACGGGCAATATGGTAGTTACTCCCCCGTATGTCCGATTGCCCTGGACACGTTTAGCGTAATGTACGGTGATCTTGCGTGACGCTTCGTTTAGCTTGACCACAAAAACCGTTACGGCTATTACTATTGCCGCGATCAAAAGCGTGTACAAGAAAGCGCCTCTGCTAAATGGCAGTTGAAAACCTAGCAGTTCCCATTTTTGGCTGCCAGAAGTTACCGAGTTTATAAGCGAGCTTGCAGTTTGAGGGAGACTAGCCACAATCCCCACAGTAATAATCAATGATATGCCGTTGCCTATGCTTTGTTCGGTTATAAGCTCTCCTAGCCACATTAAAATCAACGAACCGCCTGTAAGCGCGGCTACCATTAGAACCCACCGCATCAAATCTGCGTTGGCTGTAATGTCGCCCAATCCACCTATGCTAGACGCGGATTGGCGTACCAAATAGATGGTACCTATAGACTGGAGAATGGCTAGCGGAAAGGTTAGGATTCTGGTGTATTGGTTGATTTTTTTGCGGCCGTACTCTCCCTCTTTGTTCAACGCTTCTAGCTTGGGAATAGCACGAGTCAAGAGCTGCATAATGATAGATGCATTGATGTATGGACCCAGTCCCACTAGCATAATAGAGAAATTGGCCAACGCACCACCAGACAGAATGTTTAGAAAGCTCAGAAATTCTGGAGTGTTCTGAGAGTTAAACAAGTTTTCCAGCACTTGCTTGAGTGTTGTTGGGTCACTAAGCGGAATGGGGATATGGGCAAATATGCGAAATACCAGCAGTAATCCCAATATTGCAAAAACACGCTTGCGCATATCGGCATGCGCCATGGATTTCCATATAACTTTCCAAGACATTAGCTAGTTGTTACCCTCGCTTACCAATCTAATATACCAGTTATTTGACTTGCTTCGAAGTTTCTTTAGTTTTTGGACGTGGTTTTTGTGGAGTTAGTGTGTATTTGCCACCGGCTTTAGTTATGGCTTGCTCTGCACTTTTGCTGATTAGTGGCAACTTAACCTGAAATTTTGACTTTACTTCAGTGTTTCCTATTAGCTTAACTATTACGAAAGGGTTAGAGATTAGGCCGTGTTTGGCAAGCACTTCGCTGTCAATGGTAGCTTCTTTTAAACCAGCTATATCTTGCAAACCGACAGATTCTATTACCTTTCGGTGTGATTTAAACCCGCGTAGTTTAGGTAGTTTTTGGATCAGAGTAGTGCTGCCGCCTTCAAACCCTGGCCGGCGCGAATAGCCAGAACGAGCCTTTTGGCCTTTGGTGCCTCTACCGGCAGTTTTGCCCTGACCAGATGAGATACCACGTCCAACTCTTTTTTTAGACTTAGTAGTTAGGTTTAGTTCGTGATATTTCATTTTACGACTCCGGACTTTTGGGTAGCGGACTTGGTGGTTTTATTTGTCTTTTGGGTTGATTTAGCAGACCGCCTTGTAACCCACTCACTGGCAGGCACTAAGCTCTCGAGTGCTTTAAGTGTAGCGTAGGCTGTATTTGTCTTGTTGCTTGATCCCAGCGATTTAGAAAGGACGCTGTGCACACCAGCAACCTCCAAAATAGCTCTTACCACGCCTCCGGCTATTAGACCCGTACCAGCGGATGCAGGTTTGATGAGTATATGCGCGCCGCTTACTTTGGCTTCTACTTCATGAGGTACTGTTTCTTTGTATAGGTTCAGTTCCAGCATAGATTTTTTGGCAACCTCCACAGCTTTAGTTATTGCTGCTGTTACGTCAGCACCTTTAGCCGAACCCACACCCACTTTGCCTTTATGATCGCCAACAACCACCAAAGCACGAAACCGAAAACGTCGTCCACCACGAACAACACGCGCAACGCGGTCTATATGCAGTACTTGTTCGTCAAACTGTTTTTCTTCATGAACAGCCCCGGTGCTTGTCAATGCCATTCTATTGTCGTACGCCATATTAAAACTCCAATCCTACTTTTCTGGCTGCGTCTGCCAAGGCCTTGACGCGGCCGTGGTAACGTTTGCCGCTTCTGTCTAGCACGATTTTTTTATGCTTGCTCGCCACGGCTTTTTTAGCTACTTCTGTACCGACCCACTCGGCTCTTTTGGTCATAGTGTTTCCGGCGGCTTTTTCACCCACAGTAGTTACGTATGCAATGGTATTACCAGCGTCATCGTCTACAAGTTGAGCGGTAATATTGCGGTTACTAACAAAGACTGCCAATCTTGGCCGCTCATTTGTGCCGATCACCGTTTTTCTGATACGACTCTTCCTGAGCCCTCGGTTTAGTTTCTTGTGCTTTAGTCTGTTCATTATGCCTTTTCCTTGCCAGATTTACCTGATTTACGCAGAATTCGCTCACCCTGGTAACTAATACCTTTGCCCTTGTACGGTTCTGGCTTCTTTAGTGCTCGGATCTCTGCAGCTACTTGGCCAACCTGTTGCTTGTCCGCACCTGTAATGGTCAAGGTGTTTTGCTCAATTGCAGCTGTTACGCCTTCTGGGAGTTTATATACTACCTCATGGGAAAAACCAAGTCCAAGCTTTAGGTCGTTACCAGTTAGGCTCATACGGAAACCAACGCCAGTTAGCTCTAGTTTTTTACTGTAGCCTTCTGAAACACCAACCACCATGTTTTGCAGCAGAGCTCGCATAAGCCCGTGTTTTGATCTAATTTTGGGTTGGTCGCTCACACGTCCTACAACTAATGTTTCGCCTTCTTGTTTAATTGAAATATCAGGCATTGTGAACTGGGTCAAGGTGCCTTTGGGTCCAGTTACACTAATTTTGCCTGGTTCTATAGCAACTGATACACCACTAGGTATTTGGACTGGTAATTTTCCAACTCGACTCATATTAGTAAACCCTGCATATTAGTTCACCACCTATGCGTTGTTTTGATGCTTCAGTGCCGGTCATAATGCCTTTAGAGGTAGACAAGACCACAATTCCGCGGCCTCTTTTTACTATGGGGATGTCGTTCACGCCCACGTAATGACGCCTGCCAGGGGTACTTAGCCTAACAATCTCTGTTATGGGCGAGGTACCGTCAGCAGAAATCGTCAACTTCAGGGATTTGGCTACACCAGTACCACTAACAGATACGCCTTGAATAAAACCGTTGTCGCTAAGAAGTTTTGCCACTGATTCCTTGATTTTAGAGTGTGGCAAATTAACCTCTGTCTTGTTAACAGCAATGGCGTTGCGCAGTCGTGATAGCATATCTGCAATTGGATCTGTTGTTGTTATACTCATATGATTTCTCCTACCAACTCGCCTTTGTTACTCCAGGGATTTCGCCCTTACTGGCATGCTCACGGAAACTAATACGTGACAGTCCGAACGTACGCATATAACCACGTGAGCGGCCGGTTTCTATGCAGCGGTTCTTCCACCGTGTTGGCGAACTGTTTCGGGGCAGTTTGTGCAGACCTTCCTGGTCGCCAAGCTCTTTTAGCTGCGCACGCTTAGCAGCGTATTGTTTGATCATTTTCTGCCGTTTTAGGTCTCGTGCTAGCGAGGATTTTTTAGCCATTACTTGTTCTCCTTCTCAAATGGTTTACCCTGAGGTTTCTCGAAGGGCATGCCAAGCTTAGTTAGCAGCAACTTAGAATGCTCTATTTGCTTAGCTTTTATTACAAATACTACCTGTATGCCATGGGGCGTAGTAGTTTCTTCAAAACTTAGTTCCGGAAACACGGACTGTTCTGTAATGCCAATATTATAGTTACCAGATTTGTCAAAAGCGCGTGAAGACACGCCATGGAAGTCACGCAGACGGGGCATTACCAGGTTTATTAGTCGGTCAGCGAACTCATACATTCTGTCACCACGCAAAGTTGCCTTTAGGCCAATCGCATTACCTTCGCGCAGCTTAAATGATGCTATGGATTTCTTGGCATAGGTTTGTACGGGTATTTGCCCAGAAATTTTGGCTAGCGTGTTGGTGGCTACCTCAAAGAGTTTCTTATCGTCTTTGCCCCGTCCCAAACCAATGTTTAGTACAATCTTTTCTAACTTTGGTACTTCGTGCACATTGGCTAGGCTTAGCTCTTCTTTAAGCTCTTTGACCAGCTTTTCGTTATACAGCTGTTTTAGGCGTACTTCAACCGGTTGTTTAGTCTTAACAGCCATTACTTTACCCGCCAAAACTTTCTTTTCAGCTTTGTCATTTTTGGTGGTGGACTTCTTAGTGTTTACGTCGTTCATTGCTTATTTCCCCTCCTTAGAAAGTTTAGGTGGGTGAATCTCCTTGTTGGTCTTTTGGAAGACACGGACTTTGGCGCCAGACTTATCAAATGTGTATTTAATCCGGCTTGGTTTTTTGCTTGTTGGTTCAACAATACCGACTTTAGACACTGGAAGTGGCTTGGTGATATCTATAATTCCGCCCTGAGGGTATTGTCGGTTTGGCTTAACGTGTTTTTTTACAATGTTAAGGTCTTCTACAGTAACTGCATTTAGCCTAGGGTGCACAGCAGTAATCTTACCTGTTTGGCCTTTGTACTTTCCGGACCGCACCATAACGGTGTCGCCTTTTTTAAGCCGAATTTTATAGGGTTTGATCATGGTGTTCTTCTTGGCGCTCATTAGAGTACCTCCGGTGCTAGGCTGATAATTTTAGAATAGCCTTTGTCTCTGAGTTCTCTTGGGACTGGTCCAAATATACGTGTAGCTTTGGGTTGCTTGTCATCATCTAAAATAACTGCTGCGTTGTCGTCAAAGCGGATTGTAGAGCCGTCGTTGCGTCGTATTGGATTAGTTGTGCGTACAACAACTGCTTTGACAACTGACTTTTTCTTTACGTTGCCGCTAGGCGCTGCTTGTTTGACTGTAGCAACAATTACGTCACCAACTCCAGCATAGCGGCGGCGTGTACCACCCAGTACGCGTATGCACAAAATTTCTTTGGCACCGCTGTTGTCTGCAACTAGTAGTCTAGATTCTTGTTGTATCACTTGGTTTCCTCTTTTGGCTCTTCTTTAGGTGCCTTGGTCTTAGCGGTTTTCTTTTCGGCTTTAGACTTTTCAGCTTCCGGTTCTGCGGTTATAGCCTCTACTGTCTGCTCACCGCGAATAACTGCTTTTTCTAAGATTTTGTCCAGTTTAAACCGCTTGTTTGCACTAATTGGCTTGGTTTCAGATATTAGTACTTTGTCTCCTTCTTTTGCCTCGTTCTTTTCGTCGTGTGCCATGAACCTTTTGGTGTAAATGTAGCGCTTTCGATAAAGTGGGTGGATCTTGCTAGTCTGCACGCTTACCACAATAGTTTTGTCGGTTTTATTGCTAGCAACTGTACCTGTATGCGTTTTAGCCATTACTTTGCCTCCTTAGATAGTTGTTCAGACAAAACTGTTAGCATGCGTGCCAAGTCCTTGCGTTTGCCCCTAATCTGGCGAACGTTTTGAACCTCGCCCATGCGTACACGTCGTCGTAACTCTACGATTTCTGCTCTAAGCTCTGTGCTTTCTTTGGTTAAAGCGGCTGTGGATAATTTTCGGATTTCGGCAATTTTCATTACACATCCTCCTTGACCAAGAAGGTTGTTCTAACCGGTAGTTTATGTGCAGCTAGCCGCATGGCCTCACGGGCAGTCTCTTCGGATACTCCCTGCATCTCAAATAAAATTGTGCCGGGCTTTACCTTGGCCACAAAATATTCCGGATTACCTTTGCCGCTGCCCATCTTTACGTCCAAAGGCTTTTTTGTAACTGGGGTGTGAGGAAAGATTCTGATCCAAATTTTGCCACCACGTTTAATATAACGAGTCATGGCTTGCCGAGCGGCCTCAATTTGCCTGGCACTAACGCGCCCGTTGGACTGAGCCTGCAATGCATATTGTCCAAAGGCAATGTAATTGCCACTAGTGGCAACGCCTTCTACTTTGCCCTTACGGACTTTACGGTACTTGGTACGGCTCGGCATTAACATTGTTAGTTCACCTCGCCTTTATAAATCCAAACTTTAACACCTACAATTCCAGCAATTGTCTTAGCATGTATCTGTGCAAAATCTATGTCTGCGCGCAGGGTATGAAGTGGCACGCTGCCTGAAATTTCTTTTTCACGGCGACTCATTTCAGCGCCATTTAGACGTCCAGACACTTCTATGCGGATGCCTTTGGCTCCAGCACGCATGGTTGCAGCAGCAGTAGATTTAACTGCCCGGCGCCAAGAAATACGACGCTCTAACTGGTGCGCAATGTTTTCTGCAACTAATTTTGCGTATAGGTCGGGTTTTTTCACTTCATCAATGTTAACCCTAGTCTGCACTCCATAAATTCTTTCTATGGTATCTTTTAGCTCCTGGGCGCCAGTACCACCGCGACCAATCACCACACCAGCCTTAGCTGTGTTAATAGTAACGGTCACCATGTTTGGTGATCGCTCAATGTCTACACTGTTTATAGCTGCGCGGCTGCCTAGCTTTTCTTGGATCATACGGCGTACTTCTAAATCTTGCTTGAGATACTTTGCGTATTCGCGTTTGTTTGCAAACCACTTGCTGCGCCAATCTTTATTTAGCTGCAAACGATAACTGATAGGGTTTACTTTTTGTCCCATAACTACGCCTCAC
>MGCP01000012.1:15085-15376 GCA_001790455.1 Candidatus Saccharibacteria bacterium RIFCSPHIGHO2_02_FULL_47_12
AAAGCCGAACTGTCGGGCTGCTCTCCCCTAAATTCACGTCCATCATATAAAACAGCACCATCAAAACCGCGAACAACTACTTCACCTTCAGGGTATCCATATAGAATAGTCGCTTGTCGGTCATGTTTTGGATCGGGTATTAGAATTATGGATTTTTCAGACATTATTTCTTCTCCTGTTCGGCTGCTTTGGTAGCTGGCGTTTTCTTTGGCTTGTCCACCGAAACTTTCTCTGAATGTTTGGTGGATGAACGCTTTTCGCCATCTACTACTACCCTTATGTGTGAGCTCT
>MGCP01000013.1 GCA_001790455.1 Candidatus Saccharibacteria bacterium RIFCSPHIGHO2_02_FULL_47_12
GCACGTTCGACCAGTCGTTGATGCGCTCTATATGGATTCCACCAGGTTCGTTCCACTACCTACGCATAGATAGCTTCCTTTTGTTTCAGTCCGCATAGGCGAACTCCATGGTGGCAATTCGTGGGGTATTAGAAAGATTCTGGTTGTGCAAACATCCACGCACACACCTAAAGGCGTACTTAGATTATGTGTCTACAGGCAATCCTTGAGGCACCGATAGCAAATCGCTTTGGATTACGTACCTCTTGCCAGCTATTGTAACAGTTATAATCCCAGTTCTTTTGGGTTCACCCCGGATTGCCGAGCAATACTCCTAATCGTCCCTTTCTTAAGCTCACGGTGCCGTGGCACGACGGCAATCCGTTTGCCAAGCGGGGTTTGCGCAACGAGAACAACATGGGAGCCACGCTGACGACTTACGATAAAGCTATGCTTTTGCAAGATTTTTATGGCTTGTTGACCGCTAATGGGCATAAACTTATAGACTAAAAGTTGTCAAAAACGTGTGGTGTAATCTGACTTTTTTACTATCTTTTACTTCTTCCAGATACAACTCAAGTGCTTCCTGTAGATTGGCTAGGGCGATTTCCACAGTGTCACCTTGACTGGCAACATCATACTCAGGATTTAGAGCCACGTAGCCACCATTTTCTTCGGTGATAATAGCATTATAGATTGTCGTTTTCATAGTTATATTTTACCACGAGCTAAACTGCAAAGGAACAAGAAGAAAAATGAGCTACAAAACTCGAGTTTTTACCCCACCGCGACACGAGCACCGCGGTCATACTGAACGTAGGAGAAGTTCAAGTACGACCTGCCATCAACGTACACATACGAGTAAGGCACGCGCGACCAGACGCTGAAGCGCTGTTCCGGTAAATCAAAGTGACGGATATAGGTGCGGTCAAAAGTAGCATTGTCTGCTAGTTGCTCACCTTGAGCCCGAAGTGTTTGCCAGTAGGTTACTGCATCAAGCACGCTTGGTACTTTAAGGTCAGGGTTATCAGCCTGCAGTTTGGCAAGTTTGGCGCGCTGTTCAACAACAGTTCCTTCCATTTCGGGTGTAAATGAACTGGGAATGAGGTTGAATTGTACCGCGTTACCGTTATCTGGGTTCGTACCTGAAAGCTGTTGGGCAGTATATTTGCCGTACAGTTCATCCCAGACATATGTTTCATAGGGTTGGCTTTGGCCAAAGGCTTTGGCTGCTCTAATGAGGTCTTTTGGAGTAACAAGCACGTTAGGGGTAGCAACAATCGTAAAGCGCACATTGGGGTCAGCTTCTTGGGCGGCAACCACATACATCAGTTTGTCGTCTGTGAACCAAGCTTCAAGCTCAGCAAGAAGTGCTTCTTCAGTTACAACAGGCAGCACGTCTTTCTTGCGTCGGCCATCATTCAGAGCATCAATAACTGCGCTATAGCCCTTGAATGCAGACGATAGCTGATCAGGCAGGGATTCCTTAGCATTAGGAGCAGGAGCTTCAACCTCAGTTTCAGCAGCTTGCAGAGCACCTTCTACGGCTACGACACCAGTAGCAAAGGGCAGTTCTAGCCCGCGTTCACGCGCTACATCAGCAATTTCCTGGGCTGCGTTCACTAACCACTCATTTGTCTGTTCAGCCGGATTAACACTAACAGCTACACCGTTACCTTTGATATCCATAACAAATACAACTCCTTATCTGTAATTTTGTGTATTATACCACCCTCGTCAATATTTGTCTACTTTTCTTCGGTGCCGTGTTCTTCTATTGCTTCCAGCAGGCTGCTTTCCAACTGTTCTTTTTTCTTAAGCTTTGGTGCGGGTTTTGGCTGCGGTTTGCCTTCTACTTTTTTTGCCGCAGGAGCAGGGGCAACAGCGCCACCATCTGCCTCAATATCTAGCTCGTATCCTGTTAGCTTGCTAGCCAGGCGTACGTTTTGGCCGCTTTTGCCTATGGCAATGCTCAGTTGGTCCTCTGGTACGTTTACGGTGGCTTTCTTTTCCTTTTCGTCTAGTTTAACCTTGCTAACTTTGGTTGGGCTAAGGGCATTGGTTATGAATGTGGCTGGGTCTTCGTTCCAAACCACAATGTCAATTTTTTCCTGTTCGCCTACCTCGCCTACAACGGCGTTTACGCGCGTGCCGTGACCACCCACAAATGTGCCAACCGGATCCACACCTGGGACTGTGCTATGCACTGCAATCTTGCTACGCACACCGGCTTCTCTGGCAATCTCTTTGATCTCTACGGCGCCGTTTTCCATTTCTGGTACTTCTGCTCTAAACAGCCACTCTATCAATTCGTTGGCCGAACGGCTAACAATTAGCTGCGGGCCGCGTACGCCCCTATCTACTTCTTTCAGATAAACTTTTAGCCTTTGGCCTGGAAAGTATCGTTCGCCTTGAATTTGTTCGCTCATGGGCATAATAGCTTGGGCTTTGCCCAGGTCTACGCGAATCACTCGGCCTTCTACGCGGCTAACCAGACCGTTTAAAACAGTGCCAATTTTGTCTTCGTACTCTGCCATTACTATCTCTCGCTCGGCCTCACGCAAGCGTTGCAATATTACTTGTTTGGCAGTTTGGGCAGCTACACGGCCAAAGTTTTCTACCTTTTCGTGAATTTCTACTGTCTCTCCTACCTTGGCGTTTTTGCGAATTGTTTGGGCTTTGGCCAGGCCTATTTCTATGGCCGGATCGTTTACCTCGTCTACCACTTCTTTGCTTATATATGCATCCACATCGCCGGTGTTTATGTTCATGCTAACGCGCACTTCTTGCTCACGGTCACCATAGTCACGGCGGTATGCAGCAGCCAGGGCTTGTTCTACAATCTCTTGTACGGTTTCTTCTGGCAGGTTTTTTTCCTCTGCGATGGTCCTGAGAGCCACGACCAGTTGTTTCATATCTAGTTCCATGTAAATCCTTTCGCACAGTTATGAATGAAAAAATCCGACCACTGTGGCCGGACGTTACATAAATAATACCATGCCGTCACACCTATATCAACCATGTTAAAATTAGCTTCATGCCAAAGAAAGTAAAACGGCTATTTGAGCAGTTTCAGCCAGAACATTATGAATTGTCCATAGAGCCAGACGTAGAATCTATGACATTTAGCGGATCTGTAACTATTCGCGGCCGCAAAGTCGGGCCACCAAGCCAGCGTATAACGCTTCACCAAAAAGATATACGCGTATCCGACGTAAAGGTTATAAAACACGACAAAAATGGCGATAAAAAGGTTGCCGTGGGACGAGTCAACACCCAAAAAAGCTTTGACGAGCTCCGTATACATGCTGGCGAAACGCTTTACCCAGGCACTTACACAATTAACCTTACTTTTAGCGGCAAAATCACCAAATCTTTGCGCGGAGTATACCCCTGTTTTTATAAACACAAGGGTAAAGAAAAGATTATCGTAGCTACGCAGTTAGAGAGCCATCATGCCCGCGAAGTATTCCCCTGCATAGACGAACCGGAAGCAAAATCAAGCTTTGACGTGATCTACACTGGGCCAAAAGATCAAACTGTGCTCTCTAACATGCCCGCCAAAAGTACAAAGACAAATGGAAACAAAGTAACAACCGCGTTTGAAACTACGCCCATAATGTCGGTTTATTTACTTGCCTTTGTGGCCGGAGAGTTACATGCAGTAGAAACCAAATCAAAGGCAGGCGTTGCGGTTCGAAGCTGGGGTACAGTTGCCCAGTCAAAAAGCCATTTAGAGTACGCCACTAAAGAAGCATCAGATATCTTGGACTTTTTTGCAGATTACTTTGAGACGCCCTACCCGCTGCCCAAGCTAGACCAGGTAGCCCTGCCGGACTTTGACGCTGCTGCCATGGAAAACTGGGGGGTAGTGACATACCGCGAGTCTGTTTTATTAACCGACCCTAAAAACCGCTCTATCTCAAATGAGCAATTTGCCACGCAAGTGATAGCCCATGAGCTATCACACCAATGGTTTGGCAACCTGGTAACCATGAAATGGTGGAACGAGCTATGGCTAAACGAGAGTTTTGCTGGTCTTATGGAGCACGTTGCACCGGCAGCTTTGCATCCTGATTGGCAGCAGTGGGAACAATGGGCAATCCAGGACATTGCCCTTATAACTTCGCGTGATACATATAAAGACATACAGTCCATAAGCGTGGACGTAGACGATCCCGAGCTTATAGAAACGCTGTTTGATCCGGCAATTGTCTATGCCAAGGGTGCGCGCCTGCTTAAAATGCTACGCGAATACATTGGCGAAGAGGCATTTGTGAAAGGACTTAAATCTTACTTTTCTAAAAACGCCTATGGTAACGCCTCGCGCCATGACCTGTGGGCAGCACTTGGCAAGTCTAGCGGCAAAGACATAGAGAGTCTAATGACACCCTGGCTCACGCAGGCTGGTATGCCGGTGGTGCACGCCACGCAAAATGGCGGCAAGTTGTCCCTAACACAAGAAAGATTTATGTTAGATGAACCCGCAGATGATACTTTGTGGCCAATTCCACTACTTGCCAACAAAAATTTAGAGCCGGGCGTTCTTGACACGACAAACGTAGAGCTTGATTTGGCGTTGAAAGATTTCGTTACTCTCAACAACTTTGCGTCTGGCCAATACATTACCCACTATGTTGAGCCTGCACATATTGACTATATTTCACAGCAGTTAAAAGAAAGCAAACTGCCCACCGAAGCCCGCATAAATGTTTTAAACGATATGTATATGCTGGCCCGCCACGGCGATGCGTCTCTGGTAGATTCACTAGATACAGTCAAAGAGCTGGCGCATGAACCGCGCGACAGCGTATGGGGCATAATCGCCCGAGCCATTGGTGCAGCTAGCCAGTTGACTGAGGGCGATAAAACTTCCGAAGACCAGATCAAAAAGCTCAAGCTAACCCTAGCAAAAGATTGGCATAAAAAACTTGGCTGGGATGATCAGACTAGTGACGACCCAAACACCATACAGCTGCGCCACACTATGGTAGCTCTAATGATTAGCGGAGAAGACCCGGTAACCATTAAAGAGGCTTTGTTACGTTATAAAAATACTAAAACGCTGCAAGACATTAACGCAGAAATCCGCGCAACCATACTTGTAGCCGTAGTTAAAGACGGTGATAAAAAAGAGATAAGTAAGCTCCTAGAGACTTACAGCCTTGTCGGGGCAGACATTCAGCAAGACATTACCTCTGCACTGTCCGCAACTAAAGACCCAGAAATTGCACAGCATATTTTGTCTACCGCGCTAGGACCAGAGGGCTTTGTGCGCAGCCAGGACGTAATGCGCTGGGTAGCACTATTCCTTCGCAACCATCATACACGTAAAGTTATGTGGGACTACATGGTCAAAGAATGGGATTGGCTCTATGAAGTGCTAGATGCGAGTAAAGGCTTTGGCTATCTACCTGTTTACTGCGCCAGCGTAGTGTCTACAAAAGAGTGGAAAAAGAAGTACATAGATTTCTTTGAGCCCAGAAAGAGCATAAAAGCTATGCAGCGCAATATTACAATCGGCCTAGCCGACATAGACGCCCGCATTGCCTGGCGCACCCGCGATGAGGTTGCTATCAAAAAATGGCTGGAAAACTTTACGAAGGGTGGCTAGGTTGGTTGCCTAAAGCGGCGTCATTCGGCCATCTGTGGGGTTTCTATAATAAATTCTGGATTCCACTCGGGGCGCCATTCCAGCACGTCCTTCTGCTTCTAATTGCTCTAGAGTAATCCCGTCATCACGATCAATCAATTCGGTTACGTCTTCACCTAACATGGCTGCAATATCTTCTACGTAGGTTGTCCCCCGTTTTTCATACAACTCATCAACAGTCAATCCCTCTGATCCGGGTGGCCCGGCCTTGAGCACCTCATATCCTACCGTGCGAACCCGATGAGAGTTGCGACCGAAAGGGTTTAGTATTGCATGGCCCCTTCTAACTGCGCGCACCTCGTCAGATCCGCTAACTGGATAGCGCAGTGGTTCTTGGCTTTCTGGTCTCCTACGTCCAAACATATTATTTGACACTATAAACTTTACAAATCAAAAATACAATTTTCCACGGTATATTCTGGTCCACTCAGTTCTATGGCGGCCAGGGTGTAGTCGCCGGTCCAGCCGTGGTCTTGGACCCAAAAATCTGCAGCAAATTTCATCTGTTTGAGCTTTTGCGGCGTAATGTAGTCTAGCCCGCCGCCCTGCGCGCCAGTCTGGCGATATTTGACCTCGGTAAAGTAAACACGTTTTCCCTTCTCTGCCACAATGTCAATTTCGCACCAGCGCGTGCGGTAGTTTTGCTCTAATACCACATAACCTTCGTTCTCTAAATATTCGGCTGCAACCGCCTCTGCATGGCGGCCGTGGGCAAAGTTGGTCATACCAAGAGCGCTTTTACGGGCCCGTACGACTTGCGGTGAATTTTGCTTACACCAAATTTCTCTAGCATTTGTTGGTGAAGTTTGGTCCCATAACCCACATGTTTTTCAAACTTATAGTCTGGATACAGGTCTGCTACACGCACCATGTGCGCGTCGCGTTTGACCTTGGCATAAATACTGGCTGCACTGACAATGGGGTGAGTAGCATCAGCGCCAATAACTGCGCTGGTATTTAGAAACTCTTCTGGGCAATAGTTTATGTTGCCATCTAAGATAATCCAGTCTTCAAACCCAGTGCCTAGTTCTATCAAAGCCCTGGCAACGCCCAGGCGCATAGCACCGGCTAAACCTTTGGCGTCTATTTCTTCTGGCTGCACCCAGCCCTCGCCAAACTGGCAAGTTTCGAGCAATAATTCATAAAGTTCTTCACGGCGTTTTTTTGAAAGTAACTTGGAGTCTTTTAGCCCTACTGGAAGATCCCGGTGGGCCCGCGCGGCAACTACCAGCAAAGGCCCGGCCCAACTTCCTCTACCAACTTCATCTACACCAACAACTACCCTCATGATGAATTTATAATAGCAGAGGTTTGCGGCTTATTTTTCTGGTTTTTCGGATTCTTCTGGTTTTTCGACCGCTTTGTGCGCGGCAATGGCTGATTCTGCCTTGGCTTCTTCCTTTGCAGCGACTTCTTCTTTCTTGGCGGCCTCTGCTTCGGCTGTTTTGGCTGTTTCTTCCTTTAGCTTTTCTTCTTCGGCTTCAGCTTGTTCGTCGTGAATAGTATTTACAGCGTCACGGTCAAACTCTACGCCGGTTAGGCGGGCAGATTTGCCACGCCGATCACGCATGTAGGTCAGATAATTTCGGCGTACCTTGCTGCGTTTTACAACTTCAACCTTGAGTACTAGCGGTGAATGAAGCAAATAAGTCTTTTCTACGCCCACGCCACTGGCAATACGGCGCACGGCTACGGTGGCAGTGTGGCTTTTTTTGCGGTTTACGCGAATAACCATACCCTCAAACACCTGTACACGTTCTTTTTTGCCTTCACGGATTTTTTGGTGCACACGAACAGTGTCACCAGGCATAACGTCTACAACCTGCTTCTTCTTGTACTTGTCGTTTACTTTAGATATCACACTTTGCATAAGACCGCGTTATTTTACCGGAAAAACACCTCTGGCGCAACCCTATGTGTGGCTGCGCCAAGCAAAACAATATATAATGGATACAATATGGCAATTCAGGAGGCGCTAGACGTTGCAGACGTTAATTTTGAAGTCCCCTTAGAAAACCCAAACAACAAGTGGTGGCACGAGCGCATTTCTGATGTTTACATACCCAGAGATCCTTATTATCTGGGGAACGGGGCGGAACACCACGAGGCAGTTATGCCATTGTTTTTAGAGCTTGCAAACAGGATAGAAAGATCGGCAGATGATTTTCGACATCTATCTCCACCCGGCGAAGGCAATAATCCTTGCTTGGTGCTTAGCCCGGTATTTGCTGGAAGCTTGCCAAAAGAAGCCACCGCGGCATTACTGTCTGGAACGTCGCCAGAAGGGCTTCAGCGCGTCCTAAAAGACACTTTGCC
>MGCP01000014.1 GCA_001790455.1 Candidatus Saccharibacteria bacterium RIFCSPHIGHO2_02_FULL_47_12
ATGTTTTATGTGATTAGGCAGTGGTATACAGTGAGAGTGGCTGTGCTAGTAAGCATACTGTTTGGTTCGTCTGCCTGGCTACTGCATAATGCCAGGCTGGCTACACCAGTCGTGCTGCAGCTGTCTCTGGTTATGGCATTGGCTTATGGGGTGTGGCTAAGACGAACGCACAAAAAGACTTTGGCGGTATTGCTGGGCGTGCTTCTAATAGTTTGGTTTGCATACATTCCAGGATTTATATGGTTTGTTTTGGCAGCGGTTATTTGGCAGCGAAAGCTTCTAACCAAATTTATGCAGTCGACCCCCGTCTGGGGAGTAATGGTTTCTTATATCTTGGGGGTGCTGCTGCTAGCACCGCTGGCACGAGCGTTAATTTTAGAACCAGAACTACTAAAAAACTTGGTTGGCTTGCCACTAGGCCATCTACCCACAATTACTGACATTGCCAGAAACCTAATATCTGTACCAAAACAGCTGTTTGTGCATGGGCCTAACGACCCCTCTGTATGGCTGGGAGGTTTGCCGCTGTTAGACGTATTTTCTATGGCCATTTTGGTTTTAGGCGGCTATTCTTTGTATTTCAAAAGAAAACTAGACAGCACCAAGTTTATATTTGGCGGGCTTGTGCTTGGTACGTTGGTAGTGGGTCTAGGTGTAGTGCAGGTAATTGTACTTATGCCACTTCTTTATGCCATTGTTGCCGCCGGCATTGCGCTAATGTTGCAGCAGTGGCTTACTGTCTTTCCACAGAACCCGCTGGCTCGATTGCTTGGCAGCTTGGCCATCACCTTAGTCGTTGCCATAACAGTTTTCTTTCATATAAACCACTATTTTATAGCCTGGCCCAACGCACCCGCCACCAAGCAGGCTTTTACCTCTGAAATTCAGTAAGCAATCTGTTACAATTAAACAGATAAGGAGAACGATCTATGAGTAAGTTTGACCAAGCCAAAATGCTAATGAAGGTTAAGAAACTTCAAAAAGAACTAGAAAAAGAAATTATTACCGTAGAAACAGGCGACGGCGCCGTAAAGGTAGAAATAACAGGCGAACAAAAGATAAAAAAGGTGCACATAGACCCAGAAAAGGTAGATCTAGACGACATTGGCGAGCTAGAGCGCTGGGTAGAAGACGCAGTCAAAGATGCCATACAGCAAAGCCAAAAGCTAGCAGCCGAAAAAATGCAGCCGTTTATGGGCATGCTGGGAAATCTAGGACTTTAACAGTTTACGGTTTACCGTTTACCGTGCATTAACCGTTTACCGTGCATTAACCGTTTACCATTCACCATGAGCGAAGAAAACAAATATTTACTAGAGGAGCGCACTTTAGAGTTCAGTGTCCGGATAGTAAAACACTGCAGCCGACTAAAACAACCTGCCCTGCAATCTATTCGAGACCAATTGATCCGCTCCGCAACGAGCATTGGAGCAAATTATGCTGAGGCAAATAACGCTGCATCTAGAACGGATTTTAGAAATAAAATCTTTATTGCCAAAAAAGAAGCAGCTGAAACAAAGTATTGGCTCTCACTAATTATTAAACTTGGTGATGACACAGAAGAAGCTCAATATCTTAAAGAAGAAGCCCAGGGGATTTTGATGACTCTCCAAAAAATTATAAACACGCTTCGCGATAAGTCTGAAAACCGAAAAAGGTAAACGCATGGTAAACAGTGAACTGAAAAAGGTAAAATACTGACATGAATGTTTTGCCAAAAGCTTTAAACGAACTTATAGAAGCACTAGGCAATCTGCCTGGCGTTGGCCCTAGAACTGCTGAGCGATATGCTTATTTTTTGCTAAAGAGCGAGCCAAATAAAGCCGGACAGCTGTCTGACGCGCTTGGCAAGCTTCATAGCGGCATAGACTACTGCCAAAAGACCTTTGCGCTGATTGAAAAAGGCCAAAAACTTTCACCGCTCTACACAAACCCATCGCGCGACAAGAGCATGGTGGCTGTAGTGGCTGACCCTTTTGATATATTGGCGCTAGAAAAAACCGGTGGCTTTCGCGGCACCTACCACGTGCTAGGCGGTTTAATATCGCCCATTGACGGCATAGAGCCAGAGCAACTACACATAAATGAGCTAGTCAAAAGAATTGACGAAGATGATGTGAAAGAGATCATTCTGGCCACCAACGCTAGCGTAGAGGGCGAGTCAACCGCGCTATACATTCAGCAGCAAATAGGCAACCGAAAGGTCAAGATTACGCGCCTGGCAAGAGGGCTACCTATAGGCGTAGACTTAGAATACGCCGACCAAATTACCCTTGGCCGCGCTTTAGAAGGACGAACTGTGTTATGAGCTACAAAGAGTCAGATCAAATAAAGAACTTGGTTGAAGATGCATCTAAAGTTGTTATCATTCAAGCGGATAATCCAGACGGAGATAGCTTGGCCAGTAGTTTGGCACTAGAACAAATTCTTCATGAGCTCGGCAAAGAGCCGCACCTGTACTGCGGCGTAGATATTCCTGATTATCTAAAACACCTAAGGGGTTGGGACAGAGTAAGCAAAGACATGCCTAGCCAGTTTGATGCAAGCATTATAGTAGACACCAGCGCAATTATTTTGCTGGAAAAGTTAGATCAGAGCCAATACCGTAGTTGGGTAGCGTCTAAGCCGGTTATAGTGCTGGATCACCACAGCGATGTAGCGTGTGACATACCATATGCAACTATAGTCATTAACGATCACGACGCGGTTGCTACCGGAGAGGTGGTTTATAAACTGGCGAACGATCTTAGCTGGACTCTAAACTTGCAGGCAAAGACACATGTAGCCAGTTCTATACTTTCCGATTCGTTGGGTCTGACCTCAGATGGCACCACCGCCCAAACATATCGGATTATGGCTGATCTTATAGAGTCTGGTGTAGACCGCCCAGCGCTCGAAGAAGCCCGCAGAGCCATGACTAAAATGGTAGAGCCCGTGTTTCGCTACAAGGCTAGGTTGATTGAACGCACAGAGTTATTTGCAGAAGGAAAGATTGCCTTTGCCAGCGTGCCGCATGAAGAGCTAATAGAGTACAGCCCCATGTATAACCCTGCGCCGCTTATTCAGACCGACATGCTACAGGTGCAGGACGTACTGGTAGCAATTGTGTTTAAGGTATATAAAGACGGAAAAATCACCGGTTCTATCCGCTGCAATTCCGGTGGCAACATAGCCGCAGAACTGGCCACGCACTTTGGCGGCGGCGGACACCCCTATGCCGCCGGGTTTAAAGTTACTGACGGCAGGGCAGCGGATCAGTTAAAGTCCGAATGTATTAACCTGGCAACCGAACTTCTTGGTAAAGTAAATAATATACAATGAAGCTATATAACTCTCTTACCAAAAAACTAGAAGAATTTAAGCCCCAAACAGGCAATTCAGTGGGTCTTTATACCTGCGGCCCAACGGTCTACGACCACGTACACATAGGCAACCTGCGCACTTACATCTTCGAAGACACCCTGCGCCGTTCGCTAAAGCAATTGGGCTACAAAGTTAAACACGTCATGAACATTACCGACGTAGACGATAAGACCATTGCCCGCAGCCACCAAAAGTACCCAAGTGATGATCCAAAAGAAGCTCTAAAAAAACTTACCAGGCATTACGAAGACGTTTTTATTAAGGACGCAGAGGCTTTGGGGATTGATTTTTCAGAATCAAAGATTGTGCGCGCCACTGAGCACGTTAATCAGATGCAAGAATTGATCAGAAACATCCCAAACAAGTATATGGCAGCCGACGGCGTTTACTTTGACATAACCAAATACCCAGACTATGGCGTGTTTGTGAACCTAGACCAAAGCCACACCCACCACCGAATAGAAAATGATGAGTATGACAAAGACCACGTGGCTGACTTTGCGCTCTGGAAGAAAAAGAAGGAAGATCACGAGCCCAGCTGGGTGTTTGAACTAGACGGCCAACAGCTAGATGGACGTCCAGGCTGGCATATTGAGTGTTCTGCTATGGCTACGCATTACCTTGGCCAGCCGTTCGACATTCATACCGGTGGAGTAGATCTAAAGTTTCCGCATCACGAAAACGAAATAGCCCAGAGTAAGTCTGCAAACGGCAAGGACCTGTCTAACGTATTTCTACATGCAGAGCACTTGCTAGTAGATGGCCACAAAATGAGCAAAAGCCTAAACAACTTTTATACATTAGACGATATAGCCAAAAAAGGTTACGACCCTATGGCTTTCCGCCTGCTGGTACTGCAATCACACTACCGTTCGCAGCTAAACTTTAGCTGGGAATCACTAGAAGCCGCCCAAAATGCACTAAACACAATTATGCAATGGGCAGATCTAAAACATCAGCCAAATGCTACGGTTATGGACGAAGGCATAGATGCAAACAGGTGGATTAAGGAAAACTTTTTGGCGCCGCTTGCAGATGATCTAAATACGCCCACGGCTTTGTCTGAACTGTTTAAACTAATTGCCCGTGTTCAGCCAGGCGAGAAGTTGAGCGATCAAAACTATGCCTCTATACTGACCGAGATTGATAAACAGCTGGGTCTAGATGTTTCAGACCGTCCAGACATTGACGAAGAGCAAAAACAGCTCATAAAACAGCGCGAACAAGCCAGAGACCAGAAAGACTGGGGCAAAGCAGACGAACTACGCAAACAACTTGAAGAACAAGGGGTGGGAATAAACGATACCCCAGCCGGTCCTATTTGGTTTCGTCTATAATTATTTCGGGAAGAGAGCCCGCCAAAATGTATTCCATTTTGCCGGCGCGAAGAAGGGGTCCCCAAAAAGAGAGGATTCTTTTTGGGGTAAGGTGAGAAAGCCCGAAGGGGTGTCTCATGGAGCTCTATTTGGATTCGGCTCTAGCTTCTTCTGGATAGAGCAGTTTTCTTTGGTTCAAATAATCTAGCACAATTACCCGCAAACAGCCGGCAACCGGTATGGCCAGCAGACCACCGACCAAACCGTTTATGCTAACACCTATAATTACCGAACTAAACACAAGCAGTGGAGACATATTGGTGGCGTTGGCTTGAATTCGTGGTTGTAGCAGGTAATTTTCTATCTGTTGGTAAGTGATGTAGTAGATCAAAACGATCAAAGCCGTCCAGGGCGACTCAAACAAAGCAACAGTGCTGACCAAGATTGCACCTATGGTATGCCCAACCATGGGGATCAACCCGCACACGAATACTACCACCAAAAGTGCCACCGGGTAGCTAACATCTAGTATAACCAGAGGTACAAATATAAACACAGCGGCCAAAGCGGCCAGCAAAAGCTGTCCGTTTATGTAGCCCTTTATAACTCGGTACATATCATAGGCCATAACTTCTGCTCGACCGCGGTCGTCGGGTGGGATTAGCCTGCGTGCAAACTTTATCCACCGTGGACCTTCGATCAGCATCATAAACGTTAGCACCAAAACTGTAAGCAGTGTAAATATGCTGCTTCCTACTCTTTGAACTGTGTTTAGAAATGTATCGCCCAGATTACCAAGTCGTCCAGAGAGTTGGTCTGAGAACTTGTCTACCTGGTCTTCTAGGTTATAACGCCGAATAAATCGGCCAACTCCTGAATCTTGTTCACGCGCATCGCTCACTAGACGCGGTGCAACATCCAGGAAATTGCGCGTCTGGTTGATAAGCGGCGGGGCAATGCTAGCAATAAAGCCAACAAAGATTAAAACAATAATCAAAAACGAAATAGAGGTTGCTAGTGTTCGTGTGTTTTTGCGGTGCGGAAGGTGCCTTGCCAGCCAGCTAACCGGCGCATTTAGTCCAACTGCCAAAATAAATGAAATAAATATTAGCAGTAGCGCATGGGTGACTTTGCGTGCAAGCAAAAACACTACCACTGCCAAAGCGACCAAAACTATAAACCTAATTATTGTGCGGTTAGGCACAATTAGTTCAACTTTTTCGTGTTCTTTGTTTTTGCCTAGTCCCAACATATTGGTTCTATTATCTCATGGCTTTCATAAAGAGCAATGTCAAAAAGTGCAAACTTTTTAGTTTCAAATTCTCACGACCGTGAGAATTTGAATACGAGTACCCTGAGATAGTTGGCCAAGTATATAGCTCAGCTAGTTTTACGTAGCTGTGTTTTTATTTGGGTTGTAACAAGCTCGTTCCAACTGTTTGTGTTGTTTGGATTACGCAAAATTTTTACCTTATGAACATCGTTATAGATAATTTTTAAATGCTGGTAGACCAAGTTGTTGTGCAGGGTGGGGTCACGGGCTACCCATACATGCCAAACCGGCAGATCCACCGTGTAGTTACAGTTGTCTAGAGCTAGTTTGGCCGTTGAAGCGCACGCCCATGTGCGTAAATCGTTATTCCTCCATAGCCTAATTTCAGACTTAATAGCATTGTTTTTTTCTGGCTGGGGCAACGCTATGAACTTGCTTTTATAAACAAGTCCTAAAACGTGCTTCCTTAGAAACAGAAGCCGAACCATTAAGTCAAAAACCCGAAAAGAAGCTATGAAGTAAATAGACCTAAGCATAGCGGCCTTGGCTTTTGAAATGTTTAGATCATCTTTGTGCCCATAGCCAGTAAGGCTTACCAGCAGGTTTACGTTTTTAGATATGTCAGGGTATTTTTGAAGCATTCTAGTGACTACTGCAAATCCAAATCCGTGACCAAAAATTATCAGCTGTCGGCGTTTAAACCGCCAGCGAACAAAGGTAGCCAAATAGTCTGCTAACTTATCTAAGTCTGGCTTTTCGCCAAGTTTATAAAAACTCTGCATGCCGCCAAAACCCGGAATGTCTGGTACGGTTACCGAGCCATAACGGTGCAAAGTTTTTGCTAGTTCATAATACTTTTCTATATTTGAACGCAGGTCATAAACCAACAAAATATCTTGCTTTTTGCCAGGCAAATATAGCATTCGCCCCCTAAGCTTGTTCATATTTAGAGGTAACACAAACTTTGCTGGAATTGCACCAGATACATCTTTGCTCATAACCTGGCAGTAATGTAACATATATGTCGATGACATTGCGACATAATCTGATAGGCCTAACCATAGCGTTTGTCGCTATTGCTGGCGGGGCAGTTTGGCTAAATGTGCGCAACCAAAAAGAACAGCAAAAACCACAGCCCAAAGCTCCTGTATCAAATGAATCAAGCCCAAAAGAGCAGCCAAATACAGAATCGTTCAACAAAAAACTCTACTCTACAACTGACCCCACTAGCATTTGGGTGGTAGTGAACAAAAAACACCCGCTAAATCCAAAAACACACGTTCCCAGCGAACTTTCAACCCCCAGCGTCAAACTGCGCCTGGGTAGCGGGGAAGAGCAAATGAAGTTCCGCAAACTAGCCCAGGCAGATTTGGCCGGTATGTTTAACGCCGCAAGGGCCGACGGAGTAAATTTGGTGTTTGGCAGCGGCTACAGGTCTTACGCGCTACAAAAACAGTTTTATGATGGTT
>MGCP01000015.1:0-1698 GCA_001790455.1 Candidatus Saccharibacteria bacterium RIFCSPHIGHO2_02_FULL_47_12
CGACGCCAAAGACGGCCTGCTTATGGGCTACTCTACCCAGTACGCTGCTGGTGTGTGGGTGGGTTACCATTCAAGGCGTGTAGAAATGCGCGGATTTATGGAAACCATGACCAGGCCAATCTGGAACGGCTGGATGCAGCGGGTGCATGCCAACATAAAACCAGAAGAACGCAACAAACCAGCTGGTGTGCAAACGCTACCCGCATTCGTGATCAGAAGTCATGTGGGCACTGGATCCGTAGAACCAAGCCCAGCTAACGACCTTTACCCATCGTGGTACAAAGGCACAACCAAGGCCAGTGCTTCATCGCAAACCATAGATGTTGTGTCAAACAAACTAGCAACAGAATGTACTCCTGAGCGTGCTAAAAAGACTTCTAACGATGCCCAAGCCAACCAGTTTTCTGTAGACAGGTGGGTTACGGGGGCAGGAGCAGACGCGGCAAATACTAGTGCAAACGACGATGTGCATATATGTGGCGACACCGCACCGTTAATACATTTTGCCAACAAAGACCAGCTCAATTGCGACGCTTCGTGTGGTGCCGTAGACGTAGTGGTTACCCAAGGAACCCACCCAATAAATAGTGAGCAGTTTAAAGGCACTATAAACTTACTAATAAATGGCCAGGTGGTGCAAACCCAAAACATTTCAGGCCCAGGAGTTTACACTTTTACAAATGTTACAGGCAGTGGATCACAAACAATAATGGTAGAAGTTATAGACAGCGTTCTATATAGCTCTTCAGACACATCTACGATTGACTTTGCTAGTACGCTTGGCGCAAATAGCGGCAACAATGGCAATGGGAACGGCAACAACGACGATTAGTTTAATCTTTTTCTAGAAACTGGTTGAGAGCGCTGCGAATATCTTTTACGCCAAATAATCCTATGGGTTTTTTGCCGGTTCTAATCACTGGGCCCAGTGCGCCTGCGAAACCTAGTTTTTTAGCCTCTGCTACACGTTTTTCTGCAAACGGTACGTGGCGAATTTCGCCGCTTAGGCCAATCTCGCCAAACACAGCTACGTTTTGCTTTAGCTGCATGCCGCGGGCTGCAGAAGCAATGGCCATGCACACAGCCAGGTCAGCCGCAGGCTCCGATATACGAATTCCACCCACAATGTTTATATAAATATCTTGGTCAGCCAGTTGCAGTTTGGTACGGCGTTCTAGCATGGCAACTAGCAGGTTCACACGGTTTAAGTCTATACCACTGGCGGCACGCTTGGGGTAGCCGTAACTAGTGCGGTTTACTAGTGCCTGGACTTCTACCAGAAGTGGCCGGGTACCCTCCATAGTGGCTAGCACCACCGAGCCGTCTGTAACTTGTCTTTCGGCCAGCAAGGCTGCCGAAGGGTTAGCTACAGGTTGCAAACCTTTGTCTGCCATTTCAAATATGCCGACTTCGTTGGTTGACCCATAGCGATTTTTTGTGCTTCTGAGCACCTTGAACCCACCGTAAGCTTCTCCCTCTAGCTGCAATACTACATCTACAACGTGTTCTAAAACTTTAGGCCCGGCTATTGAGCCTTCTTTTGTCACGTGGCCGACTAACACTAGTGCCGTGCCGCTTTGTTTGGCTGCCGCTAGCAACAAATGGGTACTGCTGGTAATCTGCGAAACCGAACCAGCTGCGGAACTTATGGCGCCGGCCGACACGGTTTGGATAGAGTCCACTACGACCAATTTGTGT
>MGCP01000015.1:1817-7322 GCA_001790455.1 Candidatus Saccharibacteria bacterium RIFCSPHIGHO2_02_FULL_47_12
TCCACTTACATAAAGCACTGGCTCTTTGGACGCAACAGCGTCCGCGAGCTGTAGCAACAATGTGCTTTTGCCAATCCCCGGCTGGCCGGCAATTAGCACTACGCTACCAGCCACAAAACCTCCGCCCAATACAGAATCTACCTCGTTTATATTGGTCTTCAGTCGCTTTTCGCTCTCAAACTTTGCTAGTTTACTCACGGGTTCAGCTTTGAGTGCTCTGCCAGAGGCCGTAAGCTGCCCAGTTTCAACCGACAATTGCTCTTCTAGCGTGTTCCACTCGCCACACAAATGACAGCGGCCAGACCAAGTCGAAGACTGGGCTCCGCAATTGCTACAAACATAAGTTACGCTGCTCTTTTTAGCCATTGCAATAAGTTTACCAAACTACCGCGAAGGCACTGTATTTATGCTGTTTGAGTCAATGGCATTAAACAACTCTTGTTCTTCTAGGGCTATCTGGTTTCGTTCGGCCACGAGCTGGTTGTATTGGCTGATTAATTTCTTGGTGGATGCTAGCAGGCTGTTGTAATCACGTACTTTCTGATTATAGGCGTCAACTTGGTTTTGGCTACCCCCTGACTCTACGGCGTCCCTTTCTGATGACAAAGTCTGAGACAAAAACTTTATATTGTTTTCGTTTTCTTCTATTTGCGCTTTTAGATCTGCCAGCTGGGCATCGTAGGCGGCAACTTTGTCTTTGCGTTCAGTAAAAGCTGCCTGGTATGCCTCAGAGTAAGCCACAATCTTTTGGCGGTCTCTAAAGAAGTTTTGATAGTACTCCTCTAGCCCGGCAGGCAATATTCTAACTTCGGTGCCAAGTATTGAATGCAGCTCGTTGGTAACGTCCGCCCCGGCTATTTTGTATTCTTCTATGGTAGTTCTTATGCGCTCGTCTGTTACTACGCTGTAAGCTTGGTTGATTAGCTCATTTACCCGCTTGCGTTCTTTGCTGCTTAACCTGTCGTACTGGGCATGCAGCAGTTCGTGCGCGGCTGTAACTTCTTCTACTCCGGCTAGGCGCGGGTCGGTAACGTCAAGCAAATATATGCCGTGGTTTTCTAAATAACAGCCCAGCACAATGGTGTGCTCTCGGTCGTCTGCGCCACAGTTTTGGTTAAAATTTCCTTTGTCGTCTAACTGGGGGTGATAGACATAGAACAAACGGCGTGAATCTTGGTCCATGGTCGTGTCGTCTGCCAATTTGGCAATTGCGGCTGCTGGCGTGTAGTCTCTTAGCCGCCACCAGTCATAAATTGCTTGCCGCTGCCAAAAACCAACTGCAACTGCTAATAGCAGTCCTAGGCTAAATGTTATCCTAAGTGCTTTTTTGGCTGGAGTCATGTGGGGAATTATAATTGCTCTAATTTCTAATTGCACTAATTTCTAAATATATCTCAATTAACTAATGCTCTAATTTCAAATATTTAGAAGTTGGTTATTGATATTTATAAATTATTTTGGTCAATTTCTCAACTATTCGGCAACTGCTGAATAGTTGAGTTCTTTGTCTTTTACGCCAATTTGGACAATATCGCCCTTGTGGTAGTTACTGTCTAGCAGCTCTAGCGCAATGTGATCTTCTAGTGTGTCTTGCAGTAGTCGACGAAGCGGCCTGACGCCATTTAGCGAGTCATAGCCCTTTTCTAATAGGTGTTGTTTGGCAGTAGCTGTAACCTCTAGCCCAATTCCATGTTTGATTAGCCGCTGCCGCAGTTCGTCTAGCTGCAGGTCTAATATCTTTAGCACGTCTTTTTTAGTAAGCGCGCGAAAAACCACGATTTTGTCTATGCGGTTCAAAAGTTCCGGACGCATGATTTTCTTTAGTTCGTCTTGGACCTTGCTTTTGTTTTCTGCATGCAAGGCATTTAGGTCTTTTAGGTCGCTTGCGTTGCCGGCATGAAAGCCCAGCGACGCCTCTTTCTGAAGTTTCTCTGCACCAATATTGCTAGTCATAATGACAATGGTGTTTGTAAAGTCAATCTTGCGGCCTTTGGCATCTGTTAACACGCCGTCTTCTAAAATTTGAAGAAGCATATTAAATACTTCTGGGTGAGCTTTTTCTATTTCATCTAGTAGCACCAAACTATACGGTTGGCGCCGAATTTTGTCTGTTAGTTGGCCGCCATCGTCGTAACCCACATAGCCCGCCGGAGCGCCCACTAGGCGCGACACCGTGTGCCTTTCGCCAAATTCGCTCATGTCTATCTTTACTAGTGCATCCGCGCTGCCAAAAAACTCTCTGGCTAGTACACGGGCCAGCTCAGTCTTGCCCACACCAGTGGGACCTAGAAATGTAAACGAACCAATCGGGCGCGTAGGTGCAGACACCCCAGAACGGTTACGCCGAATGGCTTTTGCTACTACGCTCACGGCTTCGTCTTGGCCTATTACGTATTTGCTTAGTGTTTTTTCTAGGTTTATTAGGTACTTGGCTTCAGAACGTATGACTTTCTGCACCGGGACACCGGTCATCCGGGCAACTACTTCTGCCACGTCATTGCTAGACATAGTTAGCTTGTTTACGGCGCGTCCACCGGATTGTAGTTTTTTTAGTTCTTCGGTAAGTTGGCTAGCTTTAGTTTTGTACTGCGCTGCACGCTCATAATCTTCGGCGTCGGCAGCTTCTTCGCGGCGCGCGTTTGCCAGCTTGATTTCTTTCTGCAGGCGGCGGACTTCTGGTGGTGTCTTGCCTTTGTCTACGCGCAGGTAAGCAGCAGTTTCATCGAGCAGGTCTATGGCTTTGTCTGGCATAAAGCGGTCATTTACATATCTGGCAGCCAGATTCACTGTGTCTTCTAGTACTTCGTCGCTCACGCTCACGCCGTGGAATGACTCGTAATGCTTGCGTAGTCCCTTTAGGATAGATAGCGTTTCTGCAGGTGTCGCCTCTGGCACTATGATGGGCTGGAACCGGCGTTCTAGTGCTGCATCTTTTTCTATGTGTTTGGTGTACTCGGCAGTTGTAGTAGCCCCAATTAGCTGTATATTGCCACGTGCTAATGCGGGTTTGAGCATATTTCCGGCATCCATGGCGCCCTCTGCGGCACCTGCACCTACAATCAAATGTAGTTCGTCTATAAATACAATTGTTTTTTTGTCTTCCTCTAGCTCGGTCATAACTTTTTTCAGCCGTTCTTCAAACTCGCCGCGGTACTTGGTGCCGGCAATCATACCAGACAGATCGAGCATAACTATGCGCTTTTCCAGCAAGCTGTCTGGTACGTCTTCGTTTACAATCCGCTGGGCCAGACCCTCTACTATGGCGGTCTTGCCCACGCCAGGCTCGCCTATAAGCACCGGGTTGTTCTTGGTCCGGCGGTTGAGTATGGTTATGAGTCGGCGTATCTGCGGCTCGCGCCCGACTACCGGGTCAAGCTTGCCACTTCTGGCCTGCTGGGTCAGGTCTGTGCCAAAGAAATCCAGTGCCGTCTTTTTGCCTTTGCGTACGCGTTTTCCCGTGTCTGGACCGGTTTCTTCATATTGTTGTCGATTTAGAAATTGTTCCAGTTCGTTTAGAAGTTGCTCGGTATTTACATTCATGTTGCGTAGCAATATGGTGGCTCGAGCGTTCTTTTGGCTTAGGATGCTATAAAGAATATGCTCTGTGCCACAAACTTCTTGGTTATAATCTTGGGCTGCTTCATATGCCATCTTGAGCGTTAGTTTAGCCGTCTCGCCCAAACCCTTTGCGCCCATGTTGATTACTAAAGTTTTAGGGGTCAAGTTAAACGCCATCCGCGCTCGGTCCAGTGTAACACCAGCGTCTACCAGCAATTTGGCAGCTATAGAAGAATCTTGGGCAAGCAAGCCAAGTAATAAATGCTCGGTGCCAACATAGGCATTCCCAAAGCTGCGTGCAATAGCGTCTGCGTGCATAATGCTCTGGCGTGCATTATCTGTTAGATGATTTAGAAATTCTTGGAAGTCTGGACTGTTTGGCATCATAGTTTAATTATCTCACTTATGGTAGATTTTGATAATATCTACCTAAATCTATGATACCCAAATTAGCACTCACGAGTCAAGAGTGCTAATTCAGCTTATCTAGAAGTTCCCATGGTAGCTGCTTACTTACCCTTCTTGGTAAATTCATAGCCTTGTAGCTGGCTGCATTTCGCATATTAAGACCCTGCTTTACTTTTCTGCCCATAACCTTATCAACCGAGAGAGATAAAAACGAATAGATGCTATGCCCAAGAAAGTGCAGTCCCTGGTTTGCTCTGATAACCACATTATTCCTTGGGTGAACCCGTAGACGCAACATTTCTAGCAACCATGCCGTAGCAACGTCCTGCGCTTCATTCGCCTCCTTCTGAGTACGCATGAACAAGACAAAATCGTCACCGTAACGCAGATAACCAAGCGGCTTGATATGGTGGCGCACAAACCAGTCAAATTCATGCAAATAGATGTTCGCAAAAATTTGGCTGGTTAGATTGCCAATGGGGATACCTGTCTGTCTGTCTGTCTGTCTGTCTGTCTGTCTGTCTGTCTGTCTGTCTGTCTGTCTGTCTGTCTAATTCTAGAATGTAGCTTTTGATCACCTCGTCAAGTAGATTCAGCGCCTTTTCATCGCTTACATACCGCGAAAAACAAGACCTTAGAACGCCTTGATTGACATTATCAAAGAACTTGACAATATCCGCTCTCCACACCCAAGCGTGGCTATATTTTGTCAGTAAGTGTTTGGTGCGCAGTAACGCTTGGTGTAAGCCTTTGTTTTTACGACAGGACCAGACGTCGTAATCTAGCTTTGGATCAATCAGCGGTACCAAATAGTCATACAGGAGGCGATGCACAACCCGGTCGCGCACGCTGGCAACAGCAATATCCCGCCGCTTCTTTTCGTTCACGATCCTGTGGTTGTAAGAACCGTGGCGATACTGACCATTATGTAAGTCAGCACAAAGTAATAATAAGTTTCGTTCAAGGTCGGCTTCAAAGACTGTAATTTCACGGCTGGGCTTTTTACCTTTGCGAAAAGCTGCCCAAGCTCGCCAGATGTTTGTTAGACTAAGGTCTATGGAAGAATTATCTGTCATTACGCTCACCTATGAAATATACAAGAAACTCATCACGCTCACCACTACAATAGATAAGAAATATCGCTACACGCTTGGCGAGCCGGTTGTTGCCAGTTGTAGCACTATCTTAGAACAGCTGATATTAGCCAAGCACGCTCCTAAACCGCTCAAGGCCACCTATCTTATCAATGCCGATGCCGCAGGCGAACTAACGGCCCTGAAACTCCGGGCAGTTTTAGAACTGAAGCTGGCTAATGAAACCAATATATTGAAAATCCAAGCTAAACTTAGCGAAGCACGCCGCCAAATCGGCGGTTGGCGTAAAAGCGTAGCTTAAAATAATCCTTCCAAACCTCACCGAGACGCGGCCATCGTTGTCATTCTGAACGTTGGAGTTGTTCAAGTTCGACTTGCCATCATCGTTCACATACGAGTTAGGCACGTTCGACCAGTCGTTGATGCGCTCTATATGGATTCCACC
>MGCP01000016.1 GCA_001790455.1 Candidatus Saccharibacteria bacterium RIFCSPHIGHO2_02_FULL_47_12
TATATGAGGCGCTGGAACTGGCCACTAAGTTTTATCAGGTAAAGCTGCGCCAGAACCGTGAAGCGCTGGAATACATCCTAAAAAAGCGAGGATTTAGCAAAGATACGGCAGTAGAGTTTCGTATGGGATACTCGCCCGAAAACGGCGGCCTGACTAAGTTTCTGCAAAGCAAAGGATTCACGCAGCAAGAGCTTGCCGGGGCAGGCCTGTCTACCCGCCGCGCCGGAGGGCCTAGCGACATGTTTCGAGGGAGGATTATGATCCCGCTCATGGACGGCTTTGGCAGGGTGGTGGGCTTTACCGCCCGGCAACTGCGCGATGACCCAAACGGGCCAAAGTACATAAACACGCCCGCCACGCCAGTGTATGACAAAAGCCGCCACGTTTTTGGACTGCACCTGGCCAAAGAAGCCATAAGAAAAGGTGGCTACAGCGTGGTAGTAGAAGGCAATCTAGATGTGATAGCCAGCCACCAGGCAGGAGTCGAGCAAGTGGTAGCCACTGCGGGCACAGCTATGACAGAAATGCAGTTAAAGGCGCTGGGCCGGTTTGCCCCAGACGTGAGGCTGGCGTTTGACCAAGATACGGCTGGGGTAAATGCTACAGAACGCAGCATCCCGCTGGGGGGCAAAGCTGGCGTCGTCTTAAGCATCATAGACATCCCAAGCGGCAAAGACCCAGACGAGCTGATAAAAAAGGATCCTAAACTCTGGGCTTCTGCTATAGAGGCGCCCAAGTACGCGCCAGACTGGCTGATTGACCATTATAAAAAACAGCTGGACCTAACTAGTGCGCAGGGCAAGCGTGAATTTAGCGACGTTATACTCAGGCTGATCAAAAATTTGTCCGACCCAGTAGAGCAGGACCACTACGTGGCCAAGCTGGCCAAATTGGTGGGTGCGTCCGAACAAGCAATTAGAACAAAACTGCGGGCCAGCGCCGAGGCTACCAAGACTTATCGCAAAAAACCGGCCGCGCAGCCCGCCTTTGACACAGTCCAAGCCGATCGCATAAAGACCGAACAGCACTTTTTGGCACTGGTTCTAATGCACCCAGAGCTGCGTACATATACAGACAGGCTAAGCATAGATATGTTCACATATAATGAGGCAAAAAAATTGTTCACCCTCCTACAGAAAACCCCCGGCCTAAACATTCGAAAAGACCAAAAGCAGATTCCTTCTACCTCTGGCGATTACACCAAAATTGTGGTACTATTGTACGAGGAATTATATAAGGGTCTCGAGGACACGGAACTTCACTACGAAGCCGCTCGACTACAAACCCGCTTATTAAAACAATACGTTAGATCAGAAAAAGACCTCTTGGCCCGCAAGCTAGAAGTGGCCACAGAACCAGAAACAGACGAACTACTAAAACGCGCCAAAGAGCTAGACAAGCTCTTAAAAGCGCAAAAGTATAAAGACATTAAATTGACCAAGGAGAATTAGCTATGCCAGAAGACGTGGTAGAAGAAAATGCAGTAGATCCTGCTTTATTAGAAGCCAAAAAACAGCTGTTTAAGAAAGCCAAAAAAGACGGCAAGATTGACCAGCGAGAAATTTTTGCAGCTATTGCCGACACTCCAGAAAACGTAGATGTGCTGGATGGTCTGTACACAGAACTAGCTGACGCCGGAATTCAGATGACCAGTGGCAACGAACCGGCTGGTAGTGATGTTTGGGAAGCAGAGGAAGAAGAAGTCGTGCTAAACGAACAAGTTTATTTAGATGACATCGCAGATGACTCGGTGCGACTGTACCTGCGTGAAATTGGCAAAATCCCGCTGCTGACTGCAGAGGAAGAACTGGCCTTGGCGCAGCGAGTAGTGAAGGGTGAAAAAAGAGCCAAAGACCAAATGGCCGAGGCCAACATGCGTCTAGTGGTAAGCATTGCTAAGCGCTACGTGGGCCGTGGGCTGGATTTGCTAGACCTAATCCAAGAGGGCAATACCGGCCTGCTGCGCGCCGTAGAAAAGTTTGACCCAGACAAAGGGTTCAAATTTAGTACCTATGCCACTTGGTGGATCCGCCAGGCCATAACCCGCGCCATTGCCGACCAAGCCCGTACCATTCGCATACCAGTGCACATGGTAGAGACCATAAACAAATTGCTACGCACCCAGCGCCGCCTAACCCAAGAGCTCAACCGCGAGCCAACCAACGAAGAAATTGCCGAGGCTATGGAGATAGACGTAGAAAAAGTAGAGCATATTATGAAGATCAAGCAGGACATTTCCAGCCTTGATGCTTCGGTCCGTGATGACGAAGAAGACAGTGTGCTAGGTGATTTCATAGAAGACGAAGACACCGTTAGCCCAGAAGAATCCGCTACTGGCCAACTGCTAAAAGAACACGTAAAAGACATGCTGGGCGCGCTAACTGAACGCGAGCAAAAGATACTGCGCTTGCGCTTTGGCCTAGATGATGGCAAAAGCCACACGCTAGAAGAAGTAGGGCAAGAGTTCAATGTCACACGCGAGCGCATTCGCCAGATAGAGGCAAAGGCGTTAGCCAAACTGCGCAAGCATAAAGACGCAAAGAAACTACACGATTACATAAAATAAATCTATGAAGATAATTGGCATAGGCGGCATGAATGGTTCGGGCAAAGATACAGTTGCCAAGTATCTGTCGGAGAAATTCGGGTTTTTGAATGCCTCCGCCACAGAAATGTTCTTAGAAGAACTCAAAAAGCGTGGCTGGCCGCCAGATCGTGAGAGCAAAAGGAAGCTTAGTGCAGAATGGCGCCGTGAATTTGGGCTGGGAGTGATTGTCGACAAGGGCGTTGAGTTGTTCAATGCTGACCCCAAAAAATATAAGGGCCTTGCTGTTGGCAGTTTGCGTAATCCAGGCGAAGCCGACCGAGTGCACGAACTAGGTGGAATCATGTTATGGGTAGATGCCGAACCCAGTATTCGTTATGAACGAATACAAAAAAACCTAGCAGAAAGAAAAGGTACGCACGTAGAAGAAAATAAAACCTTTGAAGAGTTTTTGGCCGAAGAAAAAGCAGAAATGAAACATTCTGGAGATGCGGCAACGCTTAGCATGGGCGATGTGAAGGCAAGAGCAGACATAACTTTAGACAACAGCGCCAACGTAGA
The DNA here is from genome assembly GCA_001790455.1 of Candidatus Saccharibacteria bacterium RIFCSPHIGHO2_02_FULL_47_12. Lineage (GTDB taxonomy): Bacteria > Patescibacteriota > Saccharimonadia > Saccharimonadales > JANWIN01 > 2-02-FULL-47-12. Next base: position 3,107 of record MGCP01000016.1, read on the forward strand.
TTCATTTAAAAAGACCATTGAAAAAGCACTAGCTGCTTATCTGTAAACTGGTATAGACAGCTCACAAGCTAGCGTATACTTATACCTGATGGCTGTGAGGAAGAAGTTAGCACCCAATGATGGCAAAGACCTATACGATAGTTTTTTAGATATATACAATCAAATCGACGCCTATATGCGTAAGCAGCCTGGAGTTGATAAATATGCTGACCATAGTTATCTACTGCTGAAAACTGCAGAAAAGAACCGAATTTTTGCTCGGTATGAGTCTGAACTAAAAACATTTGCTAATCTGCGCAACGTTTTGGTGCACAACCCTTTTATGTCTATTGCCAATCCACTAGCAAAACCAGACGAGCGCATCGTTGATCACTATAGCCAAATCTGCAAAGCCATTCTAAACCCTATTACCGCAATGTCTATAGCCATACCAGGACCACAAGTCTACACTACATCGCTCGATGAGAACACGCTGAAGTTAATGAAACTCATGAATCAAAAAACATACACGCATGTACCTGTTATAAAGGACGATCAGATGATAGGAGTCTTTAGTGAAAATACAATATTGGCATATTTAGCGCATCACGAAGAAGCCATCATAACGCGTGACCTAAAAGTAGTGGACTTTGCTGATTTTATTGGGCTCGACAAACATCCGAGTGAAAACTTTGAATTTATCAAACGCAATGCATTACTGGCAGACGTATACGCAATTTTTAACGAAGCTATAAAAAACCACAAGCGGATAGGTATGATTTTTATTACAGAACATGGTCAGCCCAATGAGAAGCTCCTGGGAATTATTACGGCTTGGGATCTAGCCAACCCTGAGTTTTAAGGGTTATCGTCTGTATCTAGGCTTATCTTCTGAAGCTCGCTAAGTGGTTTTTGTACAACCAATAGATAAAAGATTTTTTTGCCAGTGCTGAACAACGGTGAGTGTTCCACCAGATGGTCTCGTTCGCCTGAGCTCATCCATTTATAAAGTTGTTGACGTGAGTAGGGCTTTATTGCTATATCTGCACCCAGTTGCTCCCAAGTCCCTAGGGCTGTTTCTAGCATATCTTCGTCAGCTTCACCCTTGTCTATGACATTCCAAGGGAAAATAACAATACGGCCGCCTTTTTGTAGTTTTGTATATGCTCGGCTGGCAAGTTCTACAACTTGCTCCTCATACTTATCAACTTCAGCGTCTACACAGTTTGCTGATAGCCCAAAATACATTGGCCAGCCTTCAAAGCAGGTAATTAAGGCTAAAGATTCATCATCAAACGGCCAGGTATCAAAAATACTTTGTCTCAAGTGGTTATGCCCATTACCCAGGTTAGTCTTTGTTCTATGATATAAACCTGTCTGCTTGGTAGATGTATCAAAGCTACTATCTGCTGCTTCAAGTAAGTTCACTGGCTCTTCAGAATCCATGCTGTATGATTTAGAAGCGCGTACCTCGTAATGGTTAACTATCAGATCGCTGGCTAACCATGAAAAATCGACCAAGAAACTCATTGCTGCCTCCTGACCAATAGATTCAAACTCATCGGCGGAATCTTTAAATTCGTCTGGGACGTTGGCACCATAAATGCGCCGGATGTTCCTTGATCTTTCAGTTCGGGTTTTTATAGTTGCTAAAGATTCGACCAAACTTTCTGGAAAATGCTCGGCTACAAAGTCTATTTGCCACCTTCCTTCAATACTTGATTGATCTCTTTGGGGCTCGTAAGCAACCCGGTTTGATAGCAAAGAGCTCAAAATCAATACCTGCAGTCTTTTCTGTAAGGCCTCGGTGTCTGGCTGGTCTAAGTCACCCTCGGATATGTTATAAATAACTTCTTGCAAAGAGCTCTGTAGACGTTTTCGGTGTGATTTTTTAGCATTGCTTACCTCAGAAAATACTGCAGGCCAAGCCTCTCCATCAAGCTTACCAACACTTTCGTGGGTGCGAAAAACGCTCCTTTGCGCGTAAGCACCCAAAGAATCTTTTACTAGGTCCTGGGCTTGTATGGCGCTCCGCCGAAATTGTATAGAGCGCATGAGCTCACTATAAATGGGGAAGGCGGAACACAGGTCCAAAGAAATAAATGTTCCCTCTGTTTGCTCGCGCGTTATGCGTCGGTGATTTAGCCAACGGGGTAAACGGACCCAGGCATAGTGATTGCCATTGACTGCGTCAACCTCATCACCACCATCGGTGTCAGCATATATATCAGGTGGCAGAACTGGCGGGTTAGGTGCATCAGCTTTAGGTATTTCAAGCAACGCCTCACTGATGACAAAAGCTGCCTTTAGACCCAAAATAGCTTGTCGATTTTGCTGGAAATTAGAATCTATAGGTACTAATTCAGTAACAGGGGTTTGGCTACCCATAGCCTCAGACATAATTAGTATAATATACCATAAAATACAGTACTTGTCATTTATAAAGTCTCCACCTATCTCTTGAGTTATACTTATACCTGATGGCTGTGAGGAAGAAGTTAGCAATAATTGATGGCAAAAGCGTGTTTTACCGCGGTTATTACGCGCTGCCAAACTTGAGCACAAAGGATGGTACGCCCACCGGCGGGGTTTATGGATTTTCGGTTATGGCACTGGAGCTAATCAAAAAACTCAAGCCAGACTATGTGGCAGTGGCTTGGGACAAGCCCAAAACGAACATACGCGCCCGGCTCAAGCTTGACCCAAACTACAAGGCGGGGCGCAAACCTGCACCACCTGATTTTTATGAACAGATTCCTATACTTCATGAGCTTTTAGACGCCTTTGGCTGGAAGCTTTACGAGCTGGACGACTACGAAGCAGATGACATTATGGGTACATTTGCAGTACAGGCAAGGGCAAAAGACATAGAAACTATGCTTATTACCTCTGACCTGGATGCATTGCAGCTGGTTAACAGCCACGTGCACGTCTATGCGCTAAAAAAGGGCTTTAGCAACATTGAGTTGTTTCGCCCAGAGACTTTTATACTTAAATACGGCATTACTCCAGAGCAGTTTTTGGACCTAAAAGCACTTAAAGGCGACAGCTCAGACAACATACCTGGTGTACCAGGCGTAGGTGAAAAAACGGCGTTAGAACTGCTCAAAGAATACAAAACCTTAGACAACGTGTACAAAAATTTAGATCAGATCAAAGAATCTACGCGCAAAAAGTTAGAAGCGGGTAAAGACAGCGCATACCTGAGCAAAAAATTGGCTGCCATTTGGATCGATGCACCTGTAGAGCTCAAAATAGATGAGATTGACGGCAGCCAAGCGAGGCCCCAGAAGATTCAGGAGATTTTTCAAAAACTAGAATTTCGCACTTTGGCCAACCAATTGCCAGAGGTTATGCGTGTCGCCGAAAGCGACAAACCTAGCGTCCAGCGTCCAGTGTCCAGTGTCCAAAATCTGGGCAAAAGCGTTGTAATTGCAAGTGCAGACGAACTGGACGCACTAGATCTGGGCAAGCCAAAAAGCGTCATAATCCATAGCCGCGCCGCCGGCAAACACGGCAAAGACCCACAACTGCTTATTTTGGCTTCAGACCCTAAGGATATATTTATACTTGACCTTACGAAGTTAAATCATGAACATGTTGCACGGGTTCTAACTTCTAAAATCCAAATTCTAGATTCTAAATTAGTTGGATACGACGTTAAATCTAGCCTAAAAGTTTTGCTAGAACTAGGCATGGACCTGCCTGACCGGCAGGCAGGTATGCCAGAGGTTGAACACGACGTGCAGGTGGGTGCGTTTCTGATAAATCCGCTCATACGCAGCCAGTCTTTGACCGACTTGGCCAGTGCAGAGCTGGGCTACGAGGGCACATCGCTAGACGATCTGACGCCAGAAGACTTGCTGCACAGAGCTTCAGAAATCGTTGCAATTATTCATGCTCTAGAGCAGCGCCAAAGCGAGCAAATGAGTGAGCTAACCGGGCTAATCAAAGTGGCCCAGGACATTGAGTGGCCGGTCATACCGGTGTTGGCGCGCATGGAGTACACTGGCATAGAGCTTAATACAGGTTATCTAAAAGACATGTCCGACCGAGTAGAAAAGCGCATAAAAGAACTAGAAAAAGACATATATAAACAAGCAGAGCACGAGTTCAACATTGGCAGCCCCGCGCAGCTAGCCGAAGTGCTTTATAGCAAGCTCAACCTGCCAACTGCCGGGATCAAAAAGGGCAAGACCGGCTACTCTACTGCCGCTAGCGAGCTAGACAAGTTGCGCGGCGCACACCCCATAATTGACCTTATTACCAGCTACCGTGAAGTAACCAAGCTCAAAAATACCTACATAGACACGTTGCCCCAGCAGGTAGACGAAAACTCACGCCTGCACACCACGTTTTCGCTAACCATTGCTCCCACCGGACGGCTGAGTAGCTCTGATCCAAACCTGCAAAACATACCCGTGCGCACAGACCTAGGGCGCGAAATCCGCACGGCGTTTGTGGCTGGGCCAGAGCACGTACTAATTAGTGCCGACTACAGTCAGTTTGAACTACGCCTGGCAGCATACCTGTCTAAAGACGAGCGGCTCATAGATATGTTTAATCGTGATGTAGACGTG
>MGCP01000017.1:0-5859 GCA_001790455.1 Candidatus Saccharibacteria bacterium RIFCSPHIGHO2_02_FULL_47_12
TACTTCCTGGTGTCTAATGCTTTAAAAACCGAAGTAAAAGCTGCACAAATCCACCCTGGCCAAATGGGCAGCGACCACTGCCCAGTAAGTATAGATTTAGAGCTATAAATAGTTACAACTAGTTAATTTTGTTTGCCTAAATCGCTTGCGGTTGGGGATGGCAAAACCTCAACCTGATTATCGATTATATACGTGACTACACATGCGAATGTACTGCAACAAACAGAATTAAGTCTTTTATTTGTTAATTCAGATTCGATGCCCTCCATACTAACCGCATTATCAACTATAAAAGATAGATTTTGACCCATACTTGTATCCCAGTAGCATTCAATACCCAAGTCTTCCTTGGCTATTTTCAAATCCTTTGGTTCCAACGATCTCCCAATATTTCCAGCTGCTTGTAAGGACTCTGTAATTGAGCGCTCATCATCCATACCCCCAATATGCGCTAAATAGCCAAGGTAGCTAGTCGTATTCATCAACTCTTTTAGTAACATTGTAAGAGAAAGTGCGTTTCTTTGCTCGGTCTGTTCAATTTTTTGATACAGTCTATATCGTACCCAACGATTCCCAGTAGTTGCCAAAAACTCCCCTAAATCTCCCCCGATCAGACCGTTCATAAATTTATCAGCTTGATCATTATGATCGTACTTCGACCAAACGTAATCGCTCTCCTTTTGAAGCCAGGAAGTAGTATCTTCAATAACGTTGTAGGGTGTTCTACGCATAACAATATTGTTACACCTTATTTGATTATTACAAGTGTGTTAATCTGGGGTTATGAAAAAGTTTGCGGTTTTTGATATAGATGGCACGCTGATCCGCTGGCAGCTGTACCACGCCATAGCCGACACTTTGGTACGCCTAGGCTACGGAAATGCGGCAGCATTTGAGGGTGCCAAGCTGGCAAGAATGGACTGGAAGCGGCGGACACACCCAGAGTCATTCAAAGCCTACGAACGAACTCTGGTAGAAGCCGTAGACAATATGCTTCTAACCCTTACCCAGCGCCAGTATAACGAAGCAATTGACGCAGTATTTGAAGAGTATAAAGACCAGGTCTATACATATACCAGAGACCTGATAAAGCAATTAAAAAAAGAGCATTATGTGCTGTTTGCTATTTCTGGTTCGCAAGAAGAAATTGTAAAAAAGATAGCGAGCTACTACGGGTTTGATGATTTTGTGGGCAGTACATATAAACGCAAAGGGCAAGGGTTTAGCGGCGAGAAGATTGTGCGCGCACACAACAAAGACCAAATTTTGGCCAAACTTGTTAAAAAACATGGGGTAGATACAGCCGGCAGCATAGCGGTGGGCGACAGCGAAGGCGATATAAGTATGCTGGAGACAGTTGAAACACCAATAACACTAAACCCAGAAAAGAAGCTATTTGACCACGCCAAAAAGAACGGATGGAAAATAGTACTTGAGCGCAAAAACATGGTTTATGAACTAGAGAAGGTAGGGCAGAACTATGTCTTGCGTTAAGTGCTTTTGTTTATGATAATTTTCTGTGGTTCAATTAACTCAATTAGCAGATAAAGGAGCGGTTATGGGGTCAGTGGACGCAGGATGTACGGCGGACGAGTTGCTTGAGGCACAAAATGGTCAAGCACGCCTTGAATACTTAGCTGAGCAAAATCCTCAGAGAGTACTAGAAGCAAGATTCAGACTAGACGAATTAGAGGAGGCAATCCAATCTGGTGAGGCGAGGCGTATTGGAGCACTGGCAATTATTGGTGGTGATGTTCAGCGCTCTACGGTTTCGTTCTTGGAACATCTGAACAAGTGGGGACAACTGGGTGCCATGCTCATAACCGGAGAACAAACTGCCATAACGATAGATATAGACAGAAGTGGAGGTGCTCGCGCTACTAAACACTTACAAGACGGGTACATACATAATACTGTGCTTGGCGGCGGAAGAGTTGCGGTTAAAAACGGTACTTCGCTTGTTGGCTGTACAGTGCGTAGCAATTCTGTGCTTGATGGGGTGAAGGCAATTGGCTCAACCATAGAGGGATCCAACCTTTGGAACACTAGTTTAGCTCAGGCTAAAATTCACTTATCCGAAGGCAGCACTTTTGGTGCAGAGCTAACCGGAAAAGTTGAACACTCTGACATAAGTGCCACTAGAAGTGGGCATGTCAACATAGTTCGCCGCAGAACTCGTACATACTAGGATTCATAGACCCTCCTAAGCTATGCTTTGTATATGTATGAGTCTATTTGGTTAAAGCAATCTAGGGGCGAGCCGCTGTTTGCGGATCTGCTTTGGAGCCGTCCCGAAAGCAAGCATACAGCAGGAAAGCTTTTGATAATTGGCGGTAGCGTACATGGCTTTTCGGCAGTTGGCGAAGCGTTCAACGAGGCTCAAAGGGCAGGAATTGGCTCGCAACGAATACTGCTGCCTGATTGTCTGCAAAAAACCATTAGCCGTGTATTTCCGGAGTCCGAGTTTGCCCCAAGCACACCTAGTGGCAGTTTTAGCCAAACAGGGCTGGCACAAGGTCTGGAACTGGCGCACTGGGCCGACGGTGTTTTGATAGCCGGTGACCTGGGTCGCAACAGCGAAACAGCCGTATTTTTAGAAAAGTTTTTAGGTAAGTTTGACGGACAAATAACCCTCACTAAAGACGCGGCCGACTACGCTATTAACACGTCCATAACCGGCCGGCCGCAAACTTTGTTGGTTATAAGCATTGCCCAGCTGCAAAAACTATTTATAAAAACGGGGCAGAACACTGCTATAACATTTGACATGGCTCTGACACAGCTGGCACACGCCTTGCACGAATTTACAAGCACAACTAAACTGGCGGTGGTTGTAAAGCATCTAGACCAAATGATCGCAGCCGTAGGTGGGCAGGTCAGCACTACCCCCACAGAAATAGATAATGAGGAGGCGTGGCGTGTCAAAACCGCAGCCTATGCTAGTGTCTGGTGGTTACAAAATCCCACTAAGCCTTTTGAAGCAATTACAACAAGTCTAATTAACTAAAATGGTGCCGCAGGTCGGAGTCGAACCGACACGCTCTTGCGAGCACGGGATTTTGAGTCCCGCATGTCTACCAGTTCCATCACTGCGGCAAACAAACACATTGTAAATGATTTTGCCCTATCATCCGATAGGGCACCATGTCGGATGACATGGTGAGTCCAGCGTGTCTACCAATTCCACCACCGCGGCGCACACAGTATGATAACAGAGATAATTATACTATACTTGATGGCATAAACGTTATGAGAGCAAACCATGAACCCATCTAATCCTACTGGACCACCAGTTATGCCCACTTATGGCGCGCCGCCGCCCAATCCAGACGATCCAAAGGATGCGCCGGCAGTTGACATGATCCGCCAAAAAATTGAGTCCTTGTATGGTGAAGGTGCCGAGCCAAACGCCCAAGCAGAGGCCAGAGCAGCCGAAGAATTGCCAAAAAACGCGTCTAAACACCAGCAGTTTATGCACAAACTTATAAAGTCCGGGAAATCCCTGGCAGAAATCCAAACCGCCTGGCACAGCTACTACCTGGGGCTGCCAGATGAGCAAAAACACGAGGTTTGGCAGGAGTTTTACAAGGCATACGGCGGCACGCACTTTGCCAATAAAACCGAACCGCCTGCTACAAGCGGCACCGGCGAGCCGGCTAAATCTGTAGCGGCGCCAACACACACAAGGCATAATCATTTAGCTGAGCAGGCTCATTACCGCGCCAAGCGCCACAGCTACACACGTACCAGGTCTGGGTCTGCCGCAGCACACCAGCCCTCAGAAGCAAAGTCATCCGTTGCAGACAGGGTTAGCGCCGGCGGCAAACTAAAGGTCCGCCACCACATAAAGTCACTTCTTTTTGGCCTAGGTGTAGGTTCGCTGGTGGTAATTGTGTTGCTGTTTAGCTTCTTTAACGAACGTATTATTGCGCCGTTTATAAGCCCTAGTAAACAGGTCAGCTCCACACCCATAATCATTGATCCCACCAGCGCCACGCTGAGCAGCGAGCCTAAAATTATTATTCCCAAAATAAACGTAGAGATTCCAGTTGTGTATGACCAAGCGTCGGTAAACGAAAAAGAAATTCAGAAATCGTTAGAAAGTGGGGTCTTGCATTACCCAACCACGGTTAAACCAGGCGAACATGGCAATGCGGCTTTCTTTGGCCACTCATCTAACAACATTTTTAACAAAGGCAAGTACAAGTTTGCCTTCGTTTTGCTTAAACGGCTAGAGCCAGGTGACTTGTTTTATCTGAATTATAATGGCAAACAATACGTTTACAGGGTTTATGACAAGCGCATAGTTTCGCCAGACCAATTTTGGGTACTAAATACGCGCGACCGTGCAGACACAGCCACGCTGATTACCTGTGATCCGCCAGGAACATCTATAAACAGGCTGGTGGTTACTGGCGAACAGATAAGCCCAACCCCATCTACAAACCAAAACAGTTCGGCTGCTACGGGCGAGCAAAAACAGCCAGAAACATTGCCCAGCAATGCGCCAACATTGTGGAGCAGACTACTAAACTGGTTTAGCAACTAATAAATGTTCAATGCTCAAGTGTCAATGAATAGACAATGCCATTAATGCATTTAATCATTAAAAAACATTCATTGAACATTGCTCATTGATAATTGAGCATTACCGAGTTACCTTTAACTCGGTTCGTGTCAGTGCCGCGCGGCCAGAAACAGTTACAGAGGGCGCCACGTTATAGAGCGCAGTGTAGTCTCTGTCAAAGAACGGATCTATACCGACAGCGTTGTTTGTAAGCGTTTGAGAATTTATGCCGTCGTAGTCAAATACAACTGTTTGCCCGTGGTTATCGACCATCAAATGATGCCCATCCATCCATTTGGCTTTGTACCCGGCGTCTAGGGCAAAGGGCAGTTCATAATAATACCGCCGGTCTTTTTCTACGTCGTAAACCGCAAATTTTGACCCGCTCTGAACGGCAACAAACTGCGTATTGGCAGAAAAACTAATATGTGCCGGCTGGTCTAATTTCAGTGCGCTAACGGGCATAGGCAGTTGGTCATTGCCTTTGGCGGCTTCTTGGGGGTTTTTATATATGCTTACTATGCCTTCGTTTGCCGCCCCAACAAACACATACCAATTATCATTATACTTGGCTACGTCCAGCACGTACCCGGTGCCGCCCAAAAGGTTTTTTATAACAATGGTTTTGTCTTTTTCTTTTAACTTTAGTTGTAATTTGCCGGGCGCAGACCCGTCGTCGCCCACGTAAAGCAAGGTGTCAGAGCCATAAGATTTAAAATCAATTACCTGGCTTAGCAGCGGCTGCACCTGGTTGTTTTTTAGCTCTGCGTATTTAAGCTCTAGAGATTTGTCGTCGTATATATACATTTGGTCGTATTTTTTGTCTCGCAAAACAATCCTGGCGGGGTTTAGGTTTAGCTGACGGTTGATGTTTATGCTAGAAGCAGGCTGTTCGCGGTCCAGCAAAATAAATTCTGACCCCGAACCATAGTTGTGCTTGAGCAGCACGTGGCGATTGTCGTTTGACCATTCAACCTGCGCTATGCTCTCAGGTCCATTTGGCTTGGTCAGTAGGCCTTCTGGCAAGGTGATAGTAGTGGGGTTGGGGTCGGTTTGGCCGGAATCGAACACATCAAAGCTGGCTACCACGCCTGGCTGCTGAACCAAAATCCAATGCCTGTCTGGGCTGTTGGTGGCAAACGTAGGGCTTGCTCCATAAAGATGAGTGTCTTTGGTATTTAGTTTTTCTGGGAATAAAAATGGGTAAGTAAACCGCTCTAGGCTGCCGCCCTCTAGGCCAAAGGTGCGCTTCCAGCTGCGGTAGCCGGTCTTTTTTAGCTCAAAGTTGTACT
>MGCP01000017.1:5945-7265 GCA_001790455.1 Candidatus Saccharibacteria bacterium RIFCSPHIGHO2_02_FULL_47_12
ACCATAACCAAACCGTTCTGAAATATCTGGCCAGTTTTGCGGTTAATGTCAAAACCGTAAGATTGCAAAAGCAGTATCAGCGCTACAACGGCAATGCTGATCCCAATCAATATATATCCAACTGCTAACCTTATGCCATGGGCTCTTTTTTTTGATGGGTCTAGAAAATCCATATAAGTTTTGGTTCAAATACTTGCTTGATTAAGTATACCCCATAAAGGGGTTGCAGGGGAGCACAATAAACGTTATTATAAGCGCTAGAGTTTTAGTAAAACCAAAAGTTTCAAACAAATGAGCAACCTAAGAGACACAATTCTGTTAAATGGCAAAGTATACGCCGTAGGAAATGACGCTATTATGGCGCCCGTATTTCCTCTGGACATAGTTAGACCGAGCAGTGAGCACACGCGACCCCACCATAAGCAGAGCAGACACGCCAAAGACGAACAACACGAGAGTCTAGTGTTAGACAAAGCCAAAACTCAATCTAATCATCACAAGGCAAAGAGACCACACGCTCCGTCTAGGCCTGCCTACCGGACAGGCAGGCATATAAGCGCACACAAGAGGCAGCGTTCGCAAACCCTCATGCGCCACATCGTCAAAAAACCAGTCAAGACTAGGGTTGAGTTTGCAGAAAAACCTGTGAAAGCAAAGCCAGAAGAAAGCTCTAGGCTCTTTACCGACCTGCCAAACTCCGTGCGAGTTAAACGCGCCATAGAAACACCCAGGAGCAAGCACGTAAGCCGCTTTAACCATACCCGAGTCGCGGTGCACGTTAAAAGAAACGTGCCCCTGGCCGTAAAGGCAGAGCCCAGCATATCCATCAGCGAGCAACCCGATGAAATAGACATGCTAATCAGAAGTTTGGCAAGGAGCTAGGCAAAACATGGCAAACCTTGTCTATCTCTACATAGTAATCAAATCCCTTATTATCTTTTGCGGCTTCGCCTTATGAGACAAACCTACGGTTTTTCTCATCGCGCCGTGCAAAAAGTGCGATTTTTGCACGGGCTCTCTTTTCCCTTGATATAATAAACAGTAATGAAAGAGGTTAGAACACGCTTCTGTCCAAGTCCAACGGGCTATTTGCATGTGGGAGGTGTCCGCACGGCGCTTTTTGGGTGGCTTGTTGCTAGACAGAACGGCGGTCAATTTATCTTGAGGTTAGAGGACACGGACAAGAAACGCGAAGTTGCTGGAGCCGACAAACATCTGGAAGAAAGCCTAAAGGCTCTGGGCTTATTTTACGATGAAGGCCCAGACAACGGCGGCCCATACGCACCATACCGACAAAGCGAACGTTTAGATACTTACAAA
>MGCP01000018.1:0-1236 GCA_001790455.1 Candidatus Saccharibacteria bacterium RIFCSPHIGHO2_02_FULL_47_12
AAGGCGGCGGCTACATCCGCTGCATCACACTAACTCTAGATAACAATTAACTCTTTTCACTTGCTTTTTAACGCTGCGTGGGCGGTGCCTATCTCGTCCCAGGGGTGTTCGCCATCGGCGCGCTCTATGGTCTTTTCGTGGCCTTTGCCCAGCAGTAGCACTGTGTCGCCCTTGTTTGCCCGATTTATGGCAAACCGTATGGCCTCTGTGCGATCGTGGACCAAAAACAGGTCTTTGCCGGGTACTTTGCCGGACACTTCTGCCCCTGCGGCAATTTCGTTCATAATCTGTTGTCCATTTATATCACGGTCATCTTCTTCGGTGATAACAACCACGTCGCCATACGTTCCGGCCAGTTCACCCTGCAATGGCCGTTTGGCCTCATCGCGTCGCCCGGCAGAGCCAAACATGATTATCAGCTTGCCCTTTACCACTGGACGCATATCTTTGAATAGTTTTTCAAAGCTGTCTGGCGTATGGGCATAGTCTACAATTACTTCATAGTCTTGGCCCTCGTCTATGCGGTTCATGCGGCCCTCTACGCTCTTTAGCGCAGCAATTCCCTGCCCTATTTGCTTTTTGTTTAGCCCAATTGCACGGCCCACGCCAACTGCAGCCAAGGAGTTATATATGTTAAAACTGCCCGGCAAGTGGGTCTCTATTTGATAATTTTCGCCTGCAATCTTAGCAGTAAAAGAACTGCTGGCTGGTGTTTGCTTAACGTCTACAGCGCGCAGATCGCCCTTTTCGACCCCATATAAGATGGGGTTCGCAATATCGCCGGCAAACAGGTCGGCAGTGGGGTCGTCGGCGTTGATCACCCCTGTCCTTAGGCCCTTTTTGTTGCTATTTGCCAGTTTAAACAGCTTGCGTTTGGCATCGCGGTAATTCTCAAACGTGCCGTGGTAGTCCAGGTGCTCGTGAGTAATGTTTGTCATGACGGCCACACTGTACGGAACGCCCCACACACGGTTTTGGGCCAGTGCTTGGCTGGTAGTTTCTAGCACCAGCCACTCCACCCCTTCCCTTTTAAGTTCTTTTAGCCGTCGCATTAGCTGCGGCACAGGCACAGAGGTCATGTGCTCCTCTTGGGGTTTGATGTTGTCGCGCGCACCGTAAGCTACCGTAGTCATGAGCCCCACAGCAAAGTCCGCCTCTAGCAACATGCGGTGAATCAAAAAGCATGTGGTAGTTTTGCCATTTGTGCCCGTAACACCTATGACTTTGAAGTTCCTG
>MGCP01000018.1:1256-2120 GCA_001790455.1 Candidatus Saccharibacteria bacterium RIFCSPHIGHO2_02_FULL_47_12
GTTAAAGACAAACGCCTCTACCAAGTGCCCCCACGGCTCTAGTCTGGGGAACAAACCGCTTGGAATAAACTTCTTGACTACAGTCCGGAATCCCATTAGCTCAAGTATACTGTAATCGATGCGTGTTTTGGGAATAGAAACCAGCTGTGATGAGACCAGCGCTGCTGTGGTGGAAGACGGCAAGCGGCTCTTAAGCGTCGTTACCGCTACCAGTTTAGATTTGCACGCCCAGTACGGCGGTGTGGTGCCAGAGATCGCCGCTAGATCTCACATAGAATCAATTACCCCTGTTATAGAGCAGGCTTTGGCAGATGCTAAGACTGATTGGAACACCATAGACGCCATAGCTGTCACCTACGGCGCCGGTCTTGGTGGCTCTTTGCTGGTCGGTGTTTTGGCCGCCCGTACGCTAGCTATTGTCAAAAACAAGCCATTATATGCCATTAATCACGTTGAGGGACATGTGTATGCCAACTTTTTGACCGAGACGACCATGACTGGCTACCAGCTCCCTCAGCAAGCTCCAAAGTTCCCCATGCTAGCGCTAATTGTATCTGGTGGACATACCCAGTTGGTGCTGTTCCGCAACCACTTTGACTACACTTTGTTAGGTAGAACTCAGGATGATGCAATTGGTGAAGCGTTTGATAAGGTTGCTAAAATTATCGGCCTGCCCTACCCCGGCGGCCCGTCCGTTGCCAAAATGGCACTAAAGGGCGACCCACATGCTTATAAGCTCCCTAAGGCAAAGATGCCCGGCAAATACGATTTTTCTTTTAGTGGGCTAAAAACAGCCGTTCTAAGGGGCGCCCAAAACGAGACTGGTAATTCGTACGGCTTCCCTTCTACAAAGCTTCCAGGGCT
>MGCP01000018.1:2317-8665 GCA_001790455.1 Candidatus Saccharibacteria bacterium RIFCSPHIGHO2_02_FULL_47_12
CCAAATTGTGCACCGATAACGGAGCCATGGTAGCCACACTGGGTTGCTACAAAGTTATGCACAGGCAACCTGTAGCAGATCCCTTCTCTCTTGATATTGAACCAAACCTCTCTATGTAACTGGGGTGCTATAATATACTTATACCTTGTTGTCAATGTTGCACTAGATAATGTTTGTGTTTATGCTGGGTAGGAAAACAAAAATCTGGCAACCTGCCTACGGGCGGGTTGCCCTGTGGAAACAAAACCTGGTAATGGCGTGTGTAAAGTGGGCTTTTAAGGGAAAAGTCTAGTTTATATTTGCTGTTTTTCATATGAAACCCCATCTGTTGTTTAACTAAACAGACAGAGGTGATATGATGTTTTCTATATGGGATTATCAAAAGCGTATGACCCTCATAAACACGAGGCCGATATATATAAGTTATGGGAACAGGGCAGGGGTTTTGAGCCAAAGAACAGGGGTGGTGAGCGAAGTTACAGCATTGTAATGCCGCCGCCAAACGCCAACGCAAACCTGCATATTGGGCACGAGCTTACCGCGGTTCTAGAAGATATTCCGGCACGTTATCATCGAATGAGGGGCGATGCCACTCTCTTGTTACCGGGAGCTGACCACGCAGGTTTTGAAACCCAGGTTGTATATGAAAAACACCTCGCCAAAGAAGGGAAGAGCCGTTTTGACTTCACCAGGGAGGAACTATACAGGCAAATATGGAATTTTGTGGCCCAAAACAGGGATAGCTTTGAAACCCAGCTACGCAAAATGGGCGTAAGTGCAGACTGGAGCCGGTTCGCCTTTACCTTGGACGAAAAAATTGTCAAAACCGCCTACCAAACATTTAAAAAGATGTGGGATGAAGGTTTAATTTACAGGGGCGAACGGCTGGTAAATTTTTGCACCTTCCACGGCACTGCGTTTGCCGATATTGAGGTTGCCTATGAGGAACAGAAGGGTCACTTGTGGCACATCCGGTACCCTCTGACTGACGGCAGCGGGGAAGTGGTGGTAGCCACCACCCGGCCAGAGACCATGCTGGGCGACACGGCAGTTATGGTCCACCCAGACGACACACGTTATAAAAACGCGGTTGGTAAAACAGTCAAGTTACCCCTGACACACCGCGAGATTCCGGTTGTAGCTGACCAATTTGTGGACACAAAGTTTGGCACCGGCGCGGTCAAGGTTACCCCCGCCCACGATCCCAATGACTTTGAGGTTGCCGAGCGGCATGATCTACCAAAAATCAGCATAATTGACTACGAGGGCAAGCTCACCCACGAAGCCGGAGAAGCTTATAGGGGTCTAACCGTAAAAGAAGCCCGCGCAAAGGTTGCCGCCGACCTAAAAGAGCAGGGGTTTCTGGTCAAAGTAGAGGATTATACCCACAGCGTTGGTCACTGCTACAAGTGCGGCACGGTTATAGAGCCTCTGTTAAAAGACCAGTGGTTTATAGATATGAAGCCACTGGCAGAAAAGGCAATTGCCGCCCTAAAGGCAGGCGAAATTAGGTTCTACCCGGAAGCTAAAAAAGACCAGCTTATAAAGTACCTAGAGGGGCTAAAAGACTGGAACATAAGTAGGCAGATTGCCTGGGGCATACCCATACCGGCATTCCAAAACCTAGCTGATCCAGATGACTGGATTTATGACGAGAGAGTGGACGAAGAAGAACTGGTAGTAAAAGGCAAAACGTACCGCCGTGACCCTGACGTGTTTGACACCTGGTTTTCCAGCTCTAGCTGGCCATATGCCACCCTGGACTATCCAGATGGCGTCGACTATGAGAAGTTTTACCCCCTGAGCCTTATGGAAACAGGTGGCGAGATACTTTACCCGTGGGTTAGCCGCATGATCATGCTGGGACTTTATGTAACCGGCAAAGTACCGTTTGAGTCGGTTTACATTCACGGTTACGTCATGGCTGAGGACGGCGCTAAAATGAGTAAATCAATCGGCAATGTTGTGGATCCGATGCCAGTGATTGACCAGTATGGTTCAGACGCACTGCGCATGGGCATAATTGCCGGTAGAGTGCCAGCTGTGAACCGCGGTTACGACCATAGACGCGTAGAAGAGGCGCGCAACTTTGCCAACAAGCTTTGGAACATTGCCCGGTTTATAGAAGACAAAATTGGCGACCACAAGCCCGCAGAAAACCCCCAACCAAAAACAATAGCCGATCATTGGGTATTGACTAATTTACAACACTTAACAGAGGCGGTTTCTGCAGATTTAGACAACTACCGATTCGCCGAAGCGTACGAAAGGCTCTACCACGGCGTGTGGGACAACGTGGCAGACTGGTACATAGAGTCCAGCAAAGTTGAACCGAATCCTGACATATTGGCCTATGTGCTACAAACCATTCTAAAGCTGCTGCATCCGTTTGCGCCATTTGTAACAGAAGCCATTTGGCAAGAGCTGGGTTGGACCGACGGCCTGCTTATTACCAGCCCTTGGCCAAAAGTAGAGGCTGGTGATAAGCAAAAAACCAAAGAATTTGAGCAGATCAAAAAGCTGGTGAGCGAGATCCGCTACTTTGCCAAAGAAATGGGTCTAGGCCGGCCAAAATTGCTGCAAGTAAACGAGCCTCTGATAGAACAAAACGAGCCGCTTATAAAACAGCTGGCTCATATATCTAGTTCGCAAAATGTTCAGTCTCCTTCTGGCTTTGAGCTGGTTCAGTCTGGCCTAAAAGTTTGGTTGGAAGTAGACGAAAAAACCCTAAAAGATTACAAAGATAAGCTAGACAGGGAAGTGGCCGAGCTAAAAACCCAGGTTGAACAACTAAAGAAACGGTTGAGCAACAAGAGCTATCTGGCCAAAGCCCCCAAAGAGCTGGTAGCCCAGTCTAAGCAGCAGTTAGCCGAAACCGAAGAATCTCTAGAAAAGCTTTTGGCCACACGCTAGCCTGCAGGTTCTAGGACTTTTTGGACTCTTTTCACAGATTCATCTGGGCTAAAGTCGTCAAACCACAGTACGTGCCAGCCACGGTGCTGAGCGGGCATCAGGTTGGCTCTGGAATCGTCTACCAGCAACAGTTCTGTAGCTGGCACACCGGCCTTTTGCTCTGCAATTTCATAAATTTTTTCTTCTGGCTTTATGGCTCCTACAGCGGACGAATCAATTATAGAGGTGTAGGGCAGATCTGGGATCAGTTGGCGCTGTTTTAGCATTTCTAAAATGCCCGGCATAAGGTTGGTAAGCAGGCCTATCCTATACTGCCCAACTGCCCAACGGGCCAGCTCGTGCATTTCTTTTATGGGCGTAACTGCTTCTAGATAATAGTTTTGCCACTCTAGACTGTCTAGACCCAGTTTTTGGGCAAATGCTTGGTTAAACTCCTCCATGCTCATTTCGCCCCTGCAGACGGTGTCGTTGTAGTGCCAGAATGTGCTTTCTATAACATCTGGGCTAGCACCAGTGTCTTCGGCCAGTTTGGTAAATGCTCTGTGAAAAAAGCGCACCAAACAGCCATTGACGTCGAAGTACACAAAGCTCACCCCACTTTTGCTGATTTTTTTGGCAAGGGCAGGGGAGCTGGGGGTCTGGCCTACCAAGTTATCTAAAGATGTTTGCAAAACGTTCGCTATTTGCTGGATTGTAAAGATAGATGGCGACTTTATGGCGCCGCGCTCAATTTTTGCCAGAGTAGAGTAAGACAACCCTGCCTTTTGGCACAGCTCTTGCTGGGTTATGCCCGCCGAACGACGGGCTTCGGCCAAACGCTTGCCCAAACTTATCTCACTAGCAACAACTTCCTCACCCATATACGCCACATAATACCAATTTTGACGTTTCTAAGCGAGAAAATAGTACGAAACGGCTAGGAGAAGGTTCGGCTAGAAGATCATTAGGAGGACGGTCCACATGACAATCAGAGAAATAACACCAGCCACACCAGCGGCAATCAGTGATTTTTGGGTAATGCCGCCGTTTCTGCGCTGGACTTGGGAATAAACCCAGCCGCTAACGCCTGCTGAGAGCATCAATGCCACTACAAAATTGCTCATAAACACTATTGTAACAGTTTTAGAATGCCAGTTTTTTGGCCATCTCAGCCAGCATCTGGTGATCTGCATCGTGCGAGGTGTCTGGAATACGCCTAAACTCGTCTGTACTATCAAAAGGAATCAGGTGGACATGTGCGTGATGGACATCTACACCTATGATTTGCACTCCAACCCTTTGTGGTTTTAGAACCGCATGGATTCTGCTGGCAACCCTCTTGCAAGTAGCCATGACGGCTTGGTAATCTTCATCGTCCAAGTCCCAAATGGGATCAACCTGAGCCTTAGAGATAACTAGAGTATGGCCAGGCTGAATAGGGTGTATATCTAGAAAAGCCAGGGTTTTATCATCTTCATAAATTTTGTGGCACGGAATCTCGCCCTTAATGATCTTCGTAAAAATGCTGTCGCTCATGCCACTATTGTAAACCCTTGCGGGTGTTGTAAAAAAGTGTTCTTGAATTTATCTTAAACGGGTGCATACTAAACCTCACGATGAGTGTAGAGCACCCCTCAAATGTTGTGTACTTGCGTCCCGTTCCCGAACCGGTGCCGGAACTACCCGTAGAGCAAGCTGATCCGGAATTTTGGGGTAAGTCATGGGGAGCTAGACTAAGAAGTATTGGCAGCAAAGCGCTGCTTTGTGCCAGTTTTTTTTATACAGGAGCTACTGTAGCTGCTATGGAAATTGGCGCGTCTTCAAACGCTGCAGGCCATGACATTCGTACCACAGCAACTGCAGACGGGTACCTGCACGCCCGTACTGGACTTTCGGGCAGCCTGCATATTCCCATGGAAAACTTTAAGGGTGATTCGCATGGACTAGGGGCAAACGTACAGATTGGTGAGACAGAAAACATAGACGAGAGCGATGCAGAAACTTACGGTAGTTTCTTGGCAAATATTGATCCAGATGTAGATGAGGCGCGGCTGGCGATGCTTAAATTTGCGGGTTTGGCCGGGCTTGCTTCTGTAGGCCTAGTGCTAGCGGTATCTAAAAGCAAGCTTATAAATCCAAAGTATAAAGATTGGTGCGTAGATATGCTGGGCAGTGAAAATTTGATGCGCCTGGCCTTGGCAGGAGCGGTTACATTGCCTGGTGTAGCCCTGCCCATAAAACAAGCTTTATTAGACGAAAAACCAGAAGCCAATGTAAGCCCCGTGTTTGACGGTACGGTACTAGAGGGAGCAAGGGCAACCGGCTGGATGAAAGTTCTTGTAAACAAATTTGGCGTGGGCGTGCTGGATAGAATCGACTCTATAAACAATTTTTCTGACGAAACAATAAAGAATCTACGCGAGGCTTTTCGTTTGGCCCCTCAGCCATTCCAGGCCGAAGGAACAGTTACGGTGCTGGGGTTTGAGGGACTAAAGTGTAACCCCGCCGTTATGCCCGCGCTAGGCGAAACAATAAAGCTTGTTGATGCTGACTTTGCGGTCAGTGCAGGCGATGACGTACTGGGCCAAGAAAGCATAGACGGGCTTTGTTTGGACAAACTTGTATCTCAGACTAAAGGCATCGATTTAGTTATGTCTATTGGCAACCACAGAACTGTACAAACAGCCTCCCAGGCAGAAGAGCTTGGCATAACAGTGCTAAAAGAAGGTGAAGTGGTGCAAAAAGCAGGTTTACTGATTGCAGGTGCGCCTGACGCCTACGGCTACGGTGTGTTTGAAGAAGAACAAGACGAGCCCGGATTCCCAGCTCGTGTAGAGCTAGGGGCTAAGCTTGCCAAGGTTG
Organism: Candidatus Saccharibacteria bacterium RIFCSPHIGHO2_02_FULL_47_12; assembly: GCA_001790455.1. Lineage (GTDB taxonomy): Bacteria > Patescibacteriota > Saccharimonadia > Saccharimonadales > JANWIN01 > 2-02-FULL-47-12. Next base: position 8,072 of record MGCP01000018.1, read on the forward strand.
CCTGCGCACAAGACAAATTGGTAAGCATTGTGGCTTTAAACCAGCCCAGGGCAGCAAACGTGGTTATGCTGAGCGGATGCGCAAGCACCGTCATGACAGGCGGAATCGACCACAGCTACGAGAGCCACCAAAAAGACGGCGTTGAAACAACATATGTCCAAGAAAAAAGTGCAGGAGGTGCCACATACGAAGAAGGTAGTTTGAACGCAGAGACACTTGAACCGCCAAATGTCCCAATAGACTTGTACCGTTACGAGTTCGACAAAGAAACCGGCAAACTACTTTACTTCCAGGTTATTACAATTAATCCCAACACAACCGCCAATATCTCTGCGCCGACCCTTACTACTTTTGCCATATCTCCGGATGGTAGAAAAATTTTGTTCGGAAAATAAACAAAACGAGCGTACAATGATTTCAAATGACTTTCTTGCGTAAGCTAGTTGTCTTCTTGGCGGCGTCCAGCCTGACACTGCTGCTTTACATGGCTGCCCTAACTTCTATTTTGACACTTACAGTTACCCTGTCTCACCTAAAAAGCTGGTTGCGCAGCAGCAACGTATACAACACCGTGGTCGATGACCTGGCTAAAAA
>MGCP01000018.1:8686-8796 GCA_001790455.1 Candidatus Saccharibacteria bacterium RIFCSPHIGHO2_02_FULL_47_12
TTTTGCAAACCAGTACCGAACAGTTCATAGACGGCCTTACACCCTGGCTAGAGGGCGAAGCGGCCAAACCTACGTTTAAGATCGACCTAGGCGGCGCCAAACTGGCATTT
>MGCP01000018.1:8985-19699 GCA_001790455.1 Candidatus Saccharibacteria bacterium RIFCSPHIGHO2_02_FULL_47_12
CTTAAGGCGAGTGCTTTCAAGCCTGGTGCTTGCCTCTGTGCCTTTGCTGGTAATGCTGTGGGCCGTAAGGTACGGGGTACAAAGAGCCGAAACCGAGATTATTAAATCTTCTTCACAAAATAGTGGCCTGGAAAACACCGGCATTAGCCTGCTAAAAGAAGTGCAAAAATCACTAAATGTTTATACGCTGGTGTTTGCTATAGGGTTTTTGATAATTGCTGCTGGTCTGGCAGTGTACTTGATAGCAACCAAGAGCAAAAAGCCGTCCGAAAAAGATACCGAGGTGCATAAAGGCCCAGAAGAACACCAGCCCGAAGTTCACCCCCACCATGAACCAGCTGTACATTCGGGGTCCAAGCCCAGCAAACCAAAACCACCCAAGTTAGTTCAATAGATAATCTGCTAGAATAACCCTTGCCGGAGGAGTGGCCGAGTGGTTGAAGGCGCTGCTCTCGAAAAGCAGTATGGGGGTAACTCTATCGCGAGTTCGAATCTCGCCTCCTCCGCCAAGAAAGATAGTTGATCCTTGTGGTCGACTATCTTTCTTATTGTGTATATGAAGAACTCAGTGCCCGCAGGGCGAGTTCGTACAGGTACGAGCATGCAGGAGCTTGCTCCGAACAAGCGAGTACCGTGCAAGCGAAGCGCATCTCGCCTCCTCCGCCAATTGGTTTTGTATTTATATTTAAGGGTGGCTCTACTCTGCAATGATTGTTCCGGTTTGGCTGGAATTTTCGTGGTTGTGGTAGCCGTGGGTACCTGCCGTGTTTACGGTAAACGTGGTGCTTTTGCCTGGTTCCACACTACCCACGTTTAACTCTGGATTGGCTGTGTGTGAGGGGTGCGGATCAGAGTCAAACTGAAGCTCGCTGTCCGAATCATTTACAATCTTGATTGTCGTGCCAGCTTTTACGGTAAGCGTGCTGGGGCTAAAGCTTGAACCATTAAACGTAATCGTTTCGCTAGACGATTGATTATCGTTTGCCCCCGCGGTGTTGGTGCTATTTTGGGTGGTTTCAGAGTTGTTGTTAGTGCTTTGGTCTTTGCTGTCAGAACCGCGAGTTAGTGCAAACGCACCCCCACCTAAGATCAAAATTACTACGGCCACAATGATAATTTTTTTCAACGTATTCTCCCTTTAACAGATTAATTATGATTTTACGGCTTGCCTGCGCCTAAGACGCAGCCAATATGTGTAGGCCATGGCAGCCAGCAGCGTCACGCCGTACACATACCAAACACTTTCCAGCCAGCCAGATTGAAGGTTCCTGCCCAGTTTTAGCCCGTGCACAAAAACAGCTATCATGGCTAGATCCGTGGCAACCCTGACGTAACTCCACCACTGGCGTTCAGAGTACCTGCGCCGAAGTTCATAAGCAAAAAAGATAAATAGGCTAACCGTGCCAAGCAAGGCAGCCCAGCGAAGCATTGGTGAGACGTAGTTTTGCAAATAGCTCCCTGGCGGCAGCCCAAAGCCGTCCCGCCACAACTGCCAGACCAGTAACCCGGGGTGCAAAAACAGGGCTGCCAGCACTAAGAAGCTAGTAATTTCTATATAATTTTTTAGCTCAGCTTTGGCAATATCCAGATATTGCCTAACCGCACTAACAATGTAGTGCGACCACATGACACTAAATGCCAGCAGCCCAAATAACGGAAACAATTGGTAGCTGTCGACCCTAAACACACGCCAACGAATACTCTCAGCCCAAGCCATAAAAGCAACCACAACAACCAGGGCGCCTAGAGACCAGGCAAACGTTTTAAGAAGTAGGGTCTTGCCTTGTTTGTCCATAAACATGGTTCGCGGTACCAGACGGTAATTAAGCAGGAGGTTAGTCTGGTACACCCGATAGGATTTGAACCTACGACCTCATCCTCCGCAAGGATGCGCTCTATCCAGCTGAGCTACGGGTGCTCGTCTGACTAACAGGGAAGATTCTAGCACGTTGTATCTGTTATTGCTAGTTACACCCGTCTTTCATACACAACGCCCTCGCTACTTGGGCCAAGTTGGTGAAACCCGTTGTCTCTTAGCACCTTTTGGGCAGCTATGTTGTCTAGCTTAGCAACGGTCCGCACTTTAGTGCTGATTTTAATCTCGGGCAACGTTAGTGCTTTTTGTAACAAGGTATTCCCCACGCCTTGGCGCCTGTGGCTGGGGCTTACAACCAGATCCAGGTGTCCTATACGCTCTCTGTCTATACGCAGGCTTACCAAGCCCACCGGTTCACTGCCAACCATGCCAATCCAATAATGGCTGGCAATGTCTGGCACATCCACAGAGTGCTCGTGTACTTTTAGCAGCCGGGAAGTGGGCGAATCAAATGAAGCCCAGTGCGCAGCCTTTGCCAGATCGGCCCCAGACGCGGGCGTTAACGTTATGTCATCCATACTTAGAACCGCAGGCGGTGCATAAGTTTGTCTACTGCGTCTAGCCGGCTGGCCTCAACCGGCAAAAACTGGCTTATAACGCCGATAATCTTGGGTTCGTCGGCCGGCTCAAAGTAAATGGTCAGAACCGGCATAAACCGTTTGAGCGGCATTAGCCAGATAGAGCCAATGTTGCCCTCGCGCACAATAGAAAATGACTTGAAGTTGCTATATGGGTAATATTTGTTGCCAACATTGATGCCAGTGCCGTTTACAGAATAGTTCAAAACGCGTGGCCGCCGAGCTGCAAAAACACCAAACACGGCTGCCACAATAACCACCATAGCGGTAGAAACAACATCTTTGGTTAGCACATAAACAACGCCTGCCAGCAGCAGTCCGCCAACTGCCAGCAGCATGTACCAGCCGGCAGATTTGCTGTGTTCTATAAATTCTGAAGCCGACCACTGCACTGAATCAACCTGGATTTTTGGTGTGGATGCACTGGAAGCTGAAGTATCATCGTCTTTAAACTGCCAGCCCGCATCTGTTTGAGCCGAATCTTGTGCTTTGTGCTCGCCCTCATCTGCCATAAGCGTATTGTAGCACCAGATGTGTCCAGTCTCTAGCTTTAGTGTCGTCAACTTAGAGTTTAGCTGATATAATTACCCCTGTTCGCGGAGAGGTACCCAAGTGGCTGAAGGGGACGGTTTGCTAAATCGTTAGGGGGGAGCAATCCCCCGCGAGGGTTCAAATCCCTCCCTCTCCGCCAAAGATATAGTTCTAAAAAGACCCGTCCACCTAAATACGCATTAGAGGTGAGCTGGGTCTTTTAATTTAGCCCAAAATGTTACAAAACACCCATTCCCATGTACTGGGGCGACGGGATTCGGACAACTTTTAGCTCCCAGTTTTCACTTGATTTACGAGCATACAGGCACCAGCGAATCGCCGCTGGTTTGGCTGCCGATGGTATCTGTTGAAGTACCGATGGTTGCATAGTAGTACAAAGGTACCGCAACAGTGTACGAAGTCTAGGACTTAATAAAAAGTAGTCGAGGTATTGGTATTTTAGGCTTTACTTAACGACGAGCCTTAACCGCTTCTGCTAAAAGTTGTAGCATGGCATCCGTTTCATCCAAACTTACACACCCATCAGTAATACTGACGCCATACTCATGCTTCTTGCCAGCCTCAAAGGTCTGTTTTCCCTCTTTGAGATTGCTTTCAATCATTACGCCCATGATAGCCGTACTTCCTGAAGCTATTTGTGTGACAATATCTTCTATTACTATCATCTGGTTACGGTAATCCTTATTGCTGTTAGCGTGAGAGACATCAACCATAACTATTGGGCTAAGCCCAGCTTCAACGAGTAAGCCGGTTGCTTCTTCAATGCTTTCAGCGTCATAGTTAGGAGATTGTGAGCCTCCTCGCAGAATAATGTGACAATCTGGGTTGCCTTTTGTTGATGCAATTGCAGCCTTTCCTTCATCTGTAATAGCTGGAAAATGATGAGAATGTTTTGCCGCGACTACTGCGTCCACCGCCAACTGAACACTGCCTCCAGTACCGTTCTTAAACCCGACAGGAAACGATAATCCCGAAGCCAGACGTTTGTGTAATGGGCTTTCTGTAGTTCTGGCACCAATAGCTCCCCAGCTAACTAGGCCAGCATAATACTGAACTGTAATATTGTCTAGGAGCTCTGTCCCAATTGGCACTCCAAGGTCGGTAATATCGCCAACAAGCTTTCTGGCAGCCATGAGGCCATAGTTAATATCAAAACTCTCATCAAGATTTGGGTCATTAATAAAACCCTCCCAGCCGATAGTTGTGCGTGGTTTCTCAAAATAGACCCTTTGGACTAACTCAAGCTCATTACCATGGGCTGATCGCTCCTCTCGTAACCAATGCGTATACTCAAGTGCTTCATCGACGTTATGGATAGAGCAGCCACCAGTTATTACAACTAGTCTGTCGCTTGGTGCAGCTATATCTAGGGCAGCGTGTATTGCTGTACGCCCAGCAGCAACCGTCTCAATACTTCGTTCAGTAGCAGGGTGTGCTAACTTTACTTCACTAGGAGCTAAGAGTGGTCTTAAATTGCGAATATGAAGATTCTCTGTCTGCGCTTCATGTGAGATAGAGTGCTCTTGCATAATCTGATAATTGTATTGTAATTATTATAAAGGCGCAAGTGTTCGCAAAATTTAAAACATGGTTAAGTATTTTGGCTTGAACAGATATAATATGGCTATTATAAATACTATTTTTATATTATAATAGTCTTTTCTAAGGAGCGGTTGATGGAAGTTATAGGTATTGTAGGCTCTGCAGGAGATTTAGGCAGTAAAATGACCGTCCAGGCATGTTCAGCTTTTGAAGATGTTCGTACTTTTGATATTTCTCACGCCGAAAGGAATGCTCTAGCTGGTATCGATCCTTTACTTAAGGCATCAGAGGTGGAAAATAAACCCCAACCCCTAAACTCTCTAGACGCTATTCTGGATACCTGTTCTGTTGTTCATTGGGTTGCTCCTATTGAAGCGGTAGAGGCCATTCCTCGATTGCCAAAACCGTCTATGCTAATTCTCCATGATAGTGTCATGAGCAACAGCCTAGAAGTTGCACGTAAGCTAAGCAATAATGAAGCAATTCTAGGACAGATTGTTATAGCCCATTGCCTTATGAACAATGAGCGAACAGTGGTTGTTGCTACGGACGTGAGCGGTACTGACCGTCTTGTTAAACACGTTGAGGAACTTGGTTTACATCCCAAACTGTCAGATGTAAAAGGGCATGATGTTGTGATGGCACACTCTCAAGCGCTTTTCGCAATGGTATGCAAGCTATATCGTAAGGAACTTGAGGGATATGCCGCTCAAGGACTATTAACTCCCTCAGGGCAAAGGCTATTAACTGCAATAGAAGATAATGAATCACACTGGACACCTGCTACGTTTGCAGCAATCGTAAGTAATCCTGAAATTGGTTCTGTTATACGCTCGATGTTAGAGATCGTTGAACCAGAATAGACAGTAAGCAACTTTACTCACTTAGTTTCTAACTCTGTTGGCTTTCAAAAAAATGGCACTGGGTATATTAATTTAGCCCAAAATGTTACAAAACACCCATTCCCATGTACTGGGGCGATGGGATTCGGACAACTTTTTAGCTCCCAGTTTTCACTTGATTTACGAGCATACAGGCACCAGCGAATTGGTGCCGTTTTAGGTACTTCATTTTAACTTCCAAGCTATTGATGGTGTAATTCTAACAGTTACGTTTGATGTTGGAACTTGCGCACCTAAACAAACCGAAGCAAGAGATCTCTTCTTGCGGAATATAGCAGTTAGCCCACTTCCCGAAACAGCTGCGAAAGTTACTCAAAAGATTGAGCACAACCTTATTGATGCATAAAGCAAGGAGCAAGCACTTTGGGCGCTGGAGTTGTTAATATTCGTAATATATGGTACAGTAGTACGCTTAGTGAGGAGTATATTAGATGAACGATAGTCAAGCAGTTCGGCAGTTTTCATTAGAAGAAGTACCGCCTAATCACACTATGGTACTTGAGATGGACCCACACGAAGCTGGAGTGCCTGCGGGTAAAACACAGTTCAGAATCCTAACTCAGGGGCCCGAACCATTGCTTGACCTTCAGTATACTGAGCTTGGTAAAGTTAACGGGCCAGCACTTCGGTTTATCGGAAGTATACCGGTACGCGTAGCCTTAGAAAGTAATCTGGAAGGTATTATTCCTGGGAAAATAGTAATCGGACATCAGCTAGTAATGGAGGATCCGGAGACCAAGAAAAAATTTATAATCCCCGGGAAAGTTGCCAATGAAGAGCCAAATATTTTTTTTGAAACAACGACCAAGTAGACCTGCGAAAAGTGACTTTTAACCTCTCCTTGTCTTGGAGTTTCCCCAACGTGTGGCTAAGCCTACTCATGGTAGCAATGAAGAGATACAGGCAGACCATATAGCTTGATTGGTCTATTATCAAATATATTAAATAATCGCGAGTTTTGCCTACTTTAACTGTTCCACTTGTCTCATTTTTATCTGTAAAATGCTAAAATATGAGACACAGGCGGAGTTTCAGACCCGTGTGTTCCGCCAGTAATATAGTTACAAATAGCAGCAGGGAGAGGTGTCCGAGTGGTTTAAGGAGATAGTCTTGAAAACTATTGTGCCGGCAACGGTACCGTGGGTTCGAATCCCACCCTCTCCGCCAGATAGATTCTGGAACTTTTTTCAGAGGTCAAAGACAATGAAAGAGGTAGCAAGGTCCTTTTAGGGATCTTGTTTTTGTCTCAAGGGCCTGCTTTTTAGCTGACCCCACCTGGGTCTGGAACTGCGTAAATACACCTTAAATCCCTGAAATTGTGGAACTTTTTAGTTTTTCGTATTGATAATAACTTGATCTACATTACAACTCTGCTCACGCAAAAGACTTCCAAGTTGTGCAGCTTCTTGTTTTGATATACTCCAAACGTGGATTATAAGCAGGTTTACGATGATGGAACAATCAAGCTTAGCCGTTCTGATCATGGATGGCACCTCTGGGCACGTCCGGCGGTCACCACACTGTTAGTTAAGGACAAAAAGATAATCGTTTTCCACGAAAAGAAAGACTCAACCGGACGATGGGTCTTAAATTGTCCGGGCGGCATGATTGAGTCTGGGGAAAACTCTGAACAAGCTGCAATACGTGAATGCGAAGAGGAAATTGGAGTAATTCCTCAGAAACTTGAGAAGTTCGCTACAGTACAAACTGATTTTCCAGATACATTCGTGGATTTTTATATAGGCTCGGAGCTAAAGCCAGGACACAAAGCAAACTGGGTTACAGAAGAAATCGGCAAAGTAGAAGAGATTTCGTGGGATAAGTTGTATCAAAAAGCATTAGACAGTGAATTTCATGATCCTCGGCTTATAGTCGCGATCCTACAACTTTCCAAGCAAACTAAACTTCTAAAAGCTCACGGACTCGCAAGATGAGGTTACTTGTTTTTAAGAAAGTAGCCTTCTAAGTAAGAGCATTCTTTACAAAATCTATACCATTGTATATACTACGGTATATGAGTAATTTAGATAAAACTATCATTAACCTCAAAGTCAGCAAAGGCCTCAAGCGTGAAGCCCAGGATCTAGCTGATGAAATTGGCGTACCCCTAACAACTGTTATTACTGCTAATCTTAAGGAGTTTGTCCGGAGTCGTTCCCTAGCGGTATCGGCTTTCCCTCGGCTCAAACCTGAAATTGAAAAAGAGCTTGGCGAGGCTATAGCCGATTACAAAAAGGGCAAGAATGTCTCCAAGGTCTATACTAAACCTAGTGACGCCGCCAATCATCTCAGTTCTCTATGAATGTTGTCTTCCACAAACGCTTCGATAAAATGGCAGCTAAACTGTCGCCTAAGCTAAAAGACCAGATGGTGCAGCGGATTAGCCTTTTTAGTAAAGACCCCCTCCACCCCTCGCTCAGGAACCACGCCTTAAATACACCCTATAAAGGCAGCTACAGCATCAATATAACCGGAAACTACCGAGCCATCTACTATTTAGTCGATGACCAAACCGCCCTATTCACCCACATTGGCACCCATAGCCAGTTGTACCGCTAGCAAAACCTTGGATCGGCTGTGCCATTTGTCCCATTCTTCGGTGTTATTCTTAAAATATGAGACACAAGCCTCTGGCTGTGTACCATTTTATCCGCTAGACTTATGTAGGGACAGTAACAGGGTGGAAAGTTCCAGACCCGTGTGTTCCGCCAGTAATATAGTTACAAATAGCAGCAGGGAGAGGTGTCCGAGTGGTTTAAGGAGATAGTCTTGAAAACTATTGTGCCGGCAACGGTACCGTGGGTTCGAATCCCACCCTCTCCGCCATTGTTACTGACTCTGAGCAAACACGGCCGCGCTAACACTTTTTGCACCAGATTTTTTAAGCGTTTTGGCTGCTTCCTCCAGTGTGGCGCCAGTGGTTACAATGTCATCAATCAAAAGTACGTGTTTGCCCTTTACCGACATTGGGCCAACAAAATTAAATGCATCTATCATCTGAGATTGCCTTTGCTTTCTTTTACTGCCAACTTGGCGTGACTGTCCCAGGCGCGTCAAAGCACGTGCCGCCGGAAGACCGGTGATGCAGGACAATTGTTTAGTTATGAGCTTGGTGTGGTCATAGCCGCGGGCCCGCCGCCTCGACGATGCCGTGGGCACCGGCACAATTACATAATCGGGCAAAAAGGGCAGGGATTTGCTGATTGCTTTTGCCAGCAATGCGTCAGCAGCTTGCGCATGCTGGAACTTAAACTTACGCACCAGTTCTTTGGCCAGGCCGTTGTACTCTGTAGCCACCCAAACGTGCTTGAGCCGGCTAGACCGTTTGCAACTACCGCAAACCAAGCTGTCTTTGGTCTGCTTGTAGCATTTGTAGCAGCGCGATGGTACGGGGTCAAAGGCATCGGGCAAGCACCAACGGCACAAAAGACTACCCTCTGCACCACAAGCCAAACAAGCATGGGGTGCAATAACACTAATTAGGCGCTCAATTATAGACATGAGCTAGTTATACTAAGTCTAAAGTACTTGGATCTTCTTAACTGTATCTTGCTTGAGCTTGGTAAAGCGAATAGTTAGCACACCGTCTTTTAGTATAGCTTCTACTTCGTCTTCTTTAACCGGAACCGGCAATGCTAAACTGCGTGAAAATTCACCCCAGTAACATTCCTGGACAAAGTAGTTTTCTACGTCGTCCTCGTTGCCAGCAGAAAGTGTGCCGCGGATACTAAGCGTATTGTCAGAAATACTTACGTCTAGGTCGCTTTTGTTTACTCCGGCTACACGGCCCTTAACTACCAATCTTTCTTTGGTCTCATAAACATCCACTGCCAGCTGGCCGGGTACAGCCTCTTCTTCGTCCCATTCTTCGCTGGCTGGTGCAGCTTGTCCTGCTGCAGCAGTATCATCTGCGACGGCTGGGTTTTCGTCTTCGCCCAAAAAAGCAGCAGTCAGTTCGTCTTCCATTAGCAAATCTTCGTCTTGGCCTTTTCGTGCCATAGTAAGTAGTCCTCCAATATATTTAGAATTTTATTCGGCTAACTTTTTTGTCTTATCATCAAGTATAGCGTAGGCGTTATGCCTCTACAACTACTCCAGGTGGTTATTTACAACATAATATCAACAACACCCGCCATTAGCGGGAGTTGCTTGGTGTAGTTAGCTAAATAATGCTTATTGGGTGGCTTTATTGAGCACGAACCGAACAATTATCTGCGCTAGCGCTACAATTATTAGTCCAATAACTGCATACAGAATGGTATTCTTCGCAGAAGACACGCTGTCGCTGGCTCCACCAGAGGTGATGTACTTTAGTCCGCCCACAATTATCATGATCACAGCCACGATACCAACTATGACAGAGAAAATATTTATAACCGTGGTAATGATATTGTTCACTTTTTCTGTAGCAGTGGAGTCTGTACAGCTGGCTGTACTGTCTAGTTTCAGGTTTTGCGCACCGCCACATAGGCTTTCTTGGACGGTAGCCGCAGAAACTGCTGCCGGGGCCAAAACTGGTGCAACCAGCAAGGCGGCTGAAAATATGCTTGCTAAAAATGTTTTTACTTTCTTGATCATGGCTAGGATTTTACCTTTCTTAGTTTTAACTTGTTTATACCATAAACGTCTTGTTGGCTTCAAGCTTTACCTACATGTGCCATCGGCCTGAAGGGTTTGCCCGGCTGAGCAGGGGTTGGCAGATTTGTTTAGTACAAAGCGTACAATAACCTGTGAGAGCACAACAATAACCAGCCCGATTACGGCATAAAGTATGGTGTTGCGCGCACTGGCGGCTTTTTGGGCATCGCCGCCAGAAGTAATAAACTTTAGCCCGGCCACAATTATCATAATCACGGCTATGATTCCAACTATTACAGAGAATATGTTCAATACTGTGCTTATCACATTGTTTAATGATGTGCCAGAGGTAGAATCGCACACACCGCCTGTGGTGCTAGATAAGCCCTCACAGGCCGCTTTTTTAGAATTATCAGAAAAAGCCGCGTACGCAGGTGGGGACACGGCAATAATAGTAAAGCTTGTAAACAAAAGTACCAGGCTCAGCAACAATCCCTTTGCTTTTAGTCTTTTGTTCATTGTTTTCTGTTCTTTATTCATTTCTTACAGCTTGCCCAAGACAAAGCTTACTATAGCCTGGGCAAGCATGGCAATTAGCAAGCCAATCATTGCGTACAAAACTCCGCGCCGGGCACTAGCCGCTCCATCGGCATCACCGCCAGAAGTAATAAACTTTACCCCAGATA
>MGCP01000019.1:0-981 GCA_001790455.1 Candidatus Saccharibacteria bacterium RIFCSPHIGHO2_02_FULL_47_12
AGAACTGACATTAGGGCTTTGTTGCCCCGTATCAGCGCCCAGTTGGCGGTGTAGACTCCGTCTTGGCAGTTTGCTGGTGGAGCAACCTTAATGACTTTTGTGCCGGCTTGTTCTAAGGCGTCTTGGATAGCTTTGTGTTCGGCTTTGGCCTTTTCTACGTCCACAGGAACCCGTGAGTCCATGTAGGCATTTATGGCAAATTGGTCGCTAAAGTAATCTGCGCCAGACACTAGAACAACGGTGTTTATTTTGGCCATTAATGTCTATTGTACATGCCCAGGGCTGTGGATTTCACAAATTGACAGGGCAGCCACGCGAACATACAATTGCTAGTAAGTTAACTATACATACGGTGGTGAATGCTTTATCGCATGAAAAATAGTTTAACTGTTGCCGCGACAGTTGACTTACCGCGGCCAAAAATAGGGTCAACGTACGTTGAGATGATGGAATTGCTTACCAATGGAAGCAAAGAGTCCGTTTGAGGGCGGATTGCTTGCTTCCATTGGGGGGAGTGATAGAACGATCGACAAGGAGAGTGTGGAATGGCAAAAGGCAAGCCTCGTCATGTCAAGAGTGAATCTCGGGCAGCGGCCACCAGCACGTCCTCGCCACCCGGCGCGGTGACAACGAGAGGCAAGGGGATCTTCTTCGAGCAGAGCGCACCCGGCGGCGCCAAGACCAGGTAGTTCAACCACAAGCAGCCAACCCTTTCCGTGCGAACCGGAGGACCAGTGCCGAGGCGCAACGACAAGCCCCGTAGGTCTACCAAGAGAGCAGAACCGAAAAGAAGGAAGGGAAGCAGCAGGGATCTGCGAGATCCGATCGAGCGCCAGAAGCGCCGCAGCTTTCAGGTCATCCTGGAAAGCTTGCGCTAGCCGCGGTCACGTCGTTCTGGTAAGACGAGCAAGGAGGTACCGTTTGGATTAGCCCAAACCTTTTCCGTTTGTGAATCAGCAGTTGGGGTGTCTCCGTCGCCGC
>MGCP01000019.1:1080-3999 GCA_001790455.1 Candidatus Saccharibacteria bacterium RIFCSPHIGHO2_02_FULL_47_12
CGTTTGCGTATTGCTTTATCTACTTTCACCCAAAGGCGTTGCGGGCCTAATAGCTGGCAGGGGGATCAAGGCAAATCCGTTTACGTTCAGCCCAAATCTTAGTTCTTGATAATCTTCACCATCCAGTCTTGATAAGATGCTTTCGTATTCTTCCTGATTACGAACGCTGTCATAAGATGCCCCCGACTTTAGGGACATACTTCTCTCCGCGCACGCATCACCGTGAACAGTCCTATGCATGAAAGATGGGATAACTATGTCTCTTTCTACCGACATACCATCAGTTGTGCTTCGTTTAACATGGAACCTAGATGTCATGATTTTGCCTTCGGGTGGCATGGTTGGAACAATAATCCCGCTTCTAAATCGTTGTGATACGTCTGCATGCTCCTCATATACATGTACAACAAGCCAAGCGGCTAGAGGATTCTTTGGCTTTCTAAATACCCTGGGCTTGCCGCCCTGAAGAGCAATCCAGTCTTCTCTATCTGGAAAATATTGTCTTGCTAGTTCTAGTGGCGAAAGGCCTTCATGACTTGCCAAACGATCCATAAGCATATTTTAACATAAAATCATAAACAAGTAAATATGATGAAAAAGAAAAGGCGCGCTGTAGAGGAGGTTGAGGGGGATATATGCCATAGGGCAAAACCTCGACTCTGACGAGCGCGCGGTGCCGGGAACGGCAAGGTTCCTGCAGTTGGTGCTGCAGTATCTTGCCGTTCCCGGCGGTCGTCTTTTGTCCGGCTAAGTAGTGGCCGTTGAGAAACTGATCGCTTCTCTGATCAGGCTCAGCACCGTTCGTGGTGAGGCCCCCCTGTAGATGAGGACGATGCTGTTCTCCTCGTCGCACTGGAGCTTGGCACCTTCACCGAGGTGTCGGTACAGCTCGCCGAGCTTTTCGAAAAAGCTGTTCGCAACCAGGCGGTCCTGGAAACGATCGCACCTGACGATGGCACGACAGCGTCCGTCTTCGTCTCTCTCATGCCACTCAACGATGGCATCGCCGATGTGGTGCGGTGTGTTAAGCTCGATAATGCTCAAACTACGACCCCTTGACATATATCTTGCCGGATATGACCGGATGATTATAAAACTTTTAGCAGGAGGCGTCAAACAAAATTATCAACTTGACGCGGGTTTGTGGTTTGGGTACTATAACACCGACAGTTAGCACTCTCGTGGGTAAAGTGCTAACACTTTTGAAACATAAGGGAGGAGAAGTATGGCAAGCAAAATTACTGCCTATGGCGATAAGATTGTCGCCAAAAAGATCGAACTAGACACAAAGACTGCCTCCGGCTTTTTACTGCCTGACTCTGCAAAAGAAGAGGCAAAAGTCGCAGAAGTTGTTGCAGTTGGCCCCGAAGTCAAAGAAGTTAAAAAGGGCGACAAGGTCTTTTACACAAATTATTCATCGCCGGTTAAGGTTGATGGCACGGAATACGTCTACATGAAAGAAGAAGACGTTTACTTTAAAGTTGGCTAAAAGGAGACAATGAATGGCAAAGAAAGTATTTTATGATGACGACGCCCGCCGCAGAGTGCTGGGTGGGGCGCAGATTTTATACGACGCGGTAAAGACCACGCTTGGTCCAAAAGGCCGCAACGTAGTTATAAGCAAAAGTTATGGTAACCCAACTGTTACGCATGACGGCGTAACCGTGGCCAAAGGCGTAGAACTGGCAGATGTAGACGATGAAACTCTGGGCTACAAAGTAGGCGCCGAGCTCATAAAAGAAGCAGCTAGCAAGATGAACGATGTAGCTGGCGACGGTACCACTACTGTGACCGTTTTGACCTATCACATATTGAATGAAGCAAACAAGCTGATTGCCGCCGGCCACAACCCTATGCTACTGCGCAAAGGCCTAGAAGCTGCCGCACACGATGTGCTAGCCAAACTGGGCAGCATGAGCGAAGACATCAAGGGCAAAAAGTCGCGCGTGGCAGAAGTAGCCACCATTAGCGCCGGCGATGCAGAGATTGGCAACCTCATAGCCGACGTTATAGAAAAAGTTGGCAAAGAGGGTGTGGTAACCGTAGAAGAAGGCCAAGGTTTGGCGCTAGAGAGCGAAGTGGTAGAAGGCTATACCTTTGACCGCGGTTTTGTAAGCCCATACATGGTCACCGACCCAGCCCGCATGGAAGCTGTGTACGACAAACCAGCCATTGTAATTACAGATAAGAAGATTAGTTCAATCCAGGAATTTTTGCCGCTGCTAGAAAAACTAGCCCAGGCCGGCAAAAAAGACGTGGTGATAATTGCCGAAGACCTAGAGGGCGAGGCCATGACCACGCTGGTTCTAAACAAATTAAAGGGTGTGTTTAACGCCGTAGCAGTCAAAGCCCCAGCGTTTGGTGACAAGCGCAAAGACCGCCTAGAAGACATTGCTATCCTAACCGGCGGCGAAGTAATCACCGAAGAGCGCGGCTACACCTTTGAAAACGCCGAGCTAGTCATGGTTGGTACCGCGCGCAAGGTAATTGTAACCGCAGAAGAGACAACCATTATAGAAGGCGCCGGCAGCAAAGCAGGAGTAGACAAGCGCATAGCGCAGATCAACCAGCAGGTAGAAAACGCTACTAGCGAATACGACCGCGAAGACCTAGAAAAGCGCCGCGCAGCCCTGTCTGGCAAGGTGGCTGTCATAAAAGTCGGTGGTGCCACCGAGACAGAGATTGAGGAAAAGAAATTCCGTGTTGATGACGCTGTCCACGCTGTCAAGGCGGCATTGGAAGAGGGAATTGTACCCGGTGGCGGCGTGACTTTGGTTGAGCTTTCAAAAGCAGTAAAAGCCAAAGATGGCCGCGCTCCAGAGGCAACTGGCTACGAATTGCTCAAAAGGGCCTTGGTTGAACCTTTCAAGCAACTCATGAGCAACAGCGGACTAAATGCCGAAGCCAAAATGGAAAAAG
>MGCP01000019.1:4012-6840 GCA_001790455.1 Candidatus Saccharibacteria bacterium RIFCSPHIGHO2_02_FULL_47_12
CTTAAAGCTACAGGCATCGTTGACCCTACTCGTGTGGTAAAAGAAGCCGTCCAAAACGCTGTTTCCATCGCTGGAACGGCCATGACCATGGGCGCGCTAGTAGTTGACGTGCCAGAAAAACAACCTCCTATGTCAGCCGGTGGCGGTATGGACATGGGCGGAATGATGTAGCATAACCTTTTAGCTCCAAATATTGAAGAATTAGCTAGTTTGTACTATGGTATAAACACTAAAGGAGCACAGACATGGCAATTTGGCCATTTGGGCGAATAGGCAAGAAACAGATTAAAAACGTGCCCGAAGAGGTGCAGGAATATTATCAATCCGAGCGTCGCGAACGGGTAGGTATTGCCTGGCTTTTAGCTTTGGCTACACTGATTACAACCATTGTTCTAGCCATTGGACTTTACTTTGGCGGCCGCTGGGCTTGGCGTGAAATCTTTGGTAACGAAGAGCAAACTACTACCGAACAGCAAGAAGGTACCCAGCAAGGCCAACCAGAAAGCGAAGGCCAGGGTAGCGAGCAAGAAACCCAGCCAAGTGGCGGTAACGAAGGCCAAAACACACAACCAACCCCACAACCTGCACAGCCCGCTCCACAGCAGTCGGCTCAACCGACCAACGGCCAGAACCTGACAAACACAGGCCCAGCCGATACCTTAGCGGCATTTATAGGTGCTTCAATACTAGGCACACTGGGCTACCAAGTTTACATTCGTAAAAAACTTACAAACTAAGATTTGTTTTGCTGCTGAGTGAAGTAGTTAATTTCGTTGACTACGTCTAGCAAGGCTTGGGCTTTGGCCTTTTCGTCTGGAATAGCTTGGGCGGCCTCATAAGCATCGGGTATAAGTGCCTGGTTGTCTGCTGCCTGGATCATCATCATGATGGTTTTGAACCGCTCTTCTGGGTTTTGGTCTAGGTGGCTTACTAATGGCGAGAGCTGGGTTAGAGCCTTTTGTTTGATGCCCAGCAAATCATCGGTCGAATCTGTAGAATTATCTGGCTCTGGGGTTTCATCTGCAGAATTATCAGAACTTGTGCTCTCAGCTCCAGGACTTGCAACGTCATCTGCGCTAGAACCAGACGCATGGGCGGGCAATAGCTCTTCCTCTTCTTCTGGCTCTGCAGTCGTGATACTTGCGGGCGGGACTATTTGAGCGCTGCTGTCGTTATTGCCAAAGGCTGGCATGCCTTGGTCGTCAGAAACAGACGTGGTTGATGAGCCTAAGCCATCACTATTTACTCCTAGAGTGCTATCTGCTACTGGTTCTCCGCTTGTGTCGTCGTCTTTGTCGTGTCCAAACATTTATACCCACCCCAAATCAGTTAGATGCTATTGTATGGATTCACTATAACATAAGCTTTTTAGTGACGTAAACATCTTAGGAAACAGAAATTTGTACCCGAGAACTGGCGTTTTAGGTAAAATTGCTATTTACTAGTTTCTAGATACCGGTTACTTAATCTGGAGGATTTTTGTGTTAGACGACCTAAAACAAATTCACGAACGCGATGCGCAGGACGCTTTGGGTGTGGCAGAAAAACAGTGGCAACAGCTAGAGCAGACTTACCAAGCTAGTTTTAGCCCACAAGCAGATATTAGCAACGTAGTAGTTGCCGGCATGGGCGGTTCAGCGCTGGCGGCTGACTTGGCTAAAATTTGGCCAAGCCTATCAGTACCCACAGAGGTTGTGCGTGATTATGATATACCAGGCTATATTGGCAAAAACACACTTTTTGTAGCTTCTAGCTACTCGGGCAATACAGAAGAGACATTGTCTGCTCTAGAAGCGGCAGAGAAAAAAGAAGCCCAAATAGCAGTAGTTGCGGCTGGCGGCAAGCTGGCAGAAATTGCCAACCAAAAAAGTTATGCATTCTTCCAACTAAAGTCAGACATGCAGCCGCGCATGGCGGTTTTTTCTAACCTAGCGGCACTTGTGCAGTTGTTTTCCCAGGCTGGACTGGTAGGGCAAGAGAGCCAGCAAGAACTAAAAGATGCCGCTCAGTGGTTGTCTGAACAGACAAAAAAGTGGGTGCCAACTGTGCCTGAGTCGGAAAACGAGGCCAAAAAGATTGCCCAGGAACTTATGGGCAAATCGGTAGTAATTTATAGCGGACAGAAACTCTACCCCGTGGCTTATAAATGGAAGATCAATATAAATGAAAATGCCAAACACATAGCGTGGTGCAACCGCTACCCAGAACTTAACCACAACGAAATGATTGGCTGGACAGAGCAACCGGTGCAAAAACCGTATGCGGTGGTTGAGCTGCGTAGCGCCCTAGAACATGCTCGGGTACAAAAAAGGTTCGAAGTAACGGAGCGAATGCTGTCCGGGCGACGTCCGGCACCTATAGTTGTAGAACCAAAAGGCGACAGTCTATTAAGCCAACTTCTTTGGAGTGTTGTGCTGGGTGACTTTGTGAGCATATATCTGGCGCTTTTGAATGGAGTCAATCCCACACCGGTAGAACTGGTAGAGAAGTTCAAGCTTGCTCTCAACGAATAAACCCACCTCTGTTATAGCGGCTTCGCCTTATGAGACAAACTACTCACCCCAAAAAGAATCCTCTCTTTTTGGGGACCCCGAGCGGTTTTTCTCATCGCGCCGGGGTTGAAGTAAATTCAACTCTCGGGCTTCTCTTTTCCCTCAAAAGCCCCCACCTCTGTTATAATGTAGGGCTATGAAGCGATTTTGGGAGCAGTACCCACTGGCCGTGTCTCTGCTGCTGTCTAGCGGCATAAGCGTCGGTTTGTTTTTGGTGGGTGCCTGGCGCTACGACCTAGGTGGGTATTGGTTTCTGATCTGGAACTTGTTCTTGGC
>MGCP01000019.1:6858-10555 GCA_001790455.1 Candidatus Saccharibacteria bacterium RIFCSPHIGHO2_02_FULL_47_12
TGCCATTTGGCTCAAACACTACCTAAAGAAAAACACCTGGCTAAGCTGGCAGGCGGTAATTCTTAGCCTGCTGTGGCTGGGCTTTTTACCAAACAGCTTTTATATGGTTACTGACCTGATCCATTTGCAAACTGACTTTATAAATACCTCATTGTTTGCTGCAGTTATGATGTTTTCTTTCGCAATTAACGGTGTGATATTGGGTTTCATTAGTCTTTTTATGATTCACCGGCTGCTTTTGGCACGGTCAACTAGGCCTCAGGCTCATTACACTATTGCGGCTGTGCTACTACTGTCTAGCTTTGCAATTTATCTTGGCAGGTACCTGCGCTGGAGCACTTGGGACGTTCTGGTCAACCCAGCTGGGTTGCTATTTGACGTGTCGGACCGCGTGTTTATAAACCCCACATCTCACCCCCAAATGTTTGTGACCACCGCTATATTTTTTGTGCTGCTTTGCAGCATTTACATAGTTTTATGGCAAGCTATCCGGTACATAAAGACAATAAAAGACTAATCCTATAAACTTAGAAGAAGATGGAAGAGATTAAAAAAGCAGTTTCTGGGGCGGTCAAAGATTTGTTTGGCGAAGACATTGAGCCTGTACTGACCAGGCCAGACGAACAATTTGGCGACTACAGCACCAACGTGGCCATGCAGCTGGCTGGCAAAACAGGTAAAAACCCGCGCGAAATTGCCGAGGCGCTGGCTAAGAAAATAAAGTCGCCAGCCGTATCAAAAATTGAGCTCGCAGGCCCCGGATTTTTGAACATTATATTGACCGACGAAGCACTGATTGACGCTCTGCACAAAAAACCTGCGCAAGCTTACGCAGGCAAGACTGTTGTAATCGAACACACCGACCCAAATCCCTTTAAAGAATTCCACATCGGTCACGCCTATTCCAACACTATAGGCGAGAGCATACGCAGATTATACAAGGCTGCCGGTGCCAGCGTACACCAGGTTTCTTATCACGGTGACGTTGGCCTACATGTAGCCATGGCCATTTATGGACTTAAGCAGCGTTTTGTTACTTCAGAAAATTTTGATATTGAACCGGCCGGCACTATACAGGAAAAGGTAGCAATTCTTGGCCAAGCTTATGCACTTGGTGCAAAAAATTTCCGTGATGATCCCAAAGTTCAAGAAGAAATAAAGGTCATTAACACTAAGATTTACGAGCAGTCTGATTCAGAAATCAACAACTTCTATGAACTGGGCAGGAACCACAGCTTCATTTATTTCGATTCTATATACAAACGTCTTAACGTGGGGTTTGAAAAACAATATTTTGAAAGTATGACCGGCCCAGAAGGCATCAAAATCGTAGAAGAAAACCTTGATAAAGTTTTTGAGAAAAGCGACGGGGCGATTGTTTTTAAGGGCGAAAAGTTTGATCTGCACACCCGGGTATTTGTAAATAGCCAGGGGCTGCCAACATACGAGGCCAAGGAGCTGGGCTTAGCTTTTGCCAAGCAGCGTGACTACAATTTTGATGAAGCTGTAGTGGTGACTGCCAATGAAATTGATCAGTACTTTCAGGTGCTGCTCGCTGCGCTCGGCCAGATAGACGAAGATCTTGCCAAGAAAATCAAACACGTGTCGCATGGCGTGGTTAAACTCCCCAGCGGGAAGATGAGTAGTCGCACGGGCGATGTAATCACTGCGGTGGAAGTACTAGATATGCTGGGAGAAGCTGTTAAAAAAGCTTATGGCGATAGAGCGGTAGCCGTTGAAGATAATGTGCTGGCTGCTCTGAAGTACGTTTTCTTAAAACATAGAATTGGCGGCGATATTGTTTTTGACATAAACGAGTCAATCAGCCTAGAAGGCAACAGTGGGCCGTATTTGCAGTACGCGCATGCGCGGGCGCGGAGTATCCTCAGCAAAAAGGCTGCACCAGACACAAGGCCAGACAAGTTTGAACCAGCAGAACGCAGTTTGCTGCGCAAAATCACCGAATACGCAGAGACGGTAGATAGGGCGGTAAACGAGCTAATGCCCCATCACATCTGCACATATTTGTACGAGCTGGCACAGAAATTTAACAGTTTTTATGAGCACAACCGGGTTCTAGATGACCCACGCGAGTCCGTGCGACTGCAGCTGGTTCAAGCATATGCAGACACGCTCAAAAATGGGCTGGACCTGCTCAATATCTCAGCACCAGAAAAAATGTAATGACGGCGGAAGATGTTTCTAAGGCCCTAAAGATGGCTTCTACACCGGAGCGGGCCAGGGCAAACGCCTGGTTTTTTAAAACAGGGCCAGGGCAGTATGGGGAAGGCGATAAGTTTTTGGGCGTTACCGTACCCCAGCAGCGCAAGGTGGCCAAAACGTTCAAAGATTTGCCTTTGCAGGAAGTTGAAAAGCTGATCCAAAGCCCCTGGCATGAGCAGCGGCTAACGGGGTTGCTCATTTTGGTTGGGCAGTTCCAGCACGGTACCGATTCGCAAAGAAAAACTATATACGAATTCTATATATCACACACTAAATGGGTAAATAACTGGGATCTGGTTGATTCAAGCGCTAGCTATATTGTGGGGCAATGGCTTGATGATAAACCTGAGAAGCTCAAGGTACTTCAAACACTTGCAGAATCGGACCTTCTTTGGGAGAGACGAATTGCTATGATTTCTACACTTGAGTATATAGCCAAGGGCAGGGCGGACGAGGCATTGGTGCTTGCCGAGCAACTTTTATATGACAAACATGACCTTATCCAAAAAGCGGTTGGGTGGATGCTTCGTGAGATTGGTAAACGAGTCGACCGGCGGCTGCTGATGGATTTTCTGGATAATTACGCGGGTACAATGCCGCGCACGACCCTTCGTTATGCCATAGAACACTTGCCGCCCGGGCAAAAGCAGCACTATATGCAACTGAAATCCAAAAAGTCGTAGGGCGTGTGATATTTTTCACATCTTTATGAGCACAATCTGTTTAGACTTTAGGTATCCGCCCAGTAAGCGGAAGAAGCCTTTCAAAAATGACTGCGTTTGAACAAAAGTGGGTGCTAACCCATGTGCGAGCACAGTTTTTTTGAATCTCTACTAATAATTTAAGCAAGCCCTGCGCGTATGTGTGGCTGAATATCTTTTGATAGGCAGCTGCTTTTAGATATGCGCTTTGTTTGCATATGGAAGGAGCAGCCTATGGAAAGGCCAGCTAGTGAGTTAGCTGACGTCAGACGGCTAAACAACACCGACCCAGATAAAACAAAAACAAAAACTAAAGAAAGAGGTAAGCCTCGGCGCTGGGTGGCAAAAGGAGCGCTGGGAGCAGTTGCAATGAGTCTATTAGTGGCAACAACTGCCTCAGCAAGCAGCTCGCCCGAGCAGGCGCCAAAGATTGAATCAGAACCTGCAGCTGAAGCCGAACAAAGTGCCAGGGCTGGATTACCCGTGGAATTTATGGTTGCGGAGGCCGAACACCAAGCCGTAGAACTCTTTTCTTATATAGAAGCAGCAAAACAAGAGGAAGCCAGGAAAGTTGGCGAATACATAACCGCGCTTCAGGCAATCAGAGCTTCCGACGCAGCTGCTGCAGCAAGCCGTCGGCCAGTTTACGGGGGTGCTCCTGCGAATGATGTTCTAGCATGCATACGCAACCGCGAGAGCGGCGGTGATTATAGCATCTATAACTCTGGTGGATCGGGCGCAGCAGGGGCTTACCAGTTTATGCCGAGCACATG
>MGCP01000019.1:10619-14836 GCA_001790455.1 Candidatus Saccharibacteria bacterium RIFCSPHIGHO2_02_FULL_47_12
AGCAAGGTACAGCTCCTTGGGGCGGCGGGTGTTAGGTCTGCTGTAAATTCCGACAAAAGCAGCTATAATATATCTTAGCTAATTCGGTGGGATTAAGGAGATATCGTGCCCGAAAAACGCAAAGTTGTAGAGAAAAGGGAAGTCACCATGACCATTCCGGTCATAAAGGCTCCAGGTTGGCTGCAGGGTTTTGTAGACTTTGTGCGCGAACAAGGCGTGGTGGGTTTGGCTGTAGGTTTTATTTTGGGAGTTGCAGCCAAAGGGGTCGTAGATTCGCTTGTAAACAATGTAGTAAACCCTGTGGTTGGCGTGCTTTATGGCGGCGGCGGCCAGCTAAACGATAAATTTTGGTGCCTAAAAGATGTTTCAGGGGTGTGCACTAACAAGCTTGGTTATGGCGCACTGCTAAATACATTTATCAATTTCCTCATAGTTGCTGCGGTTGTGTATCTGATTGTAAAAAGCCTCAAACTAGACAAACTAGACAAGAAGAAGCCTTAAATAACGTTCCTCTAGCTTGACCCTGGGTATATAATCTTAAGTAACTATTAAAATGGAGGGTTCAACAAATGGTAATTGTGCAAATTTTGAAGCGCAAAGACGCGTCATCTGTGGTGGTAGCCATAGTCTTGGGTTTTATCTTAATAACCTTGGTTAGTTCGGTTACAGGAGAGCTAGCAGCAAAAATCAGTGGCACAACAGATCTGGGTGGATACGCTGCCAGTCCTGACTGGAAGCTTACCTACCTGCAGCCGGTAGTAGTTGCGGCCTTGCAAGTAATTGCCCTAGAGGTTCTAGGCTGGGTTTATGTGTTTGCCAAAGGTCTTTCGAAGAGCAAATAATGCCCAGAGCTGTCCGTCAGCAAAACCCAAGCCTAACCGACCAGCAAAAAGAGATTTTGTTTAAAAAGGGTACTGAGGCACCTTTTTCCGGCCAGTTTTTGCACAACCAAAAGACTGGTATGTATGCGTGTGCCAACTGCGGCGGACACTTGGGGCATGTGTTTGAAGACGGGCCAGATCCTACGGGTAAAAGATTCTGCATAAATGGCTGCACCCTGGATTTCAGACCGAAAAAGAAATAAAACCTTGCTGTTTGGAAAGCTAGCGTTTATAGCCTGGTTTATCCAGATCAGCTTGCTGACGTGTCAGATACTCTAGTACGTTCTCTTCACTGAACTGGTTATGGACTATTTTTCGAGCACCAAGCGCGCGAGCACCCTTTTTAGTGTCACTTAATACCTCTTTCCAGGTAAGCCATGTGTGTCCGTTATCCTCAACGCCACGTTCCCCTCGGAATACATATACTGCGTTGCCCGAGGCGGGGTTTTCTGCTACCGCATGTTCAATAAGAATGCCATTTTTTAACTGTGGCAGAACGGCAACTCGGTAATCATAGTTGCCTGATTTGTCTAGATTAGAAACCGCTATGTATGCATCATTTCCCCAATCAATTGCCAATCGAGCTAACCATCTCATTCGGTCGGGGTCTACAAACGATTCAACTTCTTTGTTAGTTCCATTTCCTTCACTCAGTTCTTCCAAGGTTCCCGGGGGCAGAATTGTCCAGTCAGTTTCCTTCACAGGGATCTCGGTATTGTCTGCTGGATCCTTCTCTTGTCTCGACAAGCGTAATAGCTCAAACGCTTCTTCGCGATGTCTCTCGGCTGTAAAGTTGGGATTTTTTATAGCTTTGATTAGTCTGGTTGCTGTGTTTTCAATCTGAATTGATAACTGGCCATCACGCAGGTCTTGATTTTCGGGATTGTGCATAGCGCTATCAAAATCTTCGTCACTAATCTTGCGGTTACCATAATTATCTTTCTTGAGCAAAGACTTAAATAGCTTGATGTTTACTGTGTCTACCTGCCCGGTGCGCGCTCTTTGGTTAAGGTCGTTCCAAGCCATTCTGAATATTGCCTCGTCATTGCTTTCGTTTTTGTGCTTCCTGGGCTTTTGTCCATCCCAGTCTTGGGGTTTGTAGTAAGCAGCAACGTCCGCGGGAATTATCACGGAAAATAGCCGTTTAATTGGCTCATCACTCTTTGCAAGGACTTTGCGCGCGTAGCTAAGGGCAGAATATTCTCTTTCTATTCTAAACCCCTCCATTGGGACACCGTCGGGGTGGTATAACCTGTCACCCCATTTTGATTTGAATGCCGCATTGGCATGCTTAGTTCGTAGTGAGTCTGCAAAATCTACTACACTAGTGTCCGGGTTGTTGGCAAATATCCATTTACCAAAAGCATAAGACCCGTCAGGCGACGGTAGAAAATAATAACGAAAATCCTGAGCCTCTTTAAACATTAGGCCATGCACAGAATGTTCAGGATCAAACCTTTGTTCTTGATTGTCGATCGTCTCGCCCGAGGTTTTATTATCCAAATGCGCCCTAATTGCTCCAGCAATGCCTTGCAAGGCTTCGATGCGCTCGTCTGATTCTAGTGGAGGGACAGGGACTTCCATGGTAAATAATATAGCATAGAATGGCATAAATGTCAACAAAGCATTACCACTATATTCTTAACGGTCTGAGCCAAAATAACCAACAACGGATAAAAACCTTTTTCTCCACGCCGTTGCTGTTAGATTTAGAAACTATTGGTTCAGTTTGGTTTCTAAAGCCGCGCCAAGCTGTGCAATCTGGCTATAGCCCACGTTTTTGGTAAACACTGTTATGACGTAACTGCGTTCGTTTGGCAGCGTCACTATGGCTGTGTCGTGCCACTCTATGTTTTCGTTCCAGCCCACCTTGTTGTAAACCGTAGATTTGGTAAATCCGCTGGGCAGTCCGCGGCGAAACTTGGCTGGCTGGGTTTTCATGGAGTCCAGAAACAACCCAGTAGGGGATTCTGACAGGTCCTTTTGGTTCCATAGTCTTTCTAGCAATGTAGCTGAATCTTGGGCTGTTGTCGTTAAACCGCTCATGGAAGTGTTTTTAATACCATATGTTCTAAGCAGATTTGTAAGCTTGTCTTTGCCCAGTTCTGCCCACATTTTTTCGCCGCACGGGCTGTAAGAATCGCGAATCATGGTGTCTAAACAATCGCCTCTGCTATAACCGCTCAGGTAGGGGTCGTTTAGGCTATAAGTGCCATCGGCAATTTTTTGGTAGCCGTAGTAGGCTACATAAAGTTTATAAATGCTAGCGGTAAAATACTGGGTGTCTGGGTTTAGGCTAGCTACAGCCTTGTTGTTTGCCAGATCATAAACTACCACGCTGGTGGTGCCGCTTTGTTTGGCCGCCCAGGCGTCTACGGTTGGCTGGGCATCAATCACGGGCAGGTTTTGCGATTTCACCTGCTGGTTGGAACCGGCCGACGAAGAAGATTTAGACGACGCACTAGAGGAAGTATCGCCACCTCTTCTAATCCACAAAAACGCACCTGCAACAACGGCTACAATAATCAAAACAAGCAGCAGCTTTTTACCGTTTCGTCTGGGTTTGCTACGCATCGCTATGATTATACCCTGCCTGCCGCCTGCCTGTCCGGTAGGCAGGGCAGGAAAGGCTGATATAATTTGGCATAAGAACTTATGAATCAGAGCTACACGGCTTTTAGGCCGCAGAAGAAAAAAAGAAAAGCAAGGAAGCTGCTGGTTCTGCTTTTGGCTGTTATTGCCATTTTTGTAATTTACAAGGTTTTTGTACCTACTTCTGCGGAAAGGGCAGCAAACAACCTTATATTTGACCAAAGTGTTAGCGAAGCAGAAAAATCATCCATCCAAAACGCCATAAAAACCCAGTCTAAAACCTATAAGGGTGACATAGCTGTAAGCGTACAAACTACAGCGGAGGCGTCCAACACCTCTCTGGTGCTTTCGGCCTACGCGCCTGTAACAAATATTTACTCAACCAAACAAACTGTCTCTAGCAAAGAGCTTGGCCAGGCGGCTATTTACGTGCCCTCTGGCACAGATGACAAAGCCAAAATAGGCATAGCAAGCCTTCTAAAGGTTGACTCCAGCAAACTTACAGACCTCTCAAAATCCCTAGAAGATATACCGGCAGATAGCGTTGCACTAGTACCCATGAGCCAACTTTCGCCCAAGGTAAAACTACTGTCTCTGGACGACAACTATTATTTGGATAGTTTTGGGAAAGGAGCAATCTTTCGCCAGGTGGTGTTTAGCGGCGACTCGTCAGCAAGTTTAGCAGATCTGAAACTAAACAGCCTTGAGACCAAAGACGCTACACTAAAAGTCAACATGACAGGT
>MGCP01000019.1:14870-17311 GCA_001790455.1 Candidatus Saccharibacteria bacterium RIFCSPHIGHO2_02_FULL_47_12
TAAACTCAGCAAAAGATGCTACATATTTTAGCCAAAAAATAGGCGCGTTTCTGGCAGATGCCGACATAACCCACGTTTCAAACGAAGTGTCGTTTAAGTCGGGCTGTTCCTACAGCGCAGCGGTGTTTTGCGCGCCTCCGGAAATGATTGAAACACTCAAAGCCAGTGGGGTTGACCTG
Source organism: Candidatus Saccharibacteria bacterium RIFCSPHIGHO2_02_FULL_47_12 (assembly GCA_001790455.1). Classification (GTDB taxonomy): domain Bacteria; phylum Patescibacteriota; class Saccharimonadia; order Saccharimonadales; family JANWIN01; genus 2-02-FULL-47-12. The sequence continues at coordinate 15,050 of MGCP01000019.1, forward strand.
GTTGAGCTGACCGGCAATCACAACAACGACACAGGCAGCCAGTACAACAAAGAGTCCATTAACCTTTATCACAGCCTAGGTTGGCATACTTTTGGAGGCGGGCTAAACAAAGAAGAGGCCGCCAAGCCGTATATAGCCGACCAGAAGCAGTCCAAAGTGGCTTTTCTGGGTTACAACTACCCAGACACACCAAACGGGGTAGCTATAGCCACCTCGTCTAATGCTGGATCCAACAGTTTTGACTTTGACAAGATCAAAGCTGACATTGAGAGCGCCAAAGGCTTGGGGAGTTTTGTAATTGTAGACGTGCAGTTTTGGGAGTGCTATGCCTACCCGGGTGGCTATGTTGAGTTCCCAGAGTGCGACTACCCAATTTCTGGCCAAGAAGAGGTGTTTAGGAAAATCGCCGACCTTGGTGCTGATATGGTCATTGGCACGCAGGCCCATCAGCCACAGACCTGGGAAGTTTACCGTGGCAAACCAATCTATTATGGGCTTGGTAACATGTATTTTGAACAAACTCAGTGGCCGGGTACAGAAAGGGGCATAGTCCTTACCCATTATTTCAGCAGGGGCAAGCTACTGCAGACCAAGCTATCACCAACTGTTTATGACAAAGCCTTGCAAACCCGCCTTATGACAAATAGTGAAGCTACGGAACTGCTAGAGAGGCTAGACGCAGCCCGCCCCAACTAAGTCAGCAATAGGCTATAATAGCCAGCAATGGCAGACAAAAATAGCATTCCCACCAAGTTGATATGGGTGGATTTAGAGATGACAGGACTAGACCCAGCCAAAGACCTCATATTAGAAGTTGCGGCCGAGGTTACCGACTTTGACCTAAAAACGCTGGAAAGTTACGAAACTTGCGTGCGCCAAAAGCGCGAGGCAGTAGTCAGCCTTATGCAGGCAAACATCTGGTGGAAGGATTTCCCAGGCAACCGCGACGAATTCTTAGAAAGCATTGTAGAGGGCAGGCCACAGGATAGGGTAGAACAGGAGCTGATAGCCCTGGTAGACAAGCACTTTGGCGCAGAACCAGCCGTGCTAGCCGGAAATTCTATATATAACGACCGAATGTTTATAAAAAAATACATGCCCGCGCTCGATCTAAAACTGCACTACCGTATGCTAGATGTCAGTTCCTGGAAGGTGCTAATGCAGGGCAAATACGGCGTAGTTTATGAGAAAAAAGAAATTCACCGCGCGTTTGACGACATACAAGCATCTATAGCCGAGCTACAATACTACCTAGACTGGTTCAAAAACAATAAGGGTTAATGTCGACAACTGGGGTTTTTGCGCATGGGCGCGGGCGGGGAGTGGGAGCATGTTGCTCAACCAGCTCCGCCGCCAGGCCTCTTTGCGGGTTATCACCAGTCGGATCTTCCTGCCAGAAGCACTGCCACTAGGGCGCTGGCGGCTGCTGCCACACGGAAAAGTACCTTCTTCATGCTCATGTTCCTAATCCTTTAGGTTGGCGTATGGCCTTAGCTGTTCAACCAGCCAAGCCAGTACACGGTGGAACTTTTCTTTCATGACCGCGTGCCCACACCGGGCAGGGTTTGTAGTGCAACCCAGCCGATTCCAAGGAACACGGCCGCAACGGATGCAACGATCAGTGTCTTCTTCATGGTCGTTTTACTCCCTAGAGACGTTCGAGCGGATCCTTTGGCATGAACAAGATCGAGATGATCCAGACCATGATTGTGACACCCAGACAGATCTTACCGATCAAAGGGTGTGGATCCCATGACAGGATCGTTGCGACGAGGCCCGCAATCACGATTGTGGCGATGACAATCCACTTGCTTTCCATTTTTCCTCACAGTTGTCGACGGTGCGCTTTTGCACATTATTGTGCTAGGCTGCGGATATTCTATAATAAAAGGCTAATATATACAATATAACCGCCAGGGGTCATGATATACTTTTGCATATGACGCACAAAACCGTTGAAGACTATGTTTTAAGTATGCCAAACGCCAAACTAGACTATCCGTTTGGCGAAGATGTGGCGGTGTATAAAGTAAAAGATAAAATGTTTGCATTGATTCAAGAAAACAAAACTCCGGTTAGAATTAGCCTAAAGTGCGATCCTCAACTGGCCGAGTTACTTCGCAGTAAGTACGAGAGCGTTATGCCAGGGTATCATCTAAACAAAAAACACTGGAATACAATTATCTTAACCGGCCAACTTTCTTCGGAAGAAGTACAGGCACTCATTCGCCACAGCTATGACCTAGTAGCAGGCAACAAAGA
>MGCP01000020.1:0-250 GCA_001790455.1 Candidatus Saccharibacteria bacterium RIFCSPHIGHO2_02_FULL_47_12
TAGCGCATCCATAATGGGGTTTCCTTTATGCCTGCAGCCTATGTCTATGCTTATTTCTACTTCTTGGCCGCTGCCGCCACAGCTGGCGGCATATACAGGCGGCGCAACCGCAAAGCTCAAGCTAAAAGCAACCAAAAAACTCAAAATTAGTGATTTGGCGCGCGTTATTGAAAGCTTATCCGTTAGTTTTGATCTTCGCATTTTTAGTTACTATAGCTCTTTTGCTTACAGGTGACAAGTTGTCAACAGA
>MGCP01000020.1:264-6539 GCA_001790455.1 Candidatus Saccharibacteria bacterium RIFCSPHIGHO2_02_FULL_47_12
ACAAAGATTATGCTTGTCAAGCACGACACATTGTGATATAATTACGTCCGTAATAGGTTAATCAATATGCCTGCAGATCCACACGAACAACCAAGCGGCTCAGTCATCCACGGGGCACCACACTACGGAAGAGGTGGGTTTGAGCTTCCTCACATAAAATCAGACCAGGACCTGCTAGATATTCATGAAAAACTTGCTATACCCGACAGCCCAGAGGGCTTGCCTAGTAATCTAGAAGCTCTAGGCACTGAATCTGCACAGGTGCAAACTGGGGCCATGCCTGCTCAAGAAACTGGCGTGCTCCCTACACTACCTGAACATAAGAAACCAGCCCATAGCAAGGCCGTTAAGTTTGGAGCCTTGGGAACTGCTGCAGCTAGCGTAGTTGGATTGGGCTTGTACTTTATGACCAAAGGTGGCTCAGCGGAAAAAGCCGACTCTGGCAGGCCCCCAGCATCAGCTCTAGGAGTCACCCCAAATGGGAACGGTAGCCAAACCGCAATGCCAGAAAAAACTCCTCAAGCCGAAGTGCTACCTTTACCCACATCAACCAACAAAGCAGAGTTGCTCTCACAGCTTATTGGATATTTAAATAAAGGTTTTGAGACAAGCGATCCAACTTACTTTAATAAAGTTTTCCGCGGCGATCCATCGATCGGGCTGCAAGGCACAGACACAAACTCCGGTTTATCATTCCAAACGGTCTTGGGTCAAATGAACGAATACCGCGCCAGTGCCAATGGAGACCCTACCTACACAATTAGGTACGCCGCAGAGTATGTTATTAAAGACCCTTCACAAGATGATATTAATGAAACCCCCTACATCCTTGCCAAACTTACTCGCATAGAGAAGAGCGTGGCTGTTAATAAACGAGAGACTCAATATATGACATTTAAGATCGGCCCTATGTTAGAAACGACCAGCACCACACCTACTACTCTTAACCTCATTGATGCAAAAGATCCTGTGTCGGATGTTGACGCACAAGCTTTTATCCAGAATCCAACATCTTTTAAATCGTTCAAAATGTCGTTTGAGCGCTGAAGCAGTAAGTTTTCTCTTAAAAAACAAAAGTGCTACCATAGTAATTAATGCGTTTGCGCTTAAGTTTATTACTATTTGTGACGGTCATATTTGGTACTCTTCTTAGCAATATTCGGATTGCTTCAGCAGCACCTGCCACCGGCAGTTGGATAGACATGGTTTTTATAAGCTATGACGGGGCACAATTTACAGATGTTAACCCCTATGACTCCGTCCACGAATATGCACGTAAAAACGGAGGTTGCGTAGATAAAATTTATGCTGACCCTGGTAATCCTGGCAGTGGCACTTATGTTGACCTCGAAAAAAGCCAAGTAAACGGGGATTGTTTTGCGATAGATAAAGACGGCCAACCACATAAAGTCAATGGAGATGATCGTCTGCAAATTATCCGTTATGCCCAGTCTATTAATCTTACCTCCGGAGACCGAAGTAAAATTGGTGCGTACGGTGTAGATGAAGAAACTCTAAAGGGCTACATTAACCCTGGCTGGTTTGATGACTATCCACACAAAGCGCCTTTGGTGGAGTTTAAGACACCACCAGCAAATGACCCGCTCAGCGGCCAGTTTCCCAACCGCTTTTACGCTGTTATCGGCATTGGGCAGCTATATGCACAATTACAAGGGAATACCGCAACGATATGTTTCCAAAGCCTCCTAACAGATGACACAAGCTGTGAAGAAGTTAAACTAGCAAGTGGATCTCTGCCCAACATTAATGATGATTTTGCTCCTGATCCTCCAGGAGGAGGTGGCGACAGTAGCACTAAAGTCTCCTGCGAGAATAATGCTGGGCCTCTGGGGTGGATCTTGTGTAAGCTCGTAGATGGTTTGCGCGATGCTACCGAGTGGATGATGAATAACGTCATAGTTCCCTGGTTAAGGATTGACCCTCTGAGAGACGAAACAAGGGATAGTACGTTCAGAACCTGGTCTAATTTTAGAATCTTGGCAAACATAGCACTGGTTATAGCCATGCTGGTGGCAGTGTTTGGCCAGGCCCTAGGTGGGGGCATGATAGATGCTTATACGGCCAAGAAGATGATGCCGCGTATACTCATTGCCGCTATTCTTATAAACTTGTCGTTTTATATAGTGGGTTTGGCCGTAGATGCTACCAACATAGTAGCAAGGGGCATCACGGGATTATTGCTAACCCCCTTTAACGTTGGCGGCTTTACCACACAAATAGACTGGGGCGGATCGGTAACTGCCGGGTTAGGGCTTGCCGCCGCTGGGGGTACATTGTGGGCTCTTGCGGGACCCGGGATTGCTTTTCTGGCAGTTTTTGTTCTGTTGCCGGCACTTTTTGCCGTCTTGGGAGTATTTGCCACCCTCATTATTCGAATAGTTATTATGACCTTTCTCATAGTAGTTGCGCCAATTGCATTTGCCTTGTATGTCTTGCCAAACACAGAGCAATACTTCAAAAAATGGTGGAGCTTGCTTGTAAAAACCCTGCTTGTTTACCCTATAGTCATGATTATTTTTGCCATGTCGCAGGTGGTGTCAGCCATATTTACCTCACAGGACGACAAAGGCCTGTCTGGGATAGTGGCGATTGTTTTGGCGGTTTTGCCGCTGTTTCTCATACCGTTCGCCTTCAAACTATCTGGCGGAATGATAGCTGCTGTTTCCGGCAGTATTCAGGGCTTGGGCAAAAAGGCAGTTGAGGGCATCAAAGGCAACCCCAATGATCCGTATAGCCTGCGTAGGCGCACTACAAGAAATTTGAACATCCGTGCCCAAGAAACCGGTTTGCACCCACAGCAGCTCGGTTCATACCTTGACCCTAGGCAGCTTCGCAGGGGTAGGGGTTGGTCTTGGGGACAGGCACAAAGGAGGGCCTTAAGGCAAGCAGGCAATCAGGCTGCTAGAGCTGAATTAGAAAAATCCAATCTTTGGGCAGCCGCGCAAGGCGACTCCAATGTTATGGCTCAATTGGCACGATACGGAAGTGCAGACGAAGCTATAGGCGCTGCTAACAATTGGCATACAGGTGAGATGGGACGTATTAACGAAGCGGAATCTAGGGGTACCATTACTGCTGGTGAGGCACAAGCCCAACGAGGAACTGCAGAAAGAAAGCACAGACAGAGAATGTCCGCTATTGCTTTTGGTGACAGGTTAGGTTTTGGAAATCCAGCCGTAGCACGAGCAGCCATGAACAACCCGTACCAGGTTGGGTTTGAGATGGATGCCGGTGAGAAAGGATGGGATGAAGCAAATGCAATGGCGCGCCGTATTGCTGGAAATGATGATTTCCAATACCGGTCTATCATGGATGAATTTCAAGCTGTCGCTAAAGGTCCGGCTGGAAGAGTTGATTTGGCAGGAAATACCGATGGCGATAGAGACTACGACGGAATTAAAGCATGGGGTAGTGGGAGTCTGTACGAAATTGGGAGCGGCAAACCCAGGGGCGTTTCAGGTGTAGCTGATTATATTGGCCACAGAGACGGGCATGGTAACATTGATGGCCTAATTGGTCGTATAGCTAATAACAGCTTAGACGCTCGCGATCAAACAATTATTAAAGAGGCGACGGAGAGAGGTGTTGACCCTCGTATAGTTGCAACAGAAAAGGTTGGAAAGTTCTATTCTGAGACTACGCAGTTGGCACAGAATGCCAAGGGTGCTGCTGGCGATGAGGCAATAAGACAGCGAAGGATTATTGGAGAACTCATTAATAGCGAAGCCGGCCTGAACCCATTTATAGCCCAGTTAACCGCTGGACTACCAAGCACACCTGGAAATAAGGCGGACGCATTAGCAGCTAGTCCAGATGTTAGACTCATATCGCGTATATATGAACGTCCTGACTTGATTCCGAATCAAGGCGGTGCCGGTGGTGGTGGAGGTGGAGGTGCTCCTGGAGGTCCATAGTAAACTATAACCATGGCTACATATAAAGTAATTCAAGACATAGAGGCAGAGGACAAGTTCCTGGGGCCGCTGACGCTCAAGCAGTTTATCTTTGCTGCCATTACTGTGGTCTGTGCATATCTGTCGTTTTTCTTTCTAACCAAAGGGGTTTGGTTTTTGGTTTTGCCGCTGCTGCCGGTTATGCTAGTGGGCGGGTTTTTGGCGTTTCCTTGGGGGCGCGACCAGCCCACAGAGACTTGGCTGCTGGCCAAACTGCGTTTTTTCCTAAAGCCACACCTACGAGTGTGGAACCAAACCGGTGTGCAAGAGCTGGTGACTATTACGGCGCCCAAAAAACAGGGTCCGGCGTTTGAGGGCGACAACCTCAGCCAAACTGAGGTAAAAAGCCGCCTAAGGGCACTCGCCGACACCATTGACAGCCGCGGCTGGGCAGTAAAAAATGGGGCTCTAAACATGATGACTGCACCCAACTACGCACCCGCTGCACCCCAATCAGACAGGCTAGTTGACATTGCCATGCCAGCCGCAGTGCCAATTGTAGACGTAGCGGCAGCAGATGACATTATGGATGAGCACTACAACCCCGTAGCCCAAAACTTTAGCCGCATGATAGAAAAGTCCGAGCAAACCCACCGCCAAGCTACTTTGCAAAAAATGGAACAGATCCGCGAGGGCAAACTACCAGCACCGGTAGGAACAGCACCGGTAAACGACACAGCCGGCAGGCAGGCCGGACAGGCAGGCGACAACTTCTGGTTTATGGGCCAACAACCCAGCGGCCCTGTGCCAGCCGGCTACGCGACCTTTGGCACCCGGACTGCTGCACCTGCGGCTTCTAGCGTTCCGGCCAAAGACATGCCGCTGTCTAGCGAAGAAAAGGCCTTGCTAGACAAAATTCACAAAGAAAAAGACCACACGCAGCCGCCAACGTTTGGACACATGAAGGTAATACTGCCGCCTTCGCAGCAAAAAACAAAGGCAAAAGCGCAGGTCCCTAAACCCGCCCCCGTTGACCAGCCAGTTGAAACCCAAAAGGCCAGGCCAGACCCAGCCCTAATGCAGCTGGCAGACAACGACGACCTAAATGTAGCGACCATAGCCCGGCAGGCAAACAAAAAGAAAGAACCTCCAGAGGACGAAGTCGTCATTAGCCTACGCTAAATTAGCCTGGTTATCAGCTTTGAGCTAGGGGCACAATCCTCTATACTGGTAATGCATATTGGAACCTGTTCCAGGGTGGATATATAACTAATGAATCCAAATCAAAATCAACCAACACAAATTTCCACTACTCCGGTAGTGGGCGGGCCACCGCAGCCAGCCGGGGCTTTGCCAAACCAACCCGCGGGGACCGTAACCAAACCGGCCGTTTCTGGTACCAAGGCCAACCCCAACAGCACCCAAAATGCTCTAATGATTGCCGAGGTGCGCGACGGCATTGTGATCATGAGCGACGGCTCTTTTCGCAGCGTGGTCATGGTCAAATCTATTAACTTTGACCTTATGAGCCCACAGGAGCGCGAAGCTGTAGAGTACAGCTACCAGGGCTTTTTAAACTCGCTGTATTTCCCCGTACAAATTTTCATTCATTCGCAAAAGGTAGACCTGCGGCCATATATAGAAAAGCTAGACAAAATTCGTACAGAGCACGACAACATGCTGCTGGCGCTGATGATGGAAGACTACATAACGTTTATTGACCAGTTGAGCCTCCAAACCAACATTATGGACAAGAAGTTCTACGTGGTAATTCCGTATTTTCCTACGCCAGACGTACAAAAAGCCATTAGCTCTACCAAAAACTTTTTGACAGGCCTGGGCGGTTTGTTTGGCAATAAACAACAGCATGTAACCATAAACGAGCCAGATCTAGAGCGCGCCAAAACAGAGTTAAAAAACCGCGTGCAAGCAGTTTTGTCCGGGCTGCAGCAGGCAGGCATCCAGGGATTGCCTCTGGACACGCAAGAACTAATAGAACTTTACTACGACACCTACAACCCAGACACTGCCACCCGCCAGGAGCTAAAGAATTTCAACGACCTATCTGCGCCTGTTGTCACCAAAGGCCAAGGCGAAGCCCGGCAGCCAAACCTAGAGAAGGAACTACCCCAATGATTCGCTCCGCTCATCAAGGTATGGCAAACATCCTATGTCCTAAATCCTATGTCCTAAATCCTAGTTTTTCCGGAGGAAAATTCTAATGGGTTTATTTAAGAAAAAATCTTTGGCTACTGACCCCGTGGCTTTGGCAGAGGCCCAGCGGCTGCATGAGCAGCAAGAGGTAAGTGCCGCGTTCCAAAAGGGCATAACTGCCCTGCGCGATTTTATAGCTCCCAGCTC
>MGCP01000020.1:6556-6637 GCA_001790455.1 Candidatus Saccharibacteria bacterium RIFCSPHIGHO2_02_FULL_47_12
GCTTTTTCCACCTGGGTACCCGCTATGCCCGGTCGTTTTATGTCTAAGCTGGCGCGGGGAGCCGTAGACATAAAACGACCG
>MGCP01000021.1 GCA_001790455.1 Candidatus Saccharibacteria bacterium RIFCSPHIGHO2_02_FULL_47_12
AGTACCGATTCGCTGGAACTTCCAGGAATACTTTATGCGCCAGAGAATGCAACCGACAAAGTTGCAATTTATCTACACGGAAATGGTGATGGCGGAGTTTTTTACCAAACAAAACTTGTTAATGCGCTTGGGGAGGAGCTCACAAAAAAGAATATAGCTTTCCTGGCATTAAACAACAGAGGTGCTCGATATAAGAAAAAACTCATAGTCGCTGGTAGTGGCGCTCCGGGTCAAGAGGAAAAAATTCTAGGTGGTGCGCACTACGAATTAATAGATGACTGCGTTAAAGACATTGATGGTGTTATCGATGCACTGAGCGCTGATGGCTATAAAGAATTTTACTTGGTTGGTTTTAGCACTGGCGCAAACAAAATCTGCGTATACGACAAAAAGGCAAAACACAATAAAGTCTCCAAGTACGTGCATGCTGGGCCAGGTGATGACAGCGGCCTGTTCTTTAATGAAATCGGTGAAAAGAATTTTTGGCTTTCGATAAAATATGCCAAGAAATATATTAGAAAAGGCGAGCCGCACAAAGTGATGCCCAAGTATAGTGGAATGCACCCTTTCAGCGCCCAGTCTGCATTCGACATATTGAGTCCAGATGGCCCATACAATACTTTTCCGTACTTTGAAGCGACACAGAAAAGATTGGGCAAAAAGAAATTGTTTGAAGAGTACAAGAAAATAACGAAACCCATGCTGGTTGTATTTGGAGAATTTGATGAGTATACGTACACAGGAGGAGGAACGAGGAAAACCCTTGATTTACTAAGGTCTATAACAAATAAAACAGCACTACCCAAATCAGATTTTCAAATTGTTCCCGGTACTGACCATGGTTTTCATGGCAAAGAAAAAGAGCTTGCTAAAAGCGTTGCATATTGGCTTGCTGCGTAAGATGCTATCATTGAACCAAGATGAAAATATTAAGGAGGAGGCAGTTCGGCAATCCGGTATTGCGTCAAAAAACTACGCGCCTTAGTTCTGCGCGCATACAATCAGGCGAAATACAAGACCTTATTGCCGATATGCGCAACACGCTAGAAAGGCGACAATATGGCGTCGGCCTTGCTGCTCCGCAGATAGGCAAGTCGCTAGCCCTCAGCGTAATCGGTATCAAGCCTACTCCGACCCGGCCCGAACTACAAAGACAAAATTTGGTTATTATCAATCCAGAAATTACTAAACTGTATGGTAAGAAAGATAACATGTGGGAGGGGTGTGTAAGCGGGGCAGAGATGTATGCCCAAGTGCCTCGTCACAAAAAGGTACGCCTAAAGTGGCAAGACGAAAATGCAAAAACACATGAAAAAAATTTCGCTGGATTTATGGCCCATGTCATTCAGCATGAGGTTGATCATCTAGATGGAATACTGTTTGTAGATAGAGTGGAGGACACCAAAACGTACATGACGTTCTCCGAATATAAGAAAATGACGAGAACCAAAAAGGCCTAAAACTGCTATCATTGAACCAAGATGGAAAAGGTTCCTTATCACGGAAACCCGGGAAATGCTGCCTGTGCTCTGGCGTGCTACACAATGGCCGCCCAGTATCTTTTGCCAGATGAGCACATAACATTTGAACAGATGGCTAAGATTGCCAGGATGAAGAAAGGTTACGTAGTTTGGGGATTTCCGGCATGGAAGTGGATGATGGACAGAGGCATCCATATAGCTGACTATGACAAAAGTGACATTGAAGCGTGGGCAAAAGAAGGCATAGAGGGTTTGCGCAAAACAGTAGCTCCAAAAGAATTCAAGTATTACCAAGATAACACGGAAGACCTAGAAAAAGTCACCAAGCAGTTGGCGCTAGCAACCGAGCACACGAACTTCACCTATAAACAATGCCACGTTACTTGGGATATGATTGTTGAGGAAACAAAAAAACCAGGCATTTGTGATGTAACTTTGGACGGACGAAAACTGCACAGAGCTGACGGTTTCTCGGTACACAGGGTTATCTTGATCGAAATAACAGACAATGAAGTTATATTCCATGACCCGACTCAAAAAAATGACGGGGCATACAAACACGAGCCAATCGACTTTTTCCGTGCAGCGGTTGAAAGTTTGGATGGACCAGAACTAGCTCGCTATAGTTTGTAGGTCTATCATTGAGCCAAATCACAGATAATTATATACTTTGGTTGGTTGTTTTTCTAGGTTATCAAATGATTCTGTAGTTAAAAATTTTGGGAGAATATTTGTGCTGGTGGGTTCAACGAAGTCAATTTCAGCAATTTCTTCTTCACCATGAGAAGTTTTTGATAGATCAATGCCTATAAAGTCCTTAGGGTTTTTGATATGAAAGAAAAACTCCATTTGTTCACCATGTTCATAAGGATATTGCTGCAAGTAAAGTAGGCTTCCAACCGTAGGTTTCACACCAGTCTCTTCAAATATCTCCCGTTCTAACGCTGGTATAGCAGCTTCACCAATGTCAATACCTCCGCCAGGCACACACCAGTAATCAGTAGCTTGTTTTCCACCGTAAGCTTTTAGTCTTGCACACAAAAGCTTACCGTTGCTAACAATAATCCCGCGCACCGCTACTCTCCGAATCATATCGAGATTATACATGCCATGACTGAACTAGTAAATTATAATAATATTGTAATACAACTATGATTGTGCTAGTATGTAAGCATGACCATAAAATCTATTCAAAAAGTTATCAAAGTTGGCGACAGCTTGGCGGTAACCATACCGGCTAAAGACGCCAAATTTAATCATATTAAGGCTGGCGAAATGGTTGAAGTTGATATAACGCGCCCACAGACAGCTACCAAACAAAACGTAGAGGTTGTGGAGCTAACTCAAAAGCTAATTGCCCGGCACAAAAAGGCACTCAAAAACCTTAGTCAGCGATGAAGTTTCTAACCCTGGATGAGTTGGAACTCATCCACATTCAGATTATTGATGCCTCTGGTGGTTCGCAAGGTACTCGTGACAGGGGTAGATTAGAGGCAGCCCTAGCTGGAATGAGACAAGAAGTTTTTGGCGAAGCCCTGTATCCGACCATATTTGAAAAAGCCGCAGTGTTGTTACGGGGAGTTATTGCAGATCACCCATTTGTAGATGGAAACAAACGAACAGGAGTGATGTCGGCATTAGTTTTTCTGAATCTGAACGACTATGACACGTCTGACTTGACCGACAAGGAACTAGAAGATTTTGCAGTGCAGGTAGCGGTAGAACACTTGGAGATACCAGTCATCGCCGCCTGGCTAAAAGCCCATTCTACTAAAAAGAAATAATGCTATCATTGAACCAAGATGAGCGTTTTGGTAGTTCGGGTCAAACCAGGGAGCAAGAAGGGCCCGCTGGTGCAACCGGCGCTAGACGGGTCATTGCTGGTATATGTGCGCGAGCCGGCAGTAGATGGCAAGGCAAACCAAGCGGTCACGCAGCTGCTGGCAGACTATCTGAACGTACCTAAAAGCCACGTGCAGATGGTGGGCGGCAGGACATCTAGAACCAAGCGTTTCAAAATCTTAAACCATTAAATGATATGATTAGACCAAGATGAAACCATTCAGAAAAACCAAAAACACAAATATCTACGCATTTATAGACAGCCAAAACCTAAACATGGGCACCCAAAAGATGGGGTGGAAGATGGACTGGCGGCGGTTCCGCCAGATGCTACGCGACAAGTACGGAGTGACCAAAGCCTATATGTTTATAGGCCACATGCCAGAGTACGAAGACCTTTATAACTATATGCATGAACTGGGCTTTTTGGTGGTACTAAAACCAACGCTAGAAACCGCCAAACAAAAAGACCCCAAAGAAGCAGGCAGCAAGGATCAACCCGGTCCAGCCCCCAAGGGCAATGTAGATGCAGACCTAGTGCTATGGGTTATGAAAGAAATGCCCAACTACCAAAAAGCCATAGTGGTGTCTGGCGACGGGGATTTTTATGGGCTGTATGAACACTTGGTAGAGCGCGGCAAGTTACTACACATAATGGCTCCAAATTGGCAGTATTCGTCACTCCTAAAGCCGTTTGATAAATACATAGTGCGCCTAGACCAAATGCGCCGCGACCTGGCCTACCACGACCGCAAAAACCGCAGCAAAAAGTAGACACTAGGCATATAATAGAAGCAAGACAAACAACTTATAATAGACAATTAAAGCAAGGAGGGAACTATGTTAGGCGACAAAACAGCAGTGGCAACAATTGCCGTAAAGGACATGGAAAAAGCAAAAGAATTTTACGAGGGCGCGCTAGGTTTGACCCCGCAGGGGGGCGAAGAAGCAGGCGGAGTGATTTACAAAAGCGGAGGTTCGAACGTGTTTGTGTACCAGTCTGAGTATGCTGGTTCCAACCAGGCTACGGCGGCTAGCTGGGGCGTGGGAGATGATATAGAGAAAATCGTCGAGGACCTAAAGAGCAAAGGCGTCGTGTTTGAGCACTACAGCGACATACCCGGCGCAACCGTGCAGGGGGATGTGCACATCATGGGCGATCTAAAAGCAGCCTGGTTCAAAGACCCAGACGGCAACATACTGAACTTAGTAAACCAGATGTAGCATAGTAAACCCACAGACTAAGCTATAATATTCCCAAATGGATAAACAAAAAAACTTTCCAAAAAACTTTTTGTGGGGAGCCAGCACGGCGGCACATCAGGTAGAGGGCGGCAACTACAATAACTGGACCGTGTGGGAACTAGAAAACGCCCATGAACTAGCCAAAACCGCAAAGCACAAGCTAGGGCAGCTCCCGGTTTGGGAAGATATAAAAGACCAGGCCCAAGATCCAGACAATTACGTATCTGGCAAAGCAGTAGAGCACTACCTGAGATTTAAAGAAGACTTTGACCTGCTGAAGTCACTAAACCTAAACGCCTTTAGGTTTAGTATAGAATGGTCACGCATAGAGCCGCGGGAGGGAGATTGGGACCCAGAAGCTTTGCGGCATTACCACGAATGTATAGACGAGTTAAAAAAACGAGGCATAGAGCCACTCCTGAACATCTGGCATCTAACGCTCCCGGTGTGGTTTGCCGACAAAGGAGGGTTTGAAAAAACCAAAAACTTAAAACACTGGCAACGATTTGTAAATAAAATAGCAGATGAATACGGCAGCGAGATTAACCACGTGATTACTATTAACGAGCCGAATGTGTATATGACCTATAGTTATATGGTAGGTGAGTTTCCACCCCAAAAGACCTCTTTGGTATCTAGCATTAGAGTTTACCTAAATCTTATTCGGGCACACAAGCTGGCGTACAAAATATTAAAAGTAGCAAACCCTAAGTTGCAAATTGGTTTGGCCCCTCAGCTAGCAAACATTCAGGCGAAAAGGCCCCATAACTTCTTTGATGAAGTGGCAACTAAGACCGTACGATACCTGTGGAACTGGTTCTTTTTGCGGCGGGTTCGCAAACAAATGGACTTTGTGGGAATTAATTATTACTTTACAGACTATTACAAGGGGTTTGTGTGGGGTAAGGGCAACCAAATAGTGCGTGACGACCAAGAGAGATACTTAAAAATTTTGCCCGGTATGAAAAGATTCAATGCCTCGGTGCCACTGAGCGATCTGGGTGTATATATGGAGCCGGAGGGTTTGTACCCAATTTTGCTCAGAGTGTGGGCTCGCTACCAGAAGCCAATTATAATCACCGAAAACGGAGTGGCAGATGCACGTGACCAATACCGCCAGTGGTGGCTAGAACAGAGCATAATAGCCATGGAGCGAGCACTAAGCGAGGGGGTAGATGTGCGCGGATACTTCCACTGGAGCCTGCTGGATAACTTTGAGTGGGCGTATGGGTGGTGGCCAAAGTTTGGTCTGGTAGAGGTAGACAGGGCAAATGGCATGAAACGTACAATTCGCCCAAGCGCACTGTGGTTTGCCGGCAAGATCAAGAAGCTAAAAGACATCGACCAAGCCAGATAGTTGACAAAGCATAAACATTTTGCTATAATAGCGGCATGAGTAATAGAAATAAACTCACATTTAAAGAAAAAGTTCTGGCTGCTAGCTTAGCAACTGCTATTGGTGTTGGTGCTATTGCACTTGGTGATGGGGAAAAATCCAAAGCCTCTGCACAAGATAAAGATGCGATTGAAGCTGTGCAGGATGGCGTTAAAAACCTACCAGAAGACGAGCATGTGCTGAATGTAGTTGTACAACCCGGCGATGGCCCCTGGACAGTAGTTTCACGAGTTGCAAACGTAGTAGGGTTTGAAGGTGATATTCTACCAGAGGTAGAAAGGGTAGCAAAAGAACCACAAGTTACAGATGCAGAAGGGCTGATTCCTGGCGAAGTGCTACAAGTAGACCTAAACAATCTTTAGGTAGCCCTTAGGGCCGTAGTGTTTAAAAAGAGAGTGCAACCACCACATATTGTGGTGGTTTTTGATTTTTGTCAAAACTGTGGATAAGTTAGTGTCTTTTCTCTTAAATAACACTAAAAAGTGCTTGCTT
>MGCP01000022.1:0-1036 GCA_001790455.1 Candidatus Saccharibacteria bacterium RIFCSPHIGHO2_02_FULL_47_12
TTTTCTAAAACTTCCTTTGCCGCAGCTTCTAAATCTACCGGCTCTTGCATAACTAAAAGTATAACGTAAATGGTTGTTAATGCTCATGCTTGCGCGATATCTTATCTAAGCGTACGCTTGTCTTAAGTATGCCTGAGTTACTATCTTTGAAACCATTTATTGACGGGCATGTTCATCTTAGAGAACCGGGGAGTAATAAAGCTGAAACGATCGAAAGCGGTACGCGAGCGGCCTCCGAAGGAGGAGTTGGTGCTGTTGCTGATATGTCGAACAATGCTCCACTACCTACTATAGATGAAGAAAGAGTTCTAGAAAAACACAGCATTATAGAAGAGGAGGCAAACATCAATGTGGGCACGGCAGTGGGTATGCAGCCAGAGTATGATAATGTGCCTCAACTTTGTAGAGCTTTACCGTTAAGTATTTTTGTAAAAGCTTACGGTGGTCCAACCACAAACATTGATAGAGAAACCGACTATGAGGCATATGAATTTGATGAGCATCTAGATGGAATAAAGCAGGTAGACCCAGACAAACTGGTTGTCTTTCATTCAGGAAACGACAATTACCGAGACTTTATTGGACACGCTGCGCAAGATCGTGGCTTGCGAGTGCGACTAGCGCATGTCAATAAAATGGACCAAGTTCAAGCGGTTCTGGAGGCACGTGCCAAAGGTCTAGAGGTAAGTTCAGCAATATGTCCGCACACCATGCTTTTAACGCTTCGCGAACGACTTACAAGAAGTGCATTTGCAGACATGAAGCCAGATTTGGTTGGTGAAGCAGAAGCAGACGAGCTATTTGATGCTTTTGTTCGCGGAGATATACAGGAGCTTGAAACCGACCATGCACCCCACTCAATTGAATCTAAAATGAATGCAGTTATGCAAAACCCGACATGCGCCGGTGAACATCAAGGAAGGTGCTGCGGAGTCCCAAGTTTAGAGCATGCTGCATCAGTTATGTTCTGGCAGGTGCGTATTGGTAGGTTGCCGCTTGAAAGGCTTGTTGAAGCCTACTCTACAATACCTGCATA
>MGCP01000022.1:1044-9223 GCA_001790455.1 Candidatus Saccharibacteria bacterium RIFCSPHIGHO2_02_FULL_47_12
GGGCTCATATGTCAGGTGGGATATGTCTGATCCATATCGTATTGATGAGAGTCGTGACGTTGTATCACAATCTGGATGGTCGCCTTATGTTGGCATGATGGCTGTTGGACGTGTAGTAGATATGAGACTTGGAAATACTTCAATCATCGAAAATTACGAACACGTGGGTCGTGCACGGCGTGTAGTTATGGGTAGGGGCGAGGCTATTTAAACAGTCTTGCTTTTTTCCAAAGCGCTTCAATAATAGAACGCTGCATGTCTACAAATTTTTGGTTTTCTATTTCAAACCCGGTTATAAAATCTTGTTTTAGCGTCACCTGTGCGTAAATGTTGTTATAGATAAGTACTTCGCCGGCAATGTCTAACTTGTTGGACGCACGGATATTTTGTAACTTGGAACGCGAAAAATCAGTTTTCCCCAAGTCTTCACTAATCCTCTCGTGTATTCTGTGATTATTCTCTACCAGTACTCTCTCCGTTATGTGGCGGTTTCTAGACTCTGCTACAAACTTTTCATAAAAGGCTTTGCCCATGTAAGGCGAGCGACCCCAAGAACTGTAAACATATACCGTGTCTTTAGCTTTTAGGCTGTTCCAAAATATCTGTCTGGCTCCTGAAACACCGTCGTAATATCGTACTTTAGTTGGTGTCTGGCTGCGTAGGTTCGGTAGTCCTTGCAAGGTGCGTTCAATCTCCCTGGCCTCCAGTTTCAAGTCCTTTAGCTGGGCGGTTTTTTCATCTATGTGGTGTCGAATGGATGTGAAAGGCAGGGCGTGGATCTTCTTGTAGTTCTCAAACGTAATTTCTTCAATCAAGCCAAATTTCCGCAATTGTTTTAGTGCTTCATAAACTGTAGTGCGGGGAAGCTGGTTCATATTAGCTATGTCGCTTATACGAAATTCACCATGCTGCAACAGAAATACATAAACCTGTATCCCGGCTTCGTTTAGACCATAACCTAATAGTTGAGAAACATAGCTTTTTGTCATAATATGTGACGACAAATTTCGTCGTCCTATTTACTTCCAATACAATTTCATCATACCATGTAAAAAATAGCAAAAAGGAGGAGTAAATGGCGCAAAATGAATTTAGCCTTGCTGGGGCAGAACTAGATTGGCCTATAGGGTCAGCTGCAGGTTTGACCAACCATCCAGACATAGAAATTGTGGCAAACAGATTTGAAAATATTGTAAAATCTGGCGTTAGCTTTGCAGTTCTTGGCGGCTGGACCCTGGGAGAGGTTAGAAGTGGCAGCGGATATATAAAGACAGATACGGGATGGGATTATATTGGTGGAGACGAACATTATGATATAGAGCTAGGAGCAGGTTGGAATGCAAAAAGTTTGCCCGGACCCGGCACTGATACTGGTTTAGACAGGCTAGACGATTTGGTAGACATTGCTAACTCTAGAAACGTTGAAGTTGGACTAAATTTGTCCCCGCACAGCGGTAACCCGGTTGAAGAACTAAAGGAGCTATTAGAAGTTGGCAGAAAGGCTTTGAACAAGGGGGTTTTATTTGTAGAAATCAACCTAAGCTGCCCAAACATTCCTGATCGTCCGCCGTTTTACCAAGATTTGGACGGAGTTTTAGAATACTATGCATATAAAAATACAATCCCGCCACTAGTCAATAAGCATGGTAGGCTGGGGAGCTATGAAAAATTTGGTCCGTTTGAAGGCGACTTTATAGATGTTAAATACTTTCCGCATGACAGTAATTCGGGAGGGTTGGTAACTAGCAATACGCTGGGCAACCAAGAACCAAAATTGGCAAACGGTGAACCGGCAATCAAAGTAAACAACGGCAAAGCGGGTATGAGTGGTCCGGCACTGAAGGAGCTTGGTTTCGAGCAGACGAGGTTGTGGGTAAAAGCTCGTGAACGCTTAGCTTGGATTGGTGGAGCGGCCAGTCGTGAGATTATAAGTGTACTGGGCGTAAGTACGGGCCAAGAAGTAAAGAGGCGGCTAGTTGCTGAAGCGAGCGCAGTAGAGTTAGGATCGGTGTTGTACTGGCCAGAACTTGTTGGTTGCGAATCGCCTGCGGAAGTCGTAGAGCAGATTAAACAAGAGATTCTAGAAGCCGCATAAACTCCTCTGATATAATCAGAGGCAATCATGGAGTATAAAAATACGCGAATTGCTGAAGTTGCAAAGCTATTAAAAAAGCGTTTGCCAGGTCAGGCTGATAAATCTGTTGTGCTGCGTGCTCCCGAGCTAAAAGCTTTGTACGCCGAAATACCATTATTGCCATCGGAAGAACGGGCAAGTTTCGGTAAGGAGATCAACAAGCTCAAGGTTGAACTTGAAGAGTTGGCAGAAAAACACATTAATAAGCCTGAAGACCTTACACCCATAGACGTCACTGCGCCGTTTGACGTAAACACTCTGGCAGACAAACGCCCCAGGCTGCTTAGCAGCCAGTCTGGCAGTACGCACCCGCTTATGAAAGAGCTAGAGAAGGTGCTAGATATCTTTGCTCGCATGGGCTTTACGGCTGTAGAGTCGCGCCAGTTAGATGATGATTGGCATATGTTTACCAGCCTGAACTTTCCAGAGGGTCACCCAGCACGGGACGACTACGATACATTTGTAACTACCGATGGTTTGATAGCCCCGGCACATACCAGCACCATGCAAAACCGCGTGCTCAAACGGTTTGCCCCAGAACTAAAAGCCGGCAAGGGCATACGTGTGGTTATACCTGGCCGCGTGTTTAGAAACGAAGACCTAGATGCGCGGCACGAGCACACGTTTTACCAGCTAGAGGGCGTGTATGTAGACGAAGGTATACATGTAGGTCACTTACTAGCCACTCTCAAGGCGTTTCTAAGTGAATATTACGAGCAAGAGATAGAGATAAAAACCCAGCCGTTTTACTTTCCATTTACCGAGCCGTCATTTGAATTCGCTTTAAGCTGTCCTTTCTGCCAGAAAAAGGGCTGCAACGTGTGTTCATATAGCGGTTGGATAGAGCTACTGGGCTGCGGGCTGATCCACCCCAATGTGCTAAAGATGGCGGGTATAGACCCAGCCAAATACACCGGCTTTGCTTGGGGTGGTGGCATAGACCGGCTGGTAATGATGAAGTACGACATAGAAGACATCCGCCATTTTGAATCCGGCAAACTAGAATTTTTGAGGCAGTTCAAATGAAAATAGTAGATAAAATATCGGTTGAAGAATTAAAAACAATGGCTGAGCGGATGTATGGCAGTTTAGTAAAGGCCGATGTTGATGTTGCAAAAAAAGTGGTGATTGTTGATATGGAAATGCATGCCGATGGCGAGGCTGAACTTTTAGAACAAGGCTCTAGGCAAGAAGACCTATGGGGTATTAACCTCTATCCAGACAAATTTGGTACACCCGAATTTATTGAATTTGATTCTATGATTAACCTAAAACCGCGGCAAAACAACAGAAACCGCGGCGTAGATGATCCGCAGATACGTCAACAAATTGCTGCCATTGTTCAGGAGGTGGTTCATGAGTAACTACACTGTTGACCGCACCAAGTGGCAAAAGCTAAGTATCTTTGACCAAATGGGAAATATCTATTCCGAAGTGGGGCGGACGTTTAGCGCTAAGCAAGCAGGAGACGAAAAGCGTGCGCAAGAAGCAACTGCGCGTGCCTTGGATCTGTTTGATGCTACGGCTGAGAAACTTGCCGCAGATAATTCACCAAAATTGCGTGAAGTACTGCGGGTAAGGGAGATTTTTGTAGACGAGTCTAAACACGCCCAGACCACTAGTCTAGACAATTACTTAATGCAGTTCGCAGTAGCAGCAAGAACGAGGCAGTTTAAATGAGTGATTTTAAAGATTTGCAGTTGCGAGCGGTTGAAGTAAGGCAAAAGTACGCTGAATATAATAAGAAAAATGGGAATGATAAATGGGGCGGCAAAGAACTGGCTATGGGATTTGTTGGTGACGTGGGTGACCTAGTAAAACTTGTCATGGCAAAGGAAAATTTACGCAAGATTGATGACGCTGACATTAAAATGGCACATGAACTTTCTGACTGTCTTTGGTCGTTGCTTGTTATAGCAGACAAATACAACGTAGACCTAGATACGTCGTTTCACAAAACAATGCGTGAACTCGAGCAGAGGATTGCCTCATGAAAATTTCGCTGAACTGGGTTAAGGAATTTACGGACGTAAGGCTGCCTCTTGGTGAGTTGGTAGAAAAGATTGGTCTGCAGCTGGGGGCGGTAGATGAGGCCATAGACGTTGGCGCCAAGTACAAGGGCATTGTAATAGTCAAAGTGATGAAGTGTGACAAGCACCCAAATGCAGACAAGCTGAGTGTTTGCATGGTAGACGATGGCGGCGCTGCAAAAGGTGTTAAACGTGACAAAGACGGCTTGGTACAAGTGGTCTGCGGCGCACCAAATGTGCATGCAGATATGCTGGGCATTTGGCTGCCACCTGGCGTCACAGTTCCCAGCTCTTTTGACAAGGACCCATTTGTGCTAGAAGCCCGTGAACTGCGCGGAGTGGTAAGCAACGGCATGCTGGCCAGTGCCAGTGAGCTGGGTATAAGTGACGATCACAGTGGCATTGTAGAACCAGAAGAAGGAAAACCAGGTGAAGATTTTGCCAAGAAATTCAAGCTAGATGACTACGTCATAGACGTAGAAAACAAGATGTTTACCCACAGGCCGGACTGCTTTGGCATATTGGGCGTGGCGCGCGAGATAGCCGGAATCACCCACAAGCCATTTACGTCACCCAAGTGGTATTTGGGAAGTAAAACTACCGGACTGCATGCAGATGACAAGCACATATTTGAGCTAAAGAATGAAATACCCAAGCTGGTGCCTCGGTTTATGGCACAGGTAGTGCAAAATGTAGAGGTCAAGCCGTCTGACTTCCTCATGCAAACATTTCTTTCACGTGTCGGCATCCGCCCTATAAATAACATTGTAGACATCACCAATTATATGATGTACCTCACCGGCCAGCCCATGCACGCCTATGACTATGACAAGCTGGAAAAAGGCATAATTGTACGCAAGGGTAAAAAGGGCGAGAAGCTAAAACTGCTGGGCGGCAAAGAAATTCGTCTACGTGAAGAAGACATAGTCATAGCTGATCATAAAAAAGCCATAGGGCTGGGCGGCGTTATGGGCGGAGCAGATACGGAAGTAGATGAAAACACGCGGAATATTGTTTTAGAAGTGGCCAACTTTGACATGTACACCATACGCAGAACCGCCATGGAGCACGGGCTGTTTACAGACGCCGTAACGCGATTTACCAAAGGGCAATCACCCTACCAGACAGACCGTGTGCTGGCCTACGCGGTAGGTGAAATAATTCACCAAACTGGCGGCATGCCAGCCAGAAGCATTTACGACGACAAACACCTGCCAAAAGATAAAAAAGTTATAAAGGTAGAAGTTTCATTTATAAACGAGCGTTTGGGAGAGAAGTTGAGCGGTGAGCAAATGAAAAAGCTGCTAGAAAACGTAGAGATTGGCACCGAGCTAAACGGCGGGGTGTTGCACGCTGTGCCGCCTTTTTGGCGCACCGACCTAGAGATACCAGAAGACATTGTAGAAGAAGTGGGCCGGCTGTATGGCTACCAGCACATTACTCTCAGTTTGCCCTCCAGAACTATTGCACCCACTGTTACCGATACGCTGCTGGCAACTAAATATGAAGCCCGCGGCGTTCTGGCAGCCGCTGGTGCGAACGAAGTGCTAACCTACACATTTGTGCACGGCAATTTGCTGGACGCTGTAGGGCAAGACAAAAAGCTAGCCTATCAGGTGGCCAACGCCCTAAGTCCAGATCTGCAATATTACCGCTTAAGCCTGCTGCCCAGCCTGCTAGAAAAAGTCCACCCAAACATAAAAGCCGGGTTCAACGAATTTGCTTTGTTTGAAATTAATCCTGTGCATAGCAAAGATCTGCTAAAAGACGGTTTGCCAGTAGAAGACCAACGCCTGGCATTGGTATTTGCCGCAGAAGACAAGGTTGCCAGGAGCAGCTACCAAGGAGCCGCATATTACCAGGCAAAGAAATACCTAGATACTTTGCTAAGCCATTTTGGTATAGATGCGGTTTACAGCTCTGCAGAAAATTACGTGCCAAAGGCAGGCATAGGCAAAGCCGCACTGGCGCCGTTTGAAAAGTCGCGCAGCGCAATTGTAAAAACCCGTGACGGCAAACTGCTGGCTGAAATAGGCGAATTCAACGCTCGGGCTCGAAAGAGCCTGAAACTTTCATACTTTACTGCTGGGTTTGAGCTAGACATAGCCCAAGTTATGAAAAGCGCCAGCAGGGCTGCTGGCTACCAGCCATTACCACGTTTTCCCAGAGTAGAACAAGACATTACCTTGCGAGTGGACTCTAAAGTAGAGTACAACGAATTATTTGAGCTGCTGAACAATGAGCTTCTTAAGCAGCAACCCCACCACACCCGACACGGTTTGGTGCCACTACATATTTACCAAAAATCCACAAGTGACAAGCACAAAAACATCAGCTTTAGGCTGCAGATTGCCAGCTATGAACGCACGCTCACCGCAGACGTAGTAAACAAGTTGCTAGACAGCGTGGCAGCAAAGGCCAAATCGGCGCTGCGTGCCGAAAGGGTCTAACGTGCGGCGTTTAGCGGGTCTAGTTGCTGCTACACTGGCAGTTGTTTTTCTGCTAGTTACTCCTCATGCACATGCAGACGTAAACGACTTTGTCATAACTAACTTCAACGCAGACTACACGCTAACCCGAAAGGACAAGCAGGGTAAAATGAGCGTGGTAGAGCGCATAGACATTGTTTTTAGCGACTACAACCACGGCATTTTGCGCGCTATCCCCGACGCCTATAAAAAGCACAAACTGCAACTACACGTAAACAGCATTAGTTCTGACTCGGGTGCACCCACGCAGTACACCACATACAAAGAAAGCGGCAACACAGTGCTAAAAATTGGCGATCCAAACCGCACAGTCACAGGAGCCCAAAGCTATACAATTGATTACACATTGAACAATGTAGCAACTTTTTATGACGACCACGACGAACTTTACTGGGACATAAACGGTGACCAGTGGCAGCAACCGTTTGAAAACGTAACAGCCACGTTCCACTTGCCAGCAGACCTAAACCTGTCTGCCAACCAACCGGCTTGTTATGCCGGCGAATTTGGCGGCACAGAGCAAAATTGCATAGCCCAAGTAGACGCGGCAAACCACACAGTATCTTTTCAGACCACAAAGGCATTGTTTGCCAACCAGACCTTAACGGCGGTGATTGGCTTTGAAAAGGGATATTTTAGTCCAGCTTTGTGGTATGAGACACTGGGCGAGTATGCCAAGCAAATTGCCATATTTCTATCCTTGCCGGTTGTGGTGGGCGGTTGGGCGTTCTTGCGTTGGCGGCGGTATGGGCGTGACGCCGAAAGCCGTGGCGTGATTGTGCCGGAGTACGACGCACCGGACAATCTCACTCCGCTAGAAGCAGGCTCTATAGTAGACTTTAGGCCAGATAACCGTGACATAACAGCCACCATAATCGACCTAGCTATCCGCGGTTACATAAAAATTATTGAGACCAAAGAAAAGCGCATTGGTAAAGACAAATTAGAGTACAGCTTTGAACTGGTAAAGACAGACACCAGCGGGCTGGACCAATCAGAGAGCCAGCTAATAGCTGCGATGTTTCCCGACTGGCAAGTAGGCCAGCAGGCTACAGTTGCGACGCTAAAAAAGAACAAGCTTTATAGTGCCGTGACAAAGATCCAAAAAGACACAAACAAACGCCTGACCGAGTCCGGGTACTACCGCACTAACCCAAACACTTCAGCTACGCGTTTGTGGCTGGTGCTCATACTGCTGTTTTCTAGCTTGTTTGTACTGGGCGGAGCGTTTGGCGTGGCTTACGTTGCTGGTACGGCTCTGGCCATTATAATTGTGGCCGGCTTTGCCTTTGCCATGCCTGCCAGGACAGAAAAAGGCATAGCGGCCAAAGAACACATAGAGGGGCTCAAAATGTACCTGTCGGTGGCAGAAAAAGATCGTATAAAGATGCTCCAGAGCCCAGATGCCAAATATGCAGCTAAGCGCGGGGAGCCTAAAAAGACGGTAGAGTTGTTTGAAAAACTACTGCCATACGCCATTGTGCTAGGCGTAGAAAAACAATGGGCAAAGCAGTTTGAAAACATTT
>MGCP01000022.1:9337-10055 GCA_001790455.1 Candidatus Saccharibacteria bacterium RIFCSPHIGHO2_02_FULL_47_12
CTAGCTCTTCTGGCAGCGGTTTTAGCGGGGGTGGGGGGTTCTCTGGCGGCGGTGGAGGTGGCGGTGGTGGTGGAGGCTGGTAGCAAACACTCTTGACAGGGTTGACTGGTGGGGGTAATATTGTCTGGCTTAGCTGGAGTCTTCGCCTAAAGCGGATAGATTCGCTAACGCACATTGATAGGCATATTTAGTTAGCACACATTTAACTACATAGATGGTCGCTTTTGTCCATAAGAGTGGGCAGACACGACTGTCTATATAGTTTAGGGTGCATGGTTTCTGCGCAAACAGTAGCTAAGGGGGGTGCAGAAAGACGGATAAAACCGTCAAAACCATGTAACCGTAGGGGGAGTGAAGACTGGCAATCATGCGAGTTCCAACCCACCGCGTGTAGATACCGCGATTGGTTGCTGAACCGCAGCTCAGTCTCCTCCTCCTAAATCGCGCAAGTACATCTAGCGTACTTGCCAAAGTGTGCCCTCCGGCGCCGACGAGTAATTACCCCCGTGTATCCACGACAACCGTTGTGGATACAATCTCGCCGGAGGGCACGCCAACCGTTGGGATGGGATCGTTCGCTGAACAGTAGCTTTCCTCTCGGTTTACCGAGACTACTGATCGCACGATCCCTCCCCAACACCTTTCTAAACAAATATGCCTATCCTTTTCTCAGAAAGAATGAATGGTTTCGTTCTTTGCGAGAAGAGAAAGTGAGTTA
>MGCP01000023.1:0-6022 GCA_001790455.1 Candidatus Saccharibacteria bacterium RIFCSPHIGHO2_02_FULL_47_12
TATCCGAACATAAGCGCTTTACTTATTACCTAAATTATAGCATAAGCTACTAGATTAAGCAAAGACTTGTCACATCCACCCCCTAGCTTATAAGACCAAGGCCAACGCTAACGGCTTCTTTGATTATTTGCCTATCAAATTCAGGGCTGGCAAGTTCTAGATATTGTACGTCAAGCTCAGCTCTTTCCGTATAATAACCTTCCGTCTGTGCTTCGAGGCTATGGCTTAGGTTGCCAAACTGGCTCAACCAGCCTGGTCGTCCAACGCTATAAGCATAAAACCAGTCAGAGTAGTCCGAAGGTGATAGAGCGCTCTTCATTGCATCAATATCTGCCTGCAAAAGCGGCCTGGGACCTACTACCGACATCTCACCCTTTAAAATATTAATTGCCTGAGGGAATTCATCCAAAGTAAGTTTGCGTAAAATCTTGCCAACGCGCGTCGCTCGTGGATCATCCACTCCATAACTGGCGTCTACAAACTGTGATGAATTCATTGTTCTTAGTTTAAATAAATTGAAGGGGTTCCCGTCCTGACCAATTCTTTTTTGTTGGAATATTGGCCCCTGCCCGTCCTCAATAAACATGGCGGCCGCTGAGATAATCCCCAGAGTAGAAATGATTGGGGAAAGCGAAGCCGCAATGAGTACATCATTTCTGCGCTTCTCCGAGCTGGTTATCCATGCTTCACCACAAGGAACTTTTTTCATTGATTATATTTTCTACCGAACACAAACTTTTGCAAGCATAAGCAAAACAAAAAAGCACCAACTATTGTTGATGCGTTTTTGGTGGAGCTGGTGGGTACCCGTTCGCTATCGCTCACTTGTTCAGAGATTTGCATATTACGAGCCAGCTCGTATCTGAAATCTCTCTTGCAGATTGCCACTGGCAATCCTCACCCTCTCGGGGCAGTACCATATCAATTCATACAAAAAAAGCCGACACCCATAAAGGGTTCGGCATTTTTTGGTGGAGCTGGTGGGTACTGCCCCCACGTCCAATGGTTTACAATGTTAGTCTTCTACAAGCGTAGTCCGTTTAGATACTTCGTGAAATATAAGCGGACAAAAAATCACAAAGGTTGATCCTAAATCTTAGCCTGGCTACGGATCAAAAGCCAAGAGCATCCAGAAAATATGACATGCGCTGAAACTATCTGGCGTCGCATCAGGCACGGTTACAGTAATTAAACTGTAACTGAAACTGGAGCCAATGTAGAGGCAAAAGCGCGAACGCTCTCGCTTAAATTAGCTACAAATTCGCGAATTCGTGTATTTGCACTTATTCGTAGTTGCCTATAACGCTGACAAGCGGCTTGCAAACTAACTTGTAAAGGTCCACTGTCGAGCATAAATTTCAGCCCCGTAACAGTGTATTATACCACTAATGTCAATTAATGGCAACGAGCTTATGTTGTTGTGGGGTTGAAATGGTTGGTTGCTTCAGCAACCCAAGCGTAACGATCGGCTACATAATCTAGCGGCTGCCCATCTCGATACAGTTGCTTATCGACCATTTGTTCAGGATCACCCCCAGGCCAGATACGCCATGAATCGTTATCAATAACGTCTGCGACAACAATCTGACCATCGGCTGTAACCCCACACTCTATTTTTAGATCAACTAGCGTGACCTCATGGTCTGCCCAGGCTGCTTCTAGAACTTCAAAAGTATCTATTGTAAGCCCGGCAAGAACATCTTGCTGTTCTGGGCTAATTGCAAAAGGCGACTCACTGATAGGAACTTCATCTACAAGGGTATCTGCGCTTATGGGAGCGGATGCTTTGTATCGTCGCACGACACCTGTTTCGAAATCATAGTCAAGGATTGGATCATGATTAGGGTCGTCTTTGGCAAACATTTCAAACTTTACATTTTCAAATTTTGTTCTTGGCTGCGTGCCAGGATCTCGCTTTAGGTATGATCCAAAGGCTACTCTGCGCGCAACAAGTTCTATAGGTATCATGTCAACCCTTTTTGCACGGAACGTACGGTCACCCTCTTGAGTCACAAAGTGGGTTGGAATACCTGCTCGTTCAAGAAGCCTAAAACAATTACCAGTAGTCTGAGTCGCTAAAGCCGCCTTACCCTCAATTACGTCACGTCTCTCTCCATCGCCAGCTGTAATGTCGTCTTTGCTTTCAATAATAACTTCGTCAGTACCCGGCAAGTCCCAGATGATTTTTGTTTTACCTTCAGCAAGCCTTGCTTGCGGTTGCTCCATTCCGCTCATTGACACCTCCTTATCACTAACAAGCGTAGTTATATTGCTCTGTAAACGCAAGCATAAGCATGACAGCAAATTGCTTGTGCTTGCGTTTTAAAGTTAGCTCAACAATACTTAATAAAAATAAGGAGACAAAATGGCAGAGAGACAACCGATTGTAGGAGTAATAATGGGATCTGATTCTGACCTAAAGGTTATGAAACCGGCTGCAGATATTTTAGAAGAGTTTGGTGTTCCCCACGAAGTACGCATTAAATCTGCACACCGTACGCCAGAAAGAATGGCAGAATATGGAAGAACAGCTGTTAGTCGCGGTCTTCGGGTCATAATTGCTGGTGCAGGTGGTTCTGCACACTTGCCAGGTATGATAGCTTCCGAAACTAGACTGCCAGTCCTGGGTGTAGCAATTGAAAGCTCCCCAGATACAACTAATGCTGCACTTGGTTCTATGATACGAATGCCAAAGGGAATCCCCTTGGCTACTATGGGCAAGGGCGAGGCTGCTGCTGCAAATGCAGGACTTGAAGCAGTACGAATCCTCGCTCTGAGCGACGACGTACTAGGTCGAGCTTACGAAGAATATGTAGATAGCATGGCTCACGAAGTGATTCTAAAAGATGCAAGGTTAGCAGCTGATGGTGTTGCAGCCTATTTGCAAAGTTAGACCAATATAGCTAATTGAATCAGAAGCCTATGCCTTGGCGATTAGCTTTTTTGAACTTTTCTTGTCTTCTTTGCCGTCTTCAAAGCCGCCCACCTGGTGAACATGGTGGTCGTCTGCCACATCTGGCAAACCCCAAAACGCTACAACCGCAGCAGATGCAATTATAACCACGCCGATCAGAAGCGAACGGTGAAAGCCACTCATCCAGGCATTTTGGGCCGCGGTAACCACCTGGCTACCGGTAGCACCACCAATTTGCTGGCCCATGGCTAGAGCCCCAGCTAGAGACTTCTCTGCCGTATCACGTACCGTGTCTGGTAAGTTGCTGAGGCTGCCGGAAATCTTGGATGCGTATTGCGAAGCTAGCAGACTGCCAAGCACCGCCACCCCCAGTGCACCTCCTAGCTCGCGGGCTGTGTCGTTCATGGCCGAACCCATGCCGGCGCGAGCTTTTGGTACGGACGACATTAGAAGATCTGTGGTGGGTGACATAGCCAGGCCCATTCCAAGCGCCATTGTCACCATACCCGCCACTAGGTGCATATAAGAAGATGCTATTCCCACTGTTGACAATATAAACACTCCTAGCGCCACGGTTAGCAGGCCGCCGCTTACTATTTTTCGTTTTCCAAACTTTTTTGTTAGCACCGTAGACATGGGAGCGGCAAATGCCAGAACTCCGGCTATAGGCAGCATGCGTATGGCAGAATCTAGCGGCGAGTAGCCGCGAATCAGCTGCAAAAACAGTGAGAAACTAAAGAAAATGCCAAACATGGCAAAAAAGACTAGTCCAAGGGTAAGTGAACTAATGCCAAAGGAGCGGTTCTTAAACAGACGTACATCTAGCATGGGGTGTTCGGCGCGTAGCTGCCACCATATAAAGACAGACAAAATCACTACGCTTACTGCCGCTACAAGCAATGTCTCACCAGACAACCAGCCGTTGTGCGGTGCCTCTATAATGGCGTAAACCAAAGCTACCAACCCAACCGTAGATAGCACGCCGCCAAACAAGTCTATGTTGGCGTGCGAAGGATCGGCTGTACGCGGTACTAACATGCCCGCTACCAAAAGGCAGACAATCACAATTGGTATGTTGATGGTAAATACAGAATGCCAAGAAAAATGGTTTAACAAGTAGCCGCCCAGCACCGGCCCAATTGCCACGCCCACGCCCACTACCCCTGCCCAAATACCCACTGCCTTAGCACGTTCTTTGGGAGGAAAAACATTCGTGAGGATAGATAAGGTAGCTGGCATAATCATGGCAGCAGAAAGGCCCATGACCCCGCGGGCAACTATGACCGCTATGGCACTGTCGGCCATAAAAGCCGTATAAGCAGAGGTTAGTCCAAACACCACTAAACCAACCTGAAGGATTCCCTTGCGCCCATAGCGGTCGCCAATGGCACCCATGGTAAACAACAGTCCAGCAAATATAAGAGAGTAGGCATCTACCATCCACTGCAGATGGGAACTGCTGGCTTTTAGCTCGCGGCTTAGGGTGGGCAGTGCTACATTTAGCACTGTGTTGTCTATCATGACTATCATTAACGCCAGACACAGAACGGCCAGGATCCACCAGCGGCGCGCATGTATTTCTTCTGATTTATAACTTTTTCTTTTAGATAGTATTGCTTTTTTTATGAACTCCACATCTCCTCCTGGTCTCTTAATTATTAAAGACTTCATCTCCGTCAAACTTTTCATTTCTGCATACATAATCATGCATGATGGATAGCGATTCTATGAGCAGCTGTTTTTGTTTTTCTGATAGAGTCTCAAACATTGGCGAGTGGTAGGTGTTTAGCGTTTCAAATGCTTTTTCTATAGTTCGCTCGCCCTTAACCGTTAGTTTTATGACGTGCTCGCGCCTGTTCCTCGGGTTTACCAGTGCGGTTAGCATACCATTGTCCTCTAGCAGCTTAATCTGGCGGCTTATGCTAGCCTCTGTCTGGCCCAGCTTGTTTGCTACGAATTTTTGCTGAACATTGGGCTTCCACTGCAATATCATAAGGATTTTAAACTGCGAGAACCCCACGCCAAGCCGTTCCTGTAAAACCTGGTCGTTTATGCGAGCCAGCATGAAGGCAAGGCGTTGAAGCAAGAAACCGATGTTGTTTGATGGTTTCATAGGACTCCTTAAAAAACCATTATGCTTTGTGATACTTAACATGTCAAGTATTGTCCACCTGTTCTTTTCATAAGTACCGAAACAATTACTTTTTATAAAAAGCTTTGTAGAGCTTGTGCCACTGCTCGAAAGTCAGCTCTTGGGCACGGAGGTTTGGGTCTATGCCTGCTTTGTTTAGCAAACTCTCTATTTCTGGTTTGCTCTTGTGCAACCCACCAGCCAGGCTACTACGCAGTTTCTTTCTGCGCTCGCCAAAGCCAGCCGAGATTAGGCGAAAAAGCTGCTTGGTATCAACGTCTGCCAAAACCGGGCTAGCCATGCGTTTTAACACTAAAATTTGCGAATCCACTTTTGGCGGCGGACTAAATAAATCAGCTGGCACAACTTGGCCTAAACTAGGTTCATAATAAAACTGAACCAGTAGGGCCAGGACCGATAGGTCACCAGCATTGGCAGTGACCCTTTCTGCTACCTCCTTTTGCACTAGCAAAACAGCCACCGAAGGCTTATGTAGCGTTTCTGACAACACACGGAGAAGGTGAGCTGTGAGGTAGTATGGTATATTTGCAACAACTTTGTAATCTTTGGGCATGCTAGAAAGGTCAAAGTCCAAGATACTTAACTTGTTAAGTATAAAGGGGAGTCCGGCAAATTTCTTTTCTAGGCCTGCGGCCAGGCTAGCATCTAACTCTACTGCCACCACACTTGCACCCCTATCTAACAATTTAGAGGTCAAGCTGCCGTGCCCCGGACCAATTTCTAAGACTACGTCTCTGCCATTTTCGTCTGCCGCTTTGCACATCGCATCTAGCGACGCGTCGTCATTTAGCCAATGCTGCCCCAGAGATTTCTTTGCATTCATAGATTACCAGTGCCTATTATTCTGCCAGTAGTTATAAGCTGCTGCCCAGCTACCATACCTGCCCTTGGTATAACTCACCGCCCACTTTAGTTGCGTTACGGGATTGGTCTTCCAGTCGGCGCCGTAAGGCGAC
>MGCP01000023.1:6048-8464 GCA_001790455.1 Candidatus Saccharibacteria bacterium RIFCSPHIGHO2_02_FULL_47_12
CCAACCTGGCCCTGCAGCTTGGTTGGGCACCAGCCAGATTCATGGCTCATAATAAAGTTCACATAGGCATGGTCGCCGGGGGCAATTCCGGCTGCGTTCATGACTGCGGTTTTATCGCCCGGGATCTGAACCGCCTTGCCCCTGGCTACAACCTCTGTTACCGGATTTTGGACAATTATTTCCTGGATTTTCTGGCGTTCCCCGCTAGCGTTCACTACGGCGTAGGTCACAACTCTTTTGCCTGCCGCGCCTGGCTGGCGTACCACAGATGTACCAAACGACAGGCTGGCATCTTCTATGACTTGCCGCGGCGCTTCAATGGGTTCTTCTACCACTTGTATCTGGGTGCCTTTGGACAATACAAAGATTTGCATGCCTGCGGCTACTGGGGTGGCCCCGGCCGGGGCGGTTGTCTCGCCCTCACTTAGCTTTATTTCTTTTTCTTTTAATACTTCGCTAACGGTTTTGCCTAGCGTGCGGGTGGCAACTGGTGTGCCATATAAGTTGAGCGTAATTGGCACCGACCTGGTAATTACTACTTTTTCACCAATACCGTCTTTTAAAATATTGTCTGTAGGTTCGGCCAAAGCGCTGTCTTCTGGATAGACGATTACTCCTGCCTGCCTGGCAATGGTTCGTGGGGTAGAGGCGGCACTCACAGCGCGGACTTTGTGCTCGCCATCTATAACCACAACCGGCCGTGCACGATAAACATTGACCCTAAAGAAATCCTCTACTATGGGAGTGTCGGCACTAGGCTCGACCACATCGTTTGGTTCAAGCGTAATATTTAGCCGGGAGAGTAACTCGCCAACATTTGTGGCTTTGGTTGGCAGAGTCCTTTCTTTGCCATCAACCGTTAGTTTGACTATATAGGCATCGCCCGGACGAAAGTTATTGCCACCGCTCAGAACCAAAAGGCCGCTAATAACAAGGGCGGCTAGAGTTATAAATGTGACTACCGGCACCACGAACGGATGGCGGTGCAGGCGCGGGTTGTCGCTATGGCCCGACTCCGGATGTCGGAAAAATTCTTTAATTTTACGACGCATAAGACGGTCTTATTATAACTTTTCTAATGGCGCAAACTCTACATTGAGCTGTTTTATGCCCATTTGATTAAAATAAACTAGCGCAGTGGTGCCATCTATTTCCGTAACCGTACCCTCTCCAAACAATTTGTGCCTGACTTTGTCGCCTTCGGCTAGTTCCATCACGTAGCGCGGCTCTTCACCAGGCTTGGGCGAGCCTGATTGGTCTATGCCCAGCTTTGGGTTAGTAGCCAGGAGCTTGGCGCTAATATCTGCCAGAAACCGGCTAGGCGGGTTATGCTGCACGCTGCCATACAACATGCGGCTGGCAGCGCTAACTAGATACAACTCTTCCCTAGCCCGAGTCATGCCTACATAACACAACCGACGCTCTTCCTCCATTTCGCTTTGGTCATAGAGCGCTCTAGAGTGTGGAAACACCGTTTCTTCCATGCCGGTCAGATAAACAACTGGAAATTCCAAGCCTTTGGCGGCATGCATAGTCATCATGGTGACCGCATCGCCTCCAAATTCTACGTTATCTATGTCGCTCACCAGGGCAATTTCTTCTAAAAATCCCTCTAGGCCAATGTCTTGGTACTCCTTGGCAACACTAATTAGTTCGCGCACGTTTTCTTGGCGCGACTGTCCCTGCGCTGTGCCGTCATCTAGATAGTTCAGATAATCTAGCCGGCGGATCAAGCCGTCTATTAGCCCGGGCAGTGTCATATCGCCCGCAGAACTACGAAAGGAAGATAGTATATCTGCTAGTTCGGCCAAACCAGACCTGGCCTTGGGTGAAAGTCCTGGGCATTCGCCAACTTTGGTTAGAGCTTGGTTTATGCCCTGGCTGTTTTCATCTGCCCAGGTTAGAAATCGAGTTAGTGATGTCACACCAATACCACGGGTTGGCACATTTACAACTCGCTCAAAGCTTACCCGATCTTCCGGCTGAAATATAAGACGCATGTAAGCCAAGATGTCTTTGACCTCTGCCCGCCCATAAAACCGCACGCCGCCAACAATACGGTAAGGCACACTATAGCGCACAAAAGTGTCTTCTAGCGTACGGCTTTGGGCGTTTGTACGGTAAAGAAGCGCAAAGTCACCCCAGCTGTGCAGGCGGGCATTGACCGCTAGCTGGATGTTAGAGACAACTGTTTCTGCCTCTGCCCGCTCGTTTGGAACATGGATCAGCTGCACGGGCAAACCGCCGTCTTTAGATGTCCAAAGTTTTTTGTCAGATCGCTCTATGTTTTTGGTAATCACCGCGTGGGCTGCATCTAAAATGGCCCGGGTACTGCGGTAGTTTTGCTCTAGCTTAATCACGGTAGCGTTCGGGTAATCTTTTTCAAAGTTTAGGATGTTTCTAAAGTCCGCGCCGC
>MGCP01000024.1 GCA_001790455.1 Candidatus Saccharibacteria bacterium RIFCSPHIGHO2_02_FULL_47_12
CTATAAAAGTGGGTGGCCAGCGGGCATATAAGCTGGCTAGGGCGGGCAAAGAGGTAAAACTAGAGTCCCGCAAGGTCAAAATCTACGAAATAACAGGTGTAGAATACGCGTACCCAGAGGTCAAATTTACGGCCAAAGTCAGCTCTGGCACCTACATTCGCTCTCTGGTAGAAGACATTGGCAAAAAGCTTGGCGCCGGGGCTTATATGACAGCCCTAAGACGCACCGAAGTCGGAGGTTGGGGTATCAATGATGCTCAAAGGGTAGAAAGCGCAAATATAAAAGCCCTATTGCCTAGACTGCTTTGATATGTTATAATAATGAGCATGGACGAAACTACTCCGCAACCTCTCTACCTATTTCAGGATACAAGGACTAACCGAGGATATTATGTTTCGCAGGATGTTCAAAATGCTGGTATATGGGCTGGAGGCCTGCGTGTTTATAGGGGAGAAGTAGCTCAGGACGGATCTTCCGGCTTTCTCTTAGATGAAGTGGAAGAGCCGGTGATAACTACCTCCGTTAATGAAGAAGGTTATGTGGGTATTAATTTTGGGGATGAGCTTATAACAGTTGACACACATAGTCGGAGACACCCGGTTACCATAAAAAGGCTGGGCAGCTTTATTAAGGAAGATCTGACAGTACTTGCGCTGGACGAGTATCAAGTCAAAAGTGGCCCTGATGGTAAAGGAGTTGAAGTTGATCGTCGTCTCAAACAATAATTCAGTTGCCCTAACAGATAAGATGTGCTAGAATTGAGTTCAAGGTATGTTAAGTAGCGAGAAGAAACAGGCAGCTATTGTTAAGATAGGCGCCAAAAAAACTGACACTGGTAGCAGCGCATCGCAGGTTGCAATTTTGACCGAGCGTATTGCTGAATTAACCGGCCACCTAAAAACGCATAAAAAAGACTTTATGGCGCGACGCGGTTTGCTACAAGCTGTGGGCAAGCGCAAACGCTTGCTAAAGTACATATCTGAAAAAGATAGCCAGGCATACTTGGCACTCATTGAAAAGCTAGGACTTAGAAAGTAGTTAGTTAGTAAACTAGTGAGCTGGAACTTCCAGACTGCTAGCCTACCAGCAAACCAGATCACCCTGCTGGTCGGGGTAATTTAAGACAATTCGGGCGTAATACAACAGGTTTCGGGCAATACCGAGCTTGGATCTTGCTCCCGAACAGAAAGGAACACATGGGACAAACAATCAACCCATTTGGTAAAAAAATAGTAAAAGTAGAAACAGAATTTTGCGGCCAGACATTGAGCCTAGAGGTAGGGCGGGTTGGTTTTAGAACCAGCGCCTCTGTTTTGGCGCGTTATGGCGAGACCGTGGTGCTGGGAACTGCCATGGTGGGCGACAAACCGCTGAGTGGTTTTGATTATTTTCCGCTATCTATTGATTACGAAGAAAAAATGTATGCAGCAGGCAAGATTAGCGGCAGCCGTTTCATAAAAAGAGAGGGCCGTCCGTCTGACGACGCCGTGCTTATAGGACGTCTTATTGACCGACCAATCCGGCCGCTGTGGCCAAAGGGCTACAGGCATGAAGTACAGGGCGTAGCGACTGTTTTGAGCTTGGACCCAGACTTTAGGCCAGATGCTATTGCAATGATTGCCATGAGCGCCGCCTTTATGCTAACCGGCGCGCCGTTTGACGGCCCGGTGGCCGGTGTGCGAGTGGGGTTGGTAGATGGTAAACTCAAGGCTTTTGCGACTGCCGAAGAGCTAAATAGCGGCCTAGATCTAGTTGTGGCTGGTACAAAAGACGGCATTATGATGGTAGAAGCCGGAGCCAACGAAGTTAGCGAAGACCAGGTGGTTGAAGCATTGGAATTTGGCCAAAAAGTAATCCAGCCAGCTATAAAAATCCAAGAAGAATTGGCTAAAAAAGTTGGCGTAAAAACTCAGGAATTTGAACTGTCTCTACCAGACGAAGACATCCAAAAACGGGTAGAAACTTGGCTAGCCGGGAAGTTAGGTACGGGGCTGCGGGCGCCATACCCAGAGCGCAATGACATAGTTGCGAGCTTAAGGGCTTCTATGCATGAACATTTTGAGGAAGAAATTGGTGTAGATTTTGCGCAGGTCAGGCAAGACTACGACGATGTATTTACCAATGCCTTGCACAAAGATGTGCGCGAAGGAATCGTAAAAGAAGGAATCCGCCCCGATGGACGCAAAACAGATGAAATCCGTACGCTTTCCAGTGAAGTTGGCCTGCTGCCAAGGGCTCACGGCTCCAGCATTTTTACCCGCGGCATGACACAGGCTTTAAATGTAGTGACGTTAGCACCGCTGTCTTATGCCCAAATGGTAGATACTATGGAAAAAGAGGGTGAACGTAGGTATCTGCATCACTACAACGCTCCGGGTTATACCGTTGGTGAAGTACGACGTTTGGGCAGCCCAGGCCGGCGAGAGATTGGCCATGGCTACTTGGCAGAGCGCGCATTAGACGCTGTATTGCCTGCTGAAGCCGATTTTCCTTACACCATTCGCTCGGTTACAGAAATTATGAGCCAAAACGGCTCAACCTCTATGGCGGCTACCTGTTCCAGCTGTTTAGCTCTTATGGACGCCGGTGTTCCGCTGAAAAGGCCAGTAAGCGGCATTGCTATGGGCTTGATGCTGGGTGACGATGGTAAACCCTACATTTTAAGCGATATTGCAGACGCCGAAGATTTTGCTGGAGACATGGACTTTAAAGTAACAGGAACTACTAAAGGCATAACTGCGCTGCAGATGGACATGAAAGTTCACGGTTTGAAGGTAGACGTGCTAAAGGCCGCTTTAGTGCAGGGCAAAGCGGGGCGCGCAGAAATTCTGGAGCACATGCTCGGTACAATGCCAGAACCACGAAAGGCTATGAGCAAATATGCTCCGCGCGTAGAAGCAATCCAGATCAATCCGGACAAAATTCGCGAAGTTATTGGCAAGGGCGGGGAAACTATCAACAAGATTATTGCCGAAACAGGGGCAGAGATAGACATTAAAGACGATGGCACCGTCATGATTGCTAGCCCCAACACTGCCAGCATAGAGGCGGCTATCGCTTGGGTAAAGAATCTGACAGAAGAGCCGGAAGTGGGCCGGATTTACGAAAATGTACCAGTAGTGAGTGTTATGGACTTTGGCGCCTTTGTACAAGTTCTGCCCGGCAAGGACGGCCTGGTACATGTATCGGAAATGAGTGAGGAACGGGTAGAAAAGCCCAGCGATGTAGTAAAAGAAGGCGACCGCGTAAATGTAAAACTGGTGGCCATAGACGACCGCGGACGATTGCAACTGTCTATGAAAGCAGCCGCGCGCGAGCAAAAAAAGGAGTAACGCATGACTCTAAAACAGCTAAAAGCATGGCACGATACTAAAAAGGGACTGATGGTCTTTGGTGTGGTGGAATTGCTAATCGCCTATGTGTTTGCCTCACTGGCCATAAATAGCGGCAGTTTATGGCAATACTTCTTGACCCTCGTACTCTTCATAGGCGGCATACAAAATTTCCTAAAACTAGTAACTAAATATATTCATGGCAATAAGCACAAAGCAAAATAAACTTGACGCGCTCAAGCAGCAAATAACTACCGATAACGTTTGCCCAGAGTTAGCCAAAGGCGCTACCCAACTGGTGTTTGGCGATGGCAACCCAGATAGCGACATTGTCTTTATAGGCGAAGCGCCAGGCAAAAGCGAGGACGAACAGGGCCTGCCGTTTGTGGGTGCAGCCGGCAAGTTTTTGAACCAAATGCTAGAGACTATAGGGCTTAAACGCCAAGACGTTTACATCACAAACATTGTCAAATACCGGCCGCCAAATAACCGCGACCCACTGCCAGAAGAAAAAAGCGCATTTTTGCCGTATTTAGAGGCCCAGCTGGAAGTGATTAAACCCAAACTAGTGATAACACTAGGACGCCATAGCCTAAATTGCTTCTTGCCGGACCTGTCAATTAGCCAGGTTCACGGGATGCCAAAGCGGTTCAAGGGCAGGGTATATTTGCCGCTCTTTCACCCGGCGGCGGCTTTATACAACGGCGGCATGAAGCAAACGCTCATTGATGACTTTGCGCGCATACCACTTATCTTGAAAAAAATTTAACTCATATATGAAATTCATTTGAAAGGAAAACATGAATCCAAAAAACAGTAAACAAACTAAACCACATGGAGCTCCCGCGGCTATTAAAGCTTCGCGCGGTGCCGCCTTGCGTGCCCAAAAGCGCACGCAGGAAGACGCCCACAAATTAGTACTACAGCATGCACCGGCCAACCCCACGCATGCCAAGCCAAGGGCAAACAAACTCACAGACGAGTTTGACAAGTTAAAAATTACCTTTTTAGGCGGCCAAGACGGCATTGGCGAAAAAAATATGCAGGTCATTGAGTGGCAAAATGACGCAGTTATTATAGATTGCGGTAACAATCTGGGCATTGAACTACCAGGCGTAA
Organism: Candidatus Saccharibacteria bacterium RIFCSPHIGHO2_02_FULL_47_12; assembly: GCA_001790455.1. GTDB lineage: Bacteria > Patescibacteriota > Saccharimonadia > Saccharimonadales > JANWIN01 > 2-02-FULL-47-12. Next base: position 4,452 of record MGCP01000024.1, read on the forward strand.
ACTACACGATTGCAGACACCACGTACCTGGAGAGCATACGCCACAAGATCAAAGCCTATGTTATAACACACGGGCACTTGGACCATCTGGGAGGGTTAAAGCACATTGTACCTTCGTTTCCTGCACCAATTTACGGATCTAGGTTTACATTGGGCGTAGTCCAAAAGAGCTTTGAAGATTTAGCACACGAAACCGGCAGTAAATTTGAAGCCAAATTTATACACATGAATATAGATAATCATGAAAAGCTAAAAATTGGCGTCTTTGATCTTGAACTTGTGCGCATTACTCACTCAGTCCCAGAATCAACCTGCGTGGTTCTAAATACACCCGTTGGAAAAATCATAAATACGGGTGACTGGCGTCTAGATCCTGAACCTCTTGATGAAAAGCCAACAGACGTGGAGCGCCTGAAACAGTTAGGAGACGAGGGTGTGCTTTTGCTCATGAGCGACAGTACAAATACACCCCTAGAGGGCAGGACTCCCACCGAAGATACGCTGCAAGACAGCTTTCACGACATAATTAGCCGTGCCGAGGGCCGCGTCTTTGTGGCGATCTTCTCGAGCAATATGAACAGAGTGCAAATGATCATCAACGCGGCGGTCAAGGCGGGCAGAACCGTTGCGCTGGATGGCCGCAGCATGATGAGCTATGCAGAAATTGCAGTCAGACAAGGGCTGCTAAAAATACCAAAAGGACAAATTAAAGCCATGCGCGACGTCGCGAGCTTGCCCGACAGTAAAATATTGGTTATTTGCACTGGAGGACAAGGCGAGCCAAATGCTGCGCTGCAGAGGATGGCCGAAGGCAACCACAAACATATCAAACTACACCCCGGAGACACGGTGGTAGTTAGTTCTACCCCAATCCCAGGAAACGAAGTCAGATACGAGGAAATTGGCAATGAGCTGGCGCATTTCGGCGTCCACCTGTATCGCCATCCAACCCACGAAGTGGATCGTGTTGGACCCCTGCACGTATCGGGTCATGCCCGGCGAGATGAATATAGGGAGATGTTGCATATTGTTAGGCCCAAATTCTTTTTGCCAATATATGCCGGATTTCTAAACCGGAGATATTACCAAGAAATGGCATTAGAAGAAGGCTGGAAGCGTGAAAACATCATTATGGCTGACAACGGCGACAGTATTTCGTTTACTGCTAACAAGTGGGAAAAATCCGGTGAGGTACCGCACGGCAGTTTGTTGGTAGATCAGTCTGGTGCGGTTGTAAACGGAGTTGTCATAAAAGACCGCCTTATGCTGGCAGAGGAGGGGTTGGTAGCCGTTATACTGACCGTAGATAAAAAATCCGGACGGCTGCTAACCAGTCCAGACATCATAAGCCGCGGATTCATCTATATGCGCGACAGCGAGGAGCTTATGAACAACTTCCGCACCGAGCTGCGCCGTGCTGTAGAACAGCGGTTTAAGCGCGTAGACCTAGACAGGTTTAAGGCCGAGCTAAAAGAGCACGTTACTCACTTTTTGTTTGAACAAACTCAGCGTAGCCCCATAGTGATTCCAGTAGTTAACGTGGTTGGTGGCGGCAAAGGTCCAGAAAAGCCAGCTAACGTTGATAATGGCAACAACAAGAGCAAAGAAGAAGAGGCCGAAGAGCTGCAGCGTCGGTTTAAAGAAATGCGCGCCAAGCTGCTCAACCAAGACACCCGCATAGACTAGCTGTTGCTGCTAATTGTCAGGTTGTGAAGCAACAATTAATGTATACTAAAACCATGGTTACTAAAATTACCCAATTGCCACAGCTAAAGCCAGTAAAGTTCCCGCGGAGCTACGGGTCTGGTAAGGTTGTGTATAAAATACAACCAAGCGTTGGGCAGCCGACAAAAAAGGTTGTAGCAGAAATAAAAAGATTGGCGAAAAAAGACATTTATCCACCTGAGCAGTAAATCTTATGCCCGGTAAGAACGATACCCAAAATAATAATGGGGGCGCACAAGCCCCCATTATTCTAATTGATAATAATATGATCCAGCACTTTCTTAGCAAACATCTTGGTAAGGAGCTTGAGCCCATATTAAAAGAAGTGGAAGACATAGGTGCTGTTCTTTCTGTGTCTCAAATAGTTGTATATGAAGCTCTAAAGGCAATAGTATTTAAGCCTACTAGATTCGCAGAGGTATCAGGTTTTTTTGAAAAATACATAGTTCGTTATCCTGTAAACGAAGAGGTACTTATTGAGGCTGCAAGAGTTCACGAGGTATACGGGTCTGACAAGCATACAAAAGCGCATAGAGACAGTTTTTCTTCTGAAGATGTAATAATTGGGACAACAGCTATGATGCTAGGCGCTTTCGTAATGACATGTGATGCCAACGATTTTCCCATACCATTTTTTAAAGAAGTTAACAGGCAGCACATTTACTATCAGGAAAAGGGAAGGCGTAGGCACATAGTCATGTATTTGTTGCAGCCAGACGGTGAGGCAATTGGTGCGGCACTCGAACAGCTTAATACGTCAAATATGAAACCGAAACCAAGTTCTAAGAAAAAATGAAGTACACCACGCATTCATATTGATAGAAAGACAGCCCACGATCATGGCGACTATCCCCTCATAGCAAGTAAACGGGTATAATGTTGGCGTATGGATAACCTATCCCTGTTCGAAAAAATAATAGTAATTGGCGTAGGCGGATTCATTGTACTTGTAGTGGTACTCTCGTTTATCACTGATTTTATTGAGAACTGGCATCATTGGCTCATTTGGTTTGGAGCAATTGGCGTTGCAGTGGGGGTCGGGTTGTTATTCTTTTAACCCGATCGCCGATTTAATCAATCAGTTGAATAGCTACCTACTCATTAGCTCTATTATACGACCTACTTATAGTAAATGGCGTATACAGATGCAATTAGCGCGACAATAGAAATGATTATTGGGGCGACTTTACCTACTACTCCAGCTAGTTCGTTAAGGAAGTAGGTAGGTGAAGTAATTAGCTTTAGCCCGTCTGAATTAACAACCAGTCTCTGCTGTTTGTTTTGCGTATCTCGGCTATCCTTATAGCTTAGATAGTTGTCGCCAGTAGCGATTGCTAGAGTTGTAGCAGCAATTCTAGGAGTGTATTTTTTACGCAGTTCCTTAAAAGCAGCCATTACAAACATGACTGGCGGTCTGTTGTCTCTCTCATGATGTATAAACGTTGGGTTATTAGTTTCATCAAAAACTAACTTAACCATACGCCTACACCTAAAAACTTGTTTCATTCGTTTTATTATACCCCTAGGCAGGGCAAAGTTACTTGCTGTCATAGTATAGTCGCTGCGAACCAGGGTTGACAAAAGTTGTAATTTCTGCTACAATATTGTGGCTATGACAGAAGACCAACGCGAACCAGGAATACCTCTTATAGAAGAAGCGGAAGTTGCACGTCTTTGGCAAGACAGGCAGGCTTACATTGATTCTCTGACACCACCCATGAGTGGCGCAGAACGCGAAAAGCTGGACGAATTTGACTTTAGTATTTTAGAAGCAATGGCCAGGGCCGCACAGCTACGTGCACAAAACAAAGCAGACGAACAATGATTTAACCTGTAATGCTATAATACGGTGGTAATATGGCCTCTAAGAAAAAACAAACAAGCAAAAAAAAGAAAAAGGCAGAAGACAGCCAGGGTTCGTTTTGGCCCCTGACTGGCGCGGTAGTCTTATTTATAATCGCTTTTCTTTTGTTTTTGGGCGGGTTTAACACTGGCGGCAGCTTGCCGGTTGGTTTGTTTGACGGCGCCTACTGGGCCATTGGCCGAGCGGCCTACTTCTTGCCACCGGCGCTAGTTTTGCTCGGAATCTTAAAGTTCAAAAGCGAAGACAAAAAGATACCTCTTTCCAAGCTAATAAGTGTTGTTACCATGTTGGTCTGTGCGGGAGCGTTTTTGCACGTTGTGGCGGTCAGTAAAGACGAGTTTGGTGAGTACATAGGCGGCCACGGCGGCAATGTAGGCAAACTGGTAGGCGGCACAGTTTTGAACGTGTTAGACAAAGCGCCGGCTGCCATTGTGTTCCTTGTGATCGCTTTGTTTGGGTTCTTTTATGCGTTTGGGGTCTCGCCCAAGGTGCTAGAAAAACTAGGCAGCCTGTTTGCCAAGTCAGAAGAAGACACAGATCTGGAAGCGCTAAAAACCGGCAAAAGTGAGTTTAAGCTAAACGAAGGCGTGCCAGTAGAGCGCCACGGCGGTGCACGGCTTTCAACCATGAAAAACGCCGCCGAACGCATAACACCCGCAGTTGCCAACCAGCAAGCCCTGACTGCGCCCAGCGACCCAGACTGGAAGTTTCCGTCGCAAGATTTGCTGGTTCAAAAGCAAGACAAAGCAGACGCCGGCGACATAGAAGGCAACGCCAAAACCATAAAAGAAACTTTTTCTAACTTTAACATCGAAGTAGACATGGAGGGTGCAAACATTGGTCCTCGTGTAACCCAGTACACGCTTAAACCTCCAACCGGGGTCAAGTTGACCAAAATCACAGCGCTAGAAAACAACTTGGCACTAGATCTGGCAGCTCATTCTATACGCATGGAAGCGCCTATTCCGGGCAAAAAACTAGTGGGCATAGAGGTGCCAAACATAAAACCAGCCACGGTACGCATAGCTAGCATTATGCAAGCACCCGAGTGGCAAGAAGCTAAAGGCCCGCTTAGCTTTGCTATCGGCAAAGACATATCTGGCGAAGCCATTGTACGAGACCTAGACACCATGCCACACCTTCTTATAGCTGGCCAGACGGGTTCTGGTAAATCTATCATGATCAACACCGTATTAACCAGCTTGCTTTACCGCAACAGCCCCAGCGACCTCAAGCTGATTCTGGTTGACCCCAAGCAAGTAGAGCTAAAACCTTATGATGATATTCCTCATCTTTTGGCACCGGTAATTACCGAACCAGAAAAGTGCATAAGCGCACTGAAGTGGACGGTGGCAGAAATGGAACGCCGCTACAAGGCACTGAGCGAAGTGCATCGCCGCAATATAAACGAATACAACGCGCTCAAAAAAGAAGAGGGTATGCCCTATATTATTATTGTGATCGACGAGCTGGCCGACCTTATGATGATGGCCGCTCGTGACGTAGAAGCGCTAATTGTGCGTATTGCGCAGAAGGCTAGAGCGGTGGGAATCCACCTGGTGCTAGCCACCCAGCGCCCCAGCGTGGACGTTATAACTGGCCTTATAAAAGCAAACATACCGGCGCGTATTGCCTTTACCACAGCTAGCCAGGTAGACAGCCGAACCATCATAGACCAGATTGGCGCAGAAAAGCTTTTAAACAAGGGTGATATGTTGCTGCTAACCGCCGAAATGCCCAAACCCAAGCGTGTGCAGGGCGCACTGATTACAGACGAAGAAACGCATAAGATAACTGACTTTATACGCTCACAGAGGCCGCCAAATTATGACGACGAAGTGGTCAGCCAGCCCGTGCAGATAAACGGCCGTGGTGGCGTGGTAAGCAATGTAGACGACGCAGACGAACCTATATTTAAAGACGCCGTACAAGTGGTTGTAGAGGCTCGCAAGGCCAGCACTAGCTTGTTGCAACGGCGACTAAGGATCGGTTATGGCAAAGCTGCCAGGCTAGTAGAAACCATGGAAGAGCAGGGCATAGTAGGCCCGGCTGACGGCTCACGCCCGCGCGAAGTGCTGGTAAACAGCGTAGAAGAGGTGTTTGCTAGTTCGACAAGCTCACCACAGGCAGAGCAAGCCGATGAAGTGCTAGACGAAAACTTCCCAGACGACAAAGAAGAAACTTAAATTGTAAAACTATGCCTGAATCCTCAAGAGATCTTGACCCAAGTTACCGAGAGCGCCTTGTTAAATGGGACGAACTTGATCATGAAATGAATCTTCGGGCGAGTTTAATGCATGGTAGTGAAATTGAGCCAGTAATCAATAATACGGCGGTTGGGATAAATGCGGTTCTTGGTGGTTATTTTACAAGGATGTCATGCGAAGGGCATAGTGACCAAGCAGGTTCAGTTCCGTGGGTTAGCTTTGAGCTTGGTTTTGGCCCACCAGAAGAAACACGCATAGCTGGTATTAAACAGTTGCTCGAAGAATTTTATCGAGATAGGGATTCTAGTTCTGAACTTAGGCTCGAGGTTTATGAAAGAACCCTGGGAGGCTCACCCCATACTCTAATGACAAAAATAGGTCATGATGGATATGAGGCGTTTCAAACCGAAAATCAACGAGGATTTGAACTCCGCAATCATGAGTCACTTGAACTTCAACAGCAAGAAATGGCAGATTTTGCGGTGTTCTTGAAACAAAAATATCTTTCTGGTTTCAAAATTGATATTCCAGATGACAAACATGATAACGAAGAAAGTTTTGATGATGTAGACGATTGGTTGGAAGATGATCCTAGGTATTGGAGCCAAGATATCGCCGACGTACTTTCACATACTCAATCTGAAGAGTTTAAATTAGACGCAGAGACTATAGCTGAAATTGCCGCAATGGATTTCGAAGAAGCTTTCGAAACAGCCTATAGCTATCTTGCCCAGGCTGGTCTGGATGCGGATGGTGTTCTTGCGCACTGGATAGAGCAAGAAAAGCCGCGTGAGAGTGACCTTGACCAACAGGGGTAAATAAGCTACAATAGTCGAGTTACAAACTAATTCAGCTCGTTGCCTCTAGGGCGAACGGGCCGAGGACCAAAGGAAGGAGTTT
>MGCP01000025.1:0-2469 GCA_001790455.1 Candidatus Saccharibacteria bacterium RIFCSPHIGHO2_02_FULL_47_12
TGGAAAATAGGATATTTGAGTCTTGTTGGTTTATTACTATTCACAAGCATTGGCTACGCGGGATACGCATATACAAAGACTAGGTCATTAAAAGCTCACGCTTCAGCAGGTACGTACCTTGGATATGTCAGTGGCTACCCTCAATTACAGGGTATTGGTTTTCGCTCATACGCATGCAAACAGTATCTGCCAACATTTTTTGGAACATACTGGAAAGTACATGTAACAACCTTCGCTTCTAAGGCTGTGCCGTCAGGATTTGGCGGAAAGATAGAAACTAATAGATATAATAAAGTTGTTTATAGTGCCTATAGCCCAGGGTGGTTATATGGATTCATAAACGGAGTCGATGGTTATGCGCTCGTTTCTTCGCCCGATAGAATTCATGTGCTTATACAAACTCCATCAGGAGCAGGATACACCTTCGTTAATAATTACAATGCCGAACAGTTAGCAAATTGCTAAAAGATAGTCGTATATTACTATATGTAGAGTAAAAACCTCTGATCTATAAATCATAGTGGGTAGGGCATGTCGCTTATGCCGGGTTCCTATAATTCTATGCTGCCCTTGTCACCGAATAGTATTTTTTGGCCGGGTTCGGCACCCTTGCGAATAAGTTCACTTTCTATACCCATTTTGCGCATAATGTCGCGGAGGCGTTGCACACCGTCTGGGTTAGTAAAGTCGGTGCGCGCTGCAAAACGCTCTATTTTGCGCCCAGTGATTATGTAGCCGTCTTTTTCTTTGGTAACTTTCCACGATTCATCTGATTCGGTCAGGCGAATTACCGGCAATTCTTCTTTAGGCGCTTTTGCTTGGGCACGTTTTCTTGTAGCCTGAACTACCCTTTGGACCTCGTAGAGCATGACGTCAACACCTTCTTTGCTTTGGGCAGAGATGGCAAAAACTTTGGTCCTGGCTGGCAGCGCTTTGGCGAGTTTTTTCTTTTTGGCCTCTAGCTCTTTTTTATCAAAACCATCTATTTTATTTAGGACTACAACTTGCGGTCGTTTGGTCAAATCTACCTCGTAGGCTTTTAGCTCTTGCCAAATGGTTTGGTACGCCTGCACCACGTCTTCATAAATATCTATAAGGTGCACCAAAACACTGGTGCGTTCTATGTGTCGCAAAAATTCATCGCCCAACCCTTTGCCTTCGCTGGCTCCTTCTATTAGCCCTGGTATGTCCGCAAACAGCAGTGAATTTTCTTTGCCTATGTCGACCACCCCTAGGTTTGGTGACAAAGTGGTAAACGGATAGTTGGCAATAGCAGGGCGCGCATTGCTAATGCTGGCTAGCAGTGTGGATTTGCCAGCGTTTGGTAGCCCCACCAGGCCAACGTCTGCAATTAGTTTAAGTTCCAGCACGGCCTCTAGGGCTTCGCCCTTTTCGCCCTTTTCAGCTACCCTGGGTGCCTGTCGGGTAGATGACACGAAGTGCGCGTTGCCAAACCCGCCCTTGCCGCCTTTGGCTATTATTACCTGCTGACCGTCGGTGGTCAGGTCGGCTAGAACTTCGCCGCGGTCGTTGGCTATTACCGTGCCAACGGGCAGCTCTACTAGTAGATCGTCACCGCTTTTGCCATGCTTTTTTCGTTTGCTGCCAGACCTGCCGGGCTCGGCTTTTATTTCTTTTTTATAACGAAAAGCCGCCAGGGTGTCTTGGTTTCGGCTAGCTTGAACCACCACGTTGCCACCGTTGCCGCCATCGCCGCCGTCTGGGCCACCCATGGATATAAACTTTTCATGACGAAAGCTAACAATGCCGTTGCCGCCATCGCCGGCCTTCATTGTCACCTTTACTTTGTCCACAAACATACTTTAAGAGTACAGAGTACGGGGTTGAGAGTCTAGAGTGTATTAATAAATAAATTTGATTTTAGTGCCAAATTTATCCGGGTAGACGTGTCTATATGTTACCTGATTCCAACAATTGCCACCGCAACTTCTCATTGGACTACTGTCATCCATACTTATATGTCCGCTCGAATTCATATCTGAAACCCAGATGGAGCCATCTTCTAGCACTTTTTCTACAAACCCAACGTGATTACCGCCCACTGTCCATACAACCGCACCGTAAATGGGTACATTAGGGCTAACCGTAAGACCCACACTTGCAGCCCGAGAATACCAGGTTCTGGCGTTACCCAGATTGGTTGGCACTGGCCGGCCAATGTCTGCCCGGCGTTTGGCTACCCACCAGGTACACCATCCATAGTCATAACCGTTATAACCATAAATAGCAGCTGCACCCCAAGAAAATGTTGCGGTCGTAACAACCGGCTTGACGTTGCCGCCTGGAATTACTATAAGCGTGCCCGGCTGCAGCCCACCAACCTCAGCGTCGTTAAACTTTATGATTTGGTCTTTGTTGGCATGGTAACGCAGAGCTAGGCTATCTGCAGTGTCACCACCCTTTACCTTATACACAATGCCGTCTACCGGTGGTATGTTTAGCACCTGT
>MGCP01000025.1:2555-6682 GCA_001790455.1 Candidatus Saccharibacteria bacterium RIFCSPHIGHO2_02_FULL_47_12
TAGGTCACAATGTCCTTGTTTGACTTGCTAAGTCCCGCCGTACTAATAATTTGCGGTTTAGCCACAATAGATGATGCAGCCGAGGTAACCGCCAAGCTGTCGTTTATAGAATCGGCGTTGTTTTTTACAGATACTGCTTGGTCCATACGTACCGCACGGGCAACTTCTACCGCAATGTCTGCTGAGCTCAATTGGTCAAGAGGATTAGCCGCAAGCTGGCCTACTCCATCTGCGGGCGCACTCTGAAAGACAGTTTTATCGCCGCTAGATGTTTTTAATACAAAACCGGCCACTAAGGCTAGTAACGCCAGATTAGCTGCCACTACCAGGTAGCGGACGGTGCGCTTTCTGGACCGCTTTAAAAACTTGTTGCTGGCTCGTTTGTATAGTTCGACTGAGGCTTCGGTTGCCCGTGAGCTAGCCAAGCGCTCGGTCATACTAGATTGGTTACGAATCATTTACTCCTAAAATGCGGCTTCGCCTTATGAGACACCCTTTCAGGGTTTCTCACCCAAGCGGGGCGCGGAATAAATCCGCCGCTCCGGCTGCTCTTCCCAAGGATTGCATTTGATAGCCCACTTCTCTTTGGCCCTTGGGTCCGCAAGAATCTCAGTTTAACATGGCCAGGGGTGTCTATCAAGTCCCGCAAGCACTTTACCACCTCTGTTATTGACACTTGTCGGACTGGGTAGAAAGCCCGTGTTCATCTATCAGGGCTTGGTGTTCGTCTATAGTGTTAGAAAACCGCGTTATACAATCCTTGCCAGATACAAAATACAGCCAGTTAGATGCTGCGGGCGCAGCTACAGCCTGCAAGCTACTGGCAGTTACACTACTGATAGGGCCCGGGGTAAGACCGGCGTTTTCATAGGTGTTATATAGGTTTGGCGACTGCTCTAGGACCTGTCCATAAGAGGTGGTGGCGTCCGACTCTAGCTTCATGCCCACTCTAAGCCTCTTTAGAAATACTTGGGCCACTTGCGGCCGATCTATGGGATTGGCGCCAGAGACTTCGTTTTCGACTATTGATGACAAAATAATGCCTTGGTGCACAGTGAGCCCCTGCGCCACAAAGCCATTCCTGACCTCTGGGGTTAGGCGTTTTTGCATTTCGTCTAGAAACAGTCTGACTATGGTCTCTGGCGGTGTGGCGGCATTTTTATGAATGGTCTCTGGGTACAAATAGCCTTCTAGCGATGTTACGCCGCTGGGCATATCGGCCAGGGCCGGGTGGTTTCTATAAGTTGCGGGGCTTAGCGCTTTGTCTACATCGGCCTCACTATAACCGCTGTTGATCAGATCTGCCCTAATCTCGTCTATGCGCTCGCCCGGTATAATTGTGAACTTGTCGGTCTGGATCTTGCCCTGGGTCAAAACGTCTACAATTTCAGACACTGATTGGCTGGCTTGCAAAACATAGGTGCCGGCTTTGAACTTTTCTTGTAGGTTTTGGCCCCTTACGTATTGTTCAAACGCCCAGGTGCTTTTGATTAGGCTTTGTTGTTTTAACAGTGCTGCGATCTGTTGTACCGAGTAACCCAGCGGAATAGTGACAGTTACGTGTTTTTGGCTACTGCCAGCCGGCTTTAAGTTGTTATGGTACACCTGCCTGACTACTAGCACAGAAGAAGCAGCTATTACCAAAACAGCAGCCAAAACTATAAGCATGGTCTTTACAAACTTGGCTTTTCGAGCAGGTAATTTGCTAAATATTTTCACTATTTCACCTCTGGACTTGCCTGCCTGCCGGTAGGCAGGGCCTGCAGATAATCTTCTAGTATGTAGACTGCTGCTAGGCTATCCACGTGCTCTTTATTATACCTGACTCCCCTAGCGTCTAGTTCGGCCTCTGCTTGCTTAGAAGTAACCGACTCGTCTACCAGGTGCACCGGCAAGCCAATAATTTTTTCTAATTCTTGAGCAAATTTGCGGGCCTCGGCCGATTGTTTGGTTTCTGCACCTTCCATGTTGCGCGGCAGTCCTACCACCAAAGCCGTGGCTGAATTTTCTTTTAGCAGAGTTTTTATGTCGTCCATCAACGCGGGAGATTGCTCTAGGGTAGTGAGCGGCTGGGCTAGGCGTGTTTGCAAAGAAGCCACCGCCACACCTATGCGTTTTTGCCCGTGGTCAAAGGCCAGGATACTACTCATTACTGGGGGTGGTTTGCTCAACAATTATGGTTATCTTGCTGGGCTGGGGTGCCTTGGTAACCCAAAACGGGCTGTAGTGCACGCTCACATCGGTTACTCCGGTTTGTCCGCTTAGAAGTTCGGTTACTGCACCCTTTTTCTTGCCTTTTATCTGTTCTTTCAGATTGTCGGTGTCTAGCTTGACGCCGGCAATTACCTCTGTATCTAGCGTTACCCTAGCCTGGCCAACCGTTTTTGACGCTAGCAGCTGGAAGGTTAGCGTGTCTAGGCCGTAGTCTTGGATAGGCTGCTTGTTGGTATCTACTCTGGTCTTAGCATCGGCCTCTATAAATTGCTTTAGGTCGTCTTTAGACACGCCCAGCATGGTGTAGGTTATGTCTGCTGTAACCGTTACGGTTTCTGCCTCTGCCCCCACAGCCGTGGAACTCTTTATGGCCGGGCTGCCGCTAGATATTGTCTCTACAATCCCCTGCTTGCTGGCCGTTTGGAACTGGTCAAACAGATTTTTCTTTGCTTCGTCTTGGGTTTTTTGGACTATCTTATTCTTTGCATCATCCAGGTCTGCCTGGGCCACTACTTTGATAATCTTGCTCATACCGCCAGTCATTGCGCCACTATTTGTACCGGTAACTTTAGAATAACCAGCTACAGTAAAGCTTTGGCCAGCAGGAATGTTATACTTATCACCGTTTTGCTGCGCAGCAACATCCGCAGTTCCACTAAATCTACAAGGGGAAAAGCTTGGCGACGTCAGACTAACTGCTTCTTGGGTTATAAATGTTAGGCCCCCTGTACTTACTGCTGAACCAGCCGGAATTGTTGGTGCCGAGCCGCTTACATCTGAACAGGCAATAGACATGGTTACTGTTCCTGTCGCTTTTGTACCCACATCTTTTTGGCCACTAGCTGTCACTTGCTGGGAATCACTCTTTTTGAACTCTTTTAGCTCTGCCGGGGCAACCCCTGCCGCAACGTCTACTGCTTTGGCAGTGCTGTCTAACGTAAATGTGGGGTTGACCGCCACTGTGCTGGTGTTTGCCTTTACAATTATTTTTGCCTTTGGCAGCACTTTTGTAGCAAAGACCAAAAAGATTATAAGCAATATTAGCGCGCCAATGCCCGCAAACAACCTTATCCTAAAGCTGTTGAAGTTTGGAATCTTAATCTTTGGCATCTTGGGCTTTGATTTTTCTTTGTCCAGTTCGGCAGCGCCCGCGCCAGCTGCAGCGCCTTCCTCATCGTCTATGTCAATTGTTTCTGCCTCGTCTTTGCTACCTGCCAGCTCGCCTACACTCTTTGACTTGTCTAGGTCCTCGCTGGGTTCAGATTCTAGCACTTCGTCTTCGCCAGATTCTGGAATCTCCGGTGGTGGTGGTACGCCAGGTTTGGACTGCAGAGTTTTGGCCGTGTGCACCCCTACCGCGCCGGCAATAGGCAGCAGGCTCTTTTCCGAGGTAATCAGCACCACTCTTTTGCCAACGCCATCTGCCCTGCGTTTGAGCAGTTTCATGTTGACTATGCTGTGCAGCACCGATGCGCGCTTGGGCAACACCAAAGCCACAATTTTACGGTCACTAGCTTTGACCTTGTCAACTATGGTAGTTATCTCGTCGTCTATATCGACATATATGGTTTCTTTTTCGGCCGAACTCATACCCTTAGTATCCTATCCATCCTTTGCCGCACCGAGCCGCTGCTATTTGCCGGATCTTGCCCGGCCAAAGTGTCTAAACCAACACGAAGCAGGCCCATTGCGGTTATGAATGTATGATCAGCCACGTCCCCTGTTTTGTCAACAATTCCTACCACTTGTTCTGGCTGTATGTGCTGCACAGTGGGCCGGCGGGTAAATGGCAGTTCTCGGTACCAATCGGTCTCTTCTAGTTCTTTAACCAGCAAATCTAGGCTGGAACCGCCGCCACACAGCAATATGCGGTTGGGCAAATTATCTAGCTGGGTAAACTCACCTAGCGCCAG
>MGCP01000025.1:6709-13835 GCA_001790455.1 Candidatus Saccharibacteria bacterium RIFCSPHIGHO2_02_FULL_47_12
TTTTTAGCGAGTCTTCTATGTCTGGTACTTTGGCCTGGGGAGTTTTGTTGGTAGAAAGACCAATCTTTAGCTCTTCTGCCTGGCTAAAGCTCACGCCCAGGTCGCGTTCAATTGCCTTGGTAAAGGCTCGGCCGCCTATGCCAAACATTTTGGTGCCCTGCACGCCGCCGTCATTTATAACAGCTATATCTGTGGTTCCACCGCCCACGTCCATAAGTATGGCGCTCATGCTGGCGCTGGCGTCGTCGCCCACCACAGAGCGAGCCACCGCAAACGGTTCTGCCGCCACAGCCAGCAGTTCCAGGTCCAGCTCTTTGGCGGTACGTTCTAGTGCGCCTATGTGGATCATGGGCGCAAAGGCGGTATAAAGCTGCACCATGACCTCTTTGCCTTTAAATCCTACGGGGTTGGTGACCGGGTAGCCATCTATTTCTATGCGTACCAGTGCGCTGTTTACCAGGCGGATCTCTACCTCTTTGCCGCCTAGCTCCCATGCTAGCGTGGCTTTGGCCTTTTCTTGTGCGCGTTCCTGCACAGCAGCTACTATGCGCTCTACTTCGTCTACATCAATCTCTTTGTCTGCGTCCTTTCTGCGGGCGCGTACAGATATGGTAGTGCCTTTTACCAGCTCGCCGGCAATGCCAATTATGGCGCTGCGGGCGCTCACACCGGCTTGCTGCTCGGCCTCTGTTAGAGCTTTATCGCAGTTTGCTACTACGCCGGCAATGTCGCTTATAGCTCCGGCTTGCATGTCTGACAAATTTTGGTGTGCCCTACCCGAGCCAATTATTTCCAAACCATCATTTGTCAGTCTGGCAGTTATGGCTTTGACATTTTCTGTACCGATGTCTAGCGCCACAATATGCTGGCCGGTATTTTGTTTGGAACTGGCGACTTTGGTCTTTAGCGACGCGGCGTGGGTTTTTATCTTGTCTAACACGCTATTGATTATATCACTCTCTAGAGAGGAACGTCTTCTATGATCGGGCCTTGCAGTTCTGGGCTTGGCATTACTAACGGTTCATCACGAAGGAGCCTATGAATAACCCGTCTATGTACTATGCCAATTAAGATTATCCTCTCTGGAAATTGCTCTTCATCAACTGGTAGTTCTTTACTATATTTCGGCAAAAGTAGCTCAAGCTGAATGCGTAAATTGTTGTCGACTTCTATATCTTCAGGTGTGACATCTTCTATTTTAGGAAAAACAATTTCGGTAGTATCTAAAAACGGCCCGCCCGGAATATCTGGGTGGGCACGTTTATATATAAATTCCATAATCTATTCTAGCATAGGCTTCGTGCCTTAGTGTTTGGCTGGATGGCAGTTTTCATCCTAGTTTTTACAGTCTATAATTTGGTCGCTTATTATTATATAATATTTCTGTGAGTATAGCTATTTCATCAGCCCACATCAGCCAAGACGCAAAGGGTTTAGTCGAACGCGGCCACTTCTCTGGAAGAAAGGGGAAAAACGTACATATTAGCGGCCGGCTGCAAAAAGCCAAGCTTTTTTCTGATACTTCATTACTAGACAGGCTGATTGGACATATGCAACCAATGGTTGAGGATATGGATCCAACCGTACTAGTAGGACAGGAAAAATCTGCAGCCATTGTAGCCAGACATCTTGGTATTTTAATGTGTGTGCCAGTAATAACCCTTGAAAAGCATGGCACGTCTGAGCTATTAGGTCCTGCCGACAATACTGACCGCACAGTAGTTATAGAAGATAACTTTGTGACCGGCAGAAATCTGGGTCTTGCTCTGAGCTCTTTGAGGAAAGCGGGTATAGAACCAGTTGGTTTAGTTTCTCTGTTAAATAGTAGCGGCTGCAAACCAACGGAATACTCCGAAATTCCGCTTTCTACTGTAATTGACCTAGGGATTCAGGAGTGGGATGCGCAAAATTGTGAGATTTGTGATGTACACGGTGTTGAATCGTTAGATCTAAGCACAAAGGAACTTGCCGCCCATGAGTCTTGAAAAGTTACATGACTATGAGCTAGCCCGGCAGCAGGTTGTTGATGAACTTGAAGTAAGACTACCCGCCGACCAACCGGGACTTTTATATGGTTCTGTTGCCCGCGCTTTCGGTCCATTTAGCGATATTGATCTTATTACTTTTGGTAAGGATTATGTTGTTAAAGGTCTGGTTCAGAATACGAGAGTACAAGAGCACCTGTTCTCAGCTGGTGATTTCTATGATTATGTTGTAAATTCACCGCGCGGCCTGCACTCTGCAATAGACGGGGTCATTATTCACGAGCAAAGCGGTCTGGCGGGTGATGTAATTGCTACGCATCAACGTCAAAGGCTTCATGTAAGAGATGAGGGCAGCGCGGACTTTGTTGCACTAATGCAAGCAGAACAAGACGGTGATACTAATAGGCCAGACATCAGAGCCAACCGCAGCCATTATGCACTCAAACGCAGCTTTGGAGGAAAACGCTCAGTAACAAGATCTTTCCTATCAACACTTGTAATGCATAGCGATGTGTTTGACCTTCAGCTACCTTCAGAGAAAATGGAAGCTCTTTTAGACAAAGGGCTAATCGACGAGGGGCAACTCGACTCAATCTTCGCCGTAAATGCACTGCTAATTGCCGTATATAATTCGCAAACAATACCACGTTCGGAGTGGGATTCACACACTAAACAAACGGCTGAATGGTGTCAGCAGGTCGGTGAATGGTCTGAAGATTATTTATCTGAAGCTCTGGAGCCAGGGTACATATCTCTTTTATCAGATGCCTCGAGCACCAGCGCAGAAAGCCAGAGAAGAGCTTTATCTTACGCCGCTGCAGATACTACCAATCAAACTAGGTCGCGCACCGTTTTGTGGAGACTTGTAGCAAATGATCAAGTTGATCCGGATGTGTTGTTTCAAGCGTGGACACTATGCGAAAAACAGCCGCGCGTGTTACGAGAGCTTGGTTGTGCCGCCGTTCAGTTGCCACAATTTAAAACTCTGGACATTGACCCTGCATCTCCCTTGCTTAACGACCCGGACGTCCAGTTTTCTACTTTTTACAAAGCGTAAAAGGGCTTTATTCTAGAACCGCTTTGATGCGTCGGACTTGCCCCGCATCAAATCCTGAAGTGAAGTAGTCTGCAATCAGATTACGGAACATCAAGATTTTGGTGTCGGGGTACCGGCGGCTCATTCTAGGACAGCCTTGATCCTTCTTATTCCTGCCGCGGAACTTTCTTCTTTTATAATTTTGAACTTCTTGCCACCCTCACCCAGCGTGCCGGTGTGTTCTACGTGCGGGCCGCCGCAAAGCTCCATAGTGTAGGGGTTGTCTTCCGGGCCCATTATGTAAACTTTTACGGTGTCGCCATATTTTTCACCAAAGTGCCCGCGCGCTCCAGTGGCCAGTGCTTCTTTGGTGGGCATCTCTTTCCAAGTAACTGGCAAGTCTTTGGCAATCTGTTCGTTTACAATGCTTTCTACTTTTTCAATTTCCACGGGCGTCATTTTGGCAGGATGGTTAAAGTCAAACCGCAGCCGTTCATTTGTAATGTTGCTGCCGCGCTGCTCTACGTGTTCGCCCAGCGTAAGGCGCAGCGCTTTATACATCAGGTGCGTTGCTGTGTGGTACTTTATGGTCTGCTCAGAGTGTTCGGCTAGGCCGCCTTTGAACATACCAGCCGCAGCGGTTCGTGAACGTTTACGCTGTTTTTCCATTTCTTTATTAAATTCTTCTTCCCACTTTTTACTTACAGGGATGTGTTTCTGTGTCGCTTCTTCAACACTAAGTTCTGGCGGAAAACCATAGGTATCATATAGAAGAAATATCGTTTCACCCGCAAGGTTTGCCTCAATAGTCACATGCGTAGATGTTCTATCTTCAGTAGGTGGGTACGAGAGAGAAGGACCGCTAGATCTTAATTTCTCAAACTCTCTTAGACCCTTTTTCAGAGTCTGGCGGAAGAGCTTTTCTTCTTTTTCCAGCACGTCTATGACGGTTTTTTCATTTTTTGCAATTTCTGGGAACGGGCCTCGGTACATATCCACTACTATTGGCGCGATAGCCTCAAACAACCCGCTTTCTATGCCCAGCTCATGAGCCTGGCGAATTGCCCGGCGCAGCAGTCTGCGCAATATGTAACCTTGGGTTTTGTTGCTAGGCGTTACTCCGTCTGCTGCCATGAATACAGCGCTTCGCATGTGGTCAGCTATGATGCGCTTGGCTTCTACGTGATCTTCGTACTTTTTGCCAGAAAGTTCCTGCAGCTTTTCTACGATGGGCCACAACAGGTCAATCCTAAAAACGTCAGGACTATTTATGCTTGCTGCGGCAATACGCTCCAGCCCGCCGCCAAAGTCCACGTTCTTTTGGGGCAATTCTTTGAACCCGCCATCGTCAGTTTTGATGTATTGCATAAACACAGAGTTGCCGATTTCTAAAAACCGGCCGCAGTCACAGTTGGGGTGGCAATGCTTACCAAAAGATTGGTCATGCTCCACCTCCGTAAATTCATAAAAAACTTCGCTGTCTGGCCCACCAGGCTCGCCGGCCGGCATGTTTTCTGGTTTGCCCACGCGACTCCACCAGTTTTTAGAAGCGTCGTAATAAAAAATGCGACCGTTTTGCATTCCCTTCTCATAACCGTCGACTTCGCTACCAATTTCTACTATTTCTGCTTCTACTTCACTCTGACTAAACAGTTTTTGCCAGATTTGGGCGCTTTCTGTGTCTTTAGGAATTTTGTTCTTTTCGTCTCCTATAAAAACCGTTACATACAGGTGTTTTGGATCTAGCCCGACCTTTTCAGTCAAAAATTCATAAAACCACGGCAGTTGTTCTGCTTTAAAGTAGTCGCCTAGGCTCCAGTTGCCCAACATTTCAAAGAATGTGGTGTGACGGTTGTCGCCCACTTCATCCACATCGTCGGCGCGGAAACATGTCTGGCTGTCTGTAAGCCGCTTGCCCGCTGGGTGCTTCTCACCCAAAAGATATGGCAAAAGCGGCTGCATGCCAGAACCGGTAAACAGTGTAGTGGGGTCATTGTCGGGTACCAGCTTAGCTCGTGGCACTACTACATGCCCACGATCTTTGAAAAAATCTAAATAAGCCTTGCGAATCTCTTGTGCAGTCATCAGAGGGAATTATAGCAAAAAGCGTTATAATGGCACCAAATGGCAATCTTGCTAAGTTATTTGTTCTATTTTATAGCGGCAAGTGCTTCTCCGCTTCAGCGACGCTGGTTGGCTACCAAAAAAGACGGTGGTGGCCAAATTGACTTTGCCTTTCGTGTCATGCTTATTACCGCAATTGGTGGTTTAAGCTTGGTTTTCTTTTCTCCGTTTCAACTACGCGGAAAAGCCCTAGAACTTGGACTACTCGCTCTGGTATGTGCGGTGTCTGGAGCAGCTTATTTCGTCAGCTACTTTTCGGCACAGAAGCATGTTGATGCAGGTGTGAGTACATTGGTCAGTAATGTGTACACCCCAGTCACTATAGTCATAGCAACACTGTTTCTAAACGAAGGCCTCGAGGCTTTACAGATTATTGGAACCCTCTTTTTGCTTTTCGCCATGCTTTTAGTGTCTAAGAAACACCGTTTGGGCAAGTTTTCGTTTGATAAGTATTTTTGGTTGGTAGTCATTAGTGGTATCGCATTGGGAATATGTCTAAGTGCGGAGCGGGCTCTTATGAAGACAACCGGATTTACTGCGGGCACTTTATTGAGCTGGTGGTCTCAGGTCGCAGGTCTTGGAATTGCCTCCTATATATGGAAAAGTCATACAACATATAACTTAAGAGACACTGCCATAACCGGGGGCCTGCGCTTTTTGCAAGCACTGTCTTGGGTTATCTTACTCCAAGTTGTTGGTAATTTAAGCGTTGTCTCATCTGTTACGACTTTTAAAGTAGTGGTGGTTTTTGCCGCCGCAGCAATTATTCTAAAAGAACGACAAGATATGACAAGGAAAATAATTGGCAGCATTATTGCCGTAGTTGGACTGTTATTAATGAAATAGACCGATCAAGCTACCTGCGGTTTAGAAACCTTTTGGGGTTTTCTCTATATTCTGGGTTTTGATGACAAATGCCAGCTGCCGCAGTTTGGGCATTTGTAGGCTCGTCTGGGCTTGCCCGGTTTGCGGCTGGGGTTGATTTTGTTTAGTGCAGCCTTAGCCGCAGCTTCGCTGCTGTAGCGAGCCTTTTTTCTGCAGGTTGATTTTTGATTGCTTCCAAACATTCCCTGGTATTTTACCTCGTTTTTTCCTGCAAACACTATCCCACGATTGCAAGGTTACGCCCTGCAAAAGCAATTTGCTCCGCTACCCTGCCAATCACCTCGATCTTTTCACACTTCTCCGCATCTTGGTCGAAGCCTTTATAATAAAGGTCACCACAAATATATTTGATGTTCTGTGGTTTTATTATATAATACCTTCATGGAACTGAGTTTTAACAGGAATGGAACCATAAATATTAGAGCAGTCGACGAAGAAGAGGTCTTCATGTTGCGCGAGGCTGTGTTTGAGCGATTACGTGGACGCTTAAACGCAGGTGAGGAAACATCGCCAAGAATGTGGGGTCTACTGCACCGCTTGTGCGAAGTTGAAGATATTATAGAGCCCATAGATGTGCTTTCTGTACATCCAAGCTTTCTTAATGTAATCAGAGAATTCGGAGAGGCTACCCCAGCTCAACTACAAGAAATTGCTGCCGCTAAACAAAGTGATCCTTTCATACTATCTGAACGCAAAAAATTGGGCGATAAAGCGGTAGATTACTCTAAGCAAATAGATGATTGCATTTCAAACAGACAGGCGTTTCATCAGTCATTTCATGAGATTATAACGGGAATAGTTAGTGGGGCTGAAGCTACTGAACCTCCACTAGGTGACAATGCCGCCGCCCAAGACTAAGTCTTCTTGGTAGATTACTGCAGATTGGCCGGGTGTTAGGGCGCGGACTTCGTCTTTAAGCGTGAGCGTTATCACATCTTTTCTGTGATGTAGCTCACATTCTATTAGCGGTGCCCTGTGCCGCGTCCGCACCATCAAGGTGGCACCCCGTAACGGGGGCGAATTTATCCAGTGAACATCTGTTAGCTTGATTTCTTTGCTCCAGAGGTTTTTGTCTTGCAAATCCGTCGTTACATAG
>MGCP01000025.1:13856-15572 GCA_001790455.1 Candidatus Saccharibacteria bacterium RIFCSPHIGHO2_02_FULL_47_12
TTGCTGGTCACGTAGTACGGCAATCCACCCCCCACATCTAGCCCGTGGCGCTGGCCTACGGTGTAGAATATGGCGCCATCGTGCTCACCAACGGTTTTGCCTTTGGAATCAATAATTTTACCGGGCTTCCCGGGACCCAGTTCGTGCAGCAGGAATTCTTTGATACCTACTTTGCCTACAAAGCAAATGCCCATGCTTTCTTTTTTGCCGGCTGTAGCAAGTCCAAACTTTTTTGCCAGATCGCGCACCTGCGGTTTGGTGTAGTCACCAATGGGGAACTGCGTCTTTTTAAGTGCGTTTTCTGTGACGCGGTACAAAAAATATGTCTGGTCTTTGTTTTTATCCTTGGCTTTTGCCAAGCTGTGAAAGGACGGACCTTTCACAACGCGGGCGTAGTGGCCAGTGGCAATATAGTCAGCACCGTCTTCTAAAGCGACATCTAAAAACAGCTTAAACTTTACCTCTTGGTTGCACATAATGTCTGGGTTTGGCGTACGGCCAGCAACGTATTCTGCCACCATGTAGTCCACAACTTTTTGGCGATATTCATCTTGAAAATCATAAACTTTAAAGTCAATCCCTAACTGCACCGCTACGCGTTTGGCATCCTGGAAATCTTGCTTCCACGGGCAGGGAAACCCGGGCATATCCTGAGTCCAGTTTTTCATATAAACACCCGTGACATCGTAGCCCTGCTGTTTCAAAAGTGCAGCCGTTACAGAACTATCAACGCCTCCGCTGAGACCTACAAATACTTTCTTGGCCATAGTTTGGCAATTATACCACTGTTACCTCTGTTATTCTAGTGTTACACGTCCAGGAAAACTGTGACTTTGTCTGCCTTGACGTGCATAATGCCGCCGCTTATGCGGATCTTTTGGTCGCCTCGAGGCGTTCGGATAAGTAGCTCGCACGGTGAGAGCAAGGTTATAAAATTGTGGTGACGCGGCAAAATATCAAACGGGCCGGTAGCATTTACAGCCGAAATACTCAGAGCATTGTCATCAAAATAAACCTTGAACGGCGAATACACCTTGGCTCGAATGCTCAACTGCTGCGTTTGTTGTTCTGCCTTATGTGCCATGCTAAACAATTATCTCTTCTACATCTTTTAGCATGTCCTCGCGCGACACAAACTCGCCTGGCCGGCCGTTTAGGTCAGACACCACAAACATCTGCTGAGAGAAGTAGTTTATAAGCTTTTGGGCCCGCGCGTAGTCACCGCGGTCTAGCGGCGACAGTTCGTTTTCGCCAATGATGGTTATAATGCCCCTTAGACGCTCGTATTTGGCCAGCAACGCCTGAACCTGAACAGACAAAATATAGTGGCGTTCGCCCACAATCTCTGGTGCCAGCAATGAACTGCTGGTGCGTATAAGGTCTACTGCCGGGCGTATGCCCTGTTCTGCTACTTTACGCGACAGCACTATAGTAGAGTCCAGCTCGTGCTGGATCATCTGCACTGCTGGGTCACTAAGGTCATCTGCTGGCACGTAAATGGTTTGGACTGCGGTAATCGAGCCTTTGTCGCTAGAAGTTAGCCGATCTTCTAAAGATTTAATGTCTGAAAATATGGTGGGTTCGTAGCCGCCCTCTGAAGGAATCTGGCCAAGTATGGTAGACAGCTCATTTTTGGCCTGGACAAAGCGAAACATGTTGTCTGCAAAGAATAAGATGTCTTTGCCCAGTTCGTCACGAAAGTACTCTGCCAAAGTC